>JAUIAC010000006.1 GCA_030425545.1 bacterium | reverse complement strand
CGGCGCGCTGGTCGCCTTGCCCGACGCGCACGCCGACCGGGTCGCCGGCGCGCGCCTCGACCGCGAGGAGCGTCGGCTCTCGGCGGCGCTCCTGCGGCTGGCCGCGAGCCGCGGCGCGGCGCTCGAGCACGACGAGGTGGAGCGCCGCCTGGCGCTGGCCGCCGAGTCCCTCGGCTTCCCCCTCGAGGGACCTCAGCGGGACGCCGTACAGGCCGCGCTCAGCCGCGCGCTGCTGGTGGTCACCGGCGGCCCAGGCACCGGCAAGACCACGCTCATCCAAGGCGTGCTGGCGGCGAGCGCCCCGGACGAGCTGCGCGTGGCCCTCGCGGCGCCCACGGGACGCGCCGCGAGGCGGCTGGGCGAGGCCACGGGCGGCGAGGCGCTGACGGTGCACCGGCTGCTCGAGGTCGACCCGAGCACCGGCCGTTTTGGCCGCGACGCCGACACGCCCATCGAGGCGGAGCTCGTGATCGTCGACGAGGCGTCGATGCTCGACGTCCGGCTCGCGCGCAGCCTGTGCGAGGCGGTGGCGCCGGGCGCGCGGCTGCTCCTGGTCGGCGACGTCGACCAGCTCCCCAGCGTCGGTCCGGGCGCGGTGCTCCACGACCTGATCGCGTCGGGACGCTGCCCGGTGGTTCGGCTCACCCTCGTGCATCGACAAGGGGCGCAGTCGAGCATCGTGCGCAACGCCCACCGCGTGCGGCAGGGGGAGCAGCCGGTGAGCGACAAGGCGGGCGGCGACGGGGACTTCTTCGTGATCCCGCGGCGCACACCGGAGTCCATCGTCCAGACCGTGGTGGAGGTGGTCTGTCGACGGCTGCCGCAGCGCTATGGCTTCGACCCGGTCGACGACATTCAGGTGCTCGTGCCGATCCACCGCGGCGCCGTGGGCACAGAGGCCCTCAACGAGGCCTTGCGCGAGGCGTTGGTGCCCGACGCCGCGGTGGTCGCTGGAGACCTGCGCGCGGGCGACAAGGTCATTCAGCTCCGCAACAACTACGACCTCGACGTCTTCAACGGCGATGTCGGCCGTGTCCTCGGCGCCCTGGGTGGCCGGGCGCGCGCGGCCGAGCCCGGCGCCGCGGGCGGCGTCCAGGTGCGCTTCGGCGAGCGCGAGGTCGACGTCCCCCCGACCGAGCTGGGCGATCTGAGGCCGGCCTACGCGATCACCGTGCACAAGTCCCAGGGCAGCGAGTACCCGGCGGTGGTGCTGGTCCTTCACGGTCAGCATCACCTGCTCTTGCAGCGCAACCTCGTGTACACCGCGCTGACCCGCGCACGTCGCTTCTGCGTCGTGGTCGGCGACCCGTCCGCGCTCGAGAGAGCGGTCCGAGACGCGCGCCCCCAGCACCGCTCGACCCAGCTCGCGGAGCTCCTGCAGGTCGGAGACATGACATGAGCCCTGCCACTGGACAGCCCCCCGGGCGCGACGCACGCCCCGCCCCCCAGGCGGGCGCTGTGGCGTTGCTCCCCGGCGCCGACGGCGTCGTGGTCGGCCGCGTCGCTCGGCCACGGGGGACCCAAGGTCGGGTGGAGACGCCACACGGGGTGCGCCCGTGGCCCGTGCAGGGCGTCGCGCTGCCGCTGCGGGCCACGAGCGTGACCGAGGCGACCCAGCTGGTGGCCGCGCTCCGCCGGGAGCTCACGCCCCTGGCGCTCCGCGAGGCCCTACAGACTTTGGGCGAAGCCACAGGGGTCAGCACCCTGGCCCAGCTGCTCCTGGACCGCGAGGACGCTGCGGCGCGCGCAGCCGTCATCACCGCCGCGGTCGACGAGGACGACACGGTGACGCTCGACGGTCACATCGCGCGGCTGCGCAGCGAGGCGGAGCGCGTCGCCCACCGCCACGCGCGGGCCGCGCAGGTCGCCGACGAGCGCGCCCTCGCCGCGCTGCACATCGCCCAGCGCGAGCTCAAGACGCTGGGCATGACCACGGCGCCGCCCGACCCGGCGTTGGTCCACGTGCTGGAGCGCCTGGCCCGCGGGGGGCCGCCGCCGTCGCCAGACTGGGCAGCGGCGCTGTCTCCGCGCGCGTCCGACCGTCGCGGACTGGCGACAGGCGCGGCGCGCGCGCTCGCGAACCTGGGCGTGTGGGACGGCCACGAAGACGCCGCCCTGCTGCGCTCTGGCCTGCTGGCGCCCTGGCCAGCCGACGCCCTGGCCGCGATCCCGAGCGCGCCCCAGTGGCCGGCCCGGCGCTGCGCGTTGGCGTTTCGCGCCATCGACAGCCTCGACCCCCACGAGATCGACGACGCCCTTCACGCGGCCTGGGACGGCGACGACGTGGCGCTCACGGTGGCGATCGCGAGCCCCGCGCTCTGGGTCGCCGCGGGGTCTGCCGTAGACCGCCGCGCCCGTCGCCAGGGCTCCACCGTCTATCATCCCCGACACACGGTCCCCATGCTCCCAGGCGCGGTCAGCGAGGCGGCGTCACTGACCCCGGGCGGCGCCAGGCCCGCGCTGGTCTTCGAGCTCCGAATCCCCCCGGAGGGCCCGGCCAGCCTGCGCAGCTGCTACGAGGCCACCGTCTCGGTGACGGAGGCGCTGACCTACGACCAGGTCGACCATGCGCTGGCTCAGCCGGAGCCTGCCCCGTGGCTGACGGCGCTGCGGGCGGCCGCAGAGCGCGGCGAGGCCAGCCGCATCGCCAACGGCGCCTACCTGCTCTATCGCGCCGACATCGAGGTCCGCGCCGCGACCCACGAGCCCCCTGTGCTGCGCCCCGCGCCGCAGTCGAGCCTGGCCCGCCGACTGGTGGCGGAGTCCATGGTGCAGACCTGCGCCACCGTCGCGCGTTGGGCCCGCGACCGGGCGCTGGCGCTGCCGTACCGGACCCAGCGCATCCGCCCCGACCCGCCGCTGCCGCCGGGCCTCTACACCGAGCCCGCGGACGTCCAGACCATGTTGGGTCACCTCGGGGCAGCCCGGGCGGGCCCGCAGGCCGGGCGCCACGACATCCTCGGGGTGGACGCGTATGTCCAGGTGACGTCTCCGCTCAGGCGCTACGCCGACCTGCTCGCGCACCAGCAGCTGCTCGCCCACCTGCGCGGCGACCCTCCGCCTCGCAGCGGCGCCGAGATCACGGCCGTCATGGCGGAGCAGCGAGCCGCGGTCCGCCAAGCGCGCGCGCACGCCAAGCGCGGCCAGCGCTACTTCCAGCTGCTCGCCCTCGCGCGGGAAGGCCTGGGCGCATCGGTGCGGGCCCAGGTCGTCCGCGCGGGGAGCGGCGGCGGACGCAACATTGCCGTGGACGTCGACCGGGTCTTGGAGATCGAGCTGCCAGGCTACCTGGGCCCCGTTGGCACCTGGCTCGATCTGAAGGTCACCGAGGTCGACGCTGGGGACGGGCGCGTGCGGGTCGCCCCGGCGGCGTGACCCCCCGCGACCAACCGCGGACCGCCCACTGGAATCGACGAGCGCGCCCCCGGTCGGCCAGCGTGCGCGAACCCAGGATGCCGTTTGGGTTTCGCCGCGCGGAGGGGTACCCTCAGTCCGCACAGACGGCGCCAACCTGCGCCAAGGGGATCGAGAGTGAAGAGCCCAGACCGCCTCGCACCAGGCATGCTCGTCGCGGTCCCGACGCTGTCTGACCCCTTCTTCGCTCGCACCGTCATCCTGCTGGTCGACAGCGACGACTCGGGCAGCTCTGGGGTCGTGCTCAACCGCCGCGCACCGGTGGACCTGTCCACGCTGCTCGACGGCGCCGGACTCTCGTCGCCCCAGGACACCCGCGGAGCCCCGGTGTGGTGGGGGGGGCCCGTGCAGCCCGAGGCGGGCATGGTGCTCTATCTGGAAGAGGAGCAGCTGCCGGACTACGAGCCCTGCGTCGCCATCGCGCCGGGCCTGCGCGCGTCGTGGTCCATGGAGCTCCTGCAGGACATCTCGGAGGGCGACGGCCCCACGGTGTACTCGCTCTTTCTCGGTCGCGCGTCGTGGACCGGCGGCCAGCTCGAAGGTGAGCTGGAAGAAGGGTCTTGGCTGCCGGTCGACCTCGATCGCTCCCTGCTCTTCGCCCACAGCGGCGACGAGAGCTGGGATCAGGCCTTGCGCAACGTCGGCGCGTCGCCCCAGGCCATCGCCCCCGGGGGCGCGGCGCGCGCGTGAGCTGACGCGCTGGCCACCCCACCGGCCGGTGAACGGACCCGGCCGAGCCCCCGTTCACGACGGGAATAAAGCGCGGGACTGTCGAACTTTTCGCGAGACTTTCGCATCGAAGTCTTGTATAGGCCGCCTCGTCTTCGACGCCAGACTTGTCGCCGCGTGGCTGCCGGGAGTTCCCGCCACGTGACCGATCTGTCCATGTCGACCGGCCCTGGCTCAGCGGACGGGACCGCGGCGGACCCCGTCGTCCTGACCCGGGCCTCGCCTGACGGTACCGCCGCCGGAAGCCGGCTGGGGAGCGAGACGCTCGCCACAGGGCGCCCGTCCAGCGCGGTGCCCCCGCGCGCCGACCGCCCACGGAGCGCCCTGCTCGACTCGCCGCTCTACGCCCCCGAGAAGCCCACCATGACCCACACGGAGCCGCATCTCGTCACGCTGCCCTCCCCGTCGCTCCAAGCGACGCCGGGGAGCGTCAGCCTGCACGACCTGCCGCCGCTCCTGCAGCGCTACATGCCGCCCAGAGGCGCGATGCAGGCGGTCATCGGGGGTCGCTCCGCCATCGACCTACCCCGCCTCGAGCTGGCCGACGTGCATCAGGCGCGGGCCTTCTTGCTGCGCTACGGCTTCGACATCGACAACCCGGACCACCAGCGTGTCGTCGACCGAATTCGGGCCGAGGCCATCGGGTTCGTGCGCGGCGTGCTGCTGAGTCGCCTGGACCTCGAGGTGCCGGAGTGGCTGGACGCGGTGCCGGTGCTGGAGCTGCTGCTCATCGCGGCGGTCGATCCCCGCACCACGCCTGACCCGGCCGTGCAGCTCCGCCAAGCGTGGGCCTGCGCCCTGCTTCGGGTGATGCACACCTTTGCCCATGTGGAGAACTACTTTCAGCACGCGTTCTACCCGCAGATTCGTGAGGCGATCCTGGAGCGCTTCGTCGCCCAGGTCGCGACCCGCGAGGACGGCTCCCAGGTGCTGAAGGGGCGGTCCGAAGACGTGCCGCTCGAGCGCTTCGAGGTCAAGGAAGCCAAGCCGCTCCGGTCGGTGGTGCTCAAGCTCCTGCACAAGGCCGAGAACGTGGCGACGGACCTCTTCGATCACATCGGCGTGCGCATCATCGTCGACCGACCGGTGGAGGCGCTCTTCGCCGTCCGCGCGCTGCTCGAGACCCACACGATCATGTTCGCCAACATCAAGCCGACCCGGTCGCGGAACTCCCTGCTCGACGTCGACCAGCTCGCCGCCGAGGTCCAGGCCCTGGCCCAGCAGGTGCGCAGCGGTCAGCTCGACGAGGCCGCCGCCGCAGACCGGGTCGCGGGCTTTCGCGTGCCACCCGGCGACGGGGGCCCGGCGGCGTGGAACGCCCACTCCTCCGCCCGCTACCGCTCGATTCAGTTCACCTGCCGGCAGATGATCCGCATCACCAACCCGCTGTGGGCGCGGCTCACGCGGGCCCAGGCTGCGGCCCACGAGCTGCTCTCGGGCGAGGCGCGAGAGCGCATGCTGGAGGAGCTCGACCTGCTCGGTGTCGAGAAGCAGATCCAGTTCTTCTTTCCCTACGAGGTCCAGATCATGGACCGCGCCAGCCACGAAGAGGCCCTGCGAGGCCGCGCCAGCTACCGCGAGTACAAGCAGCGGCAGGTGGCGACCGTGCGGCGCCGGGTGTTGGGTCGGGTGATGACGCTGTCGGGCCACGCCGGCGCGCCCCGGCGGCTGCGCGACAGCGTCGAGCTCCCGACGCTGCGTGAGCTGCTCGGCACCCGCTGACATGGACGTTCGATTCCTCGGCGACGACCGGACGCTGCCGCTCTCCAGCGTGGCCGGCCGCCACCTCTGCGCCTACGCGACCGCGCTGACGGCCATGGACGCGCTCACCGCGCGTCCAGCGGAGGCCTCCGACGTGCTCCTCAGCGTGGAGCATCCGCCCACGATCACCCTGGGTCGACGGGGCGGGCACGCCGCGATCCACGGCCGCGTGCTGCGGGTCCCCGGTCGCCCTCCCTACCCGGTCGAGGTCCACGAGATCGCCCGCGGCGGCGCGGTGACCTACCACGCGCCCGGCCAGCTCGTCGTCTACCCCGTGGTGCAGCTGCCGCGCATGGCCGGCGCCCTGGGACGCGGGCCGCTAGGAGACCTGGGCGGCTACGTGCGCACCCTCGAGCGCTGCATCGTGGCGACCTGCGCGCAGGCCGGCCTGGAGACGGTGACGCGGCCCGGGTTCTCGGGGGTGTGGTGCGACGATCGAACCAAGCTCGCCAGCATCGGCGTCGGCGTGCGCAAGGGCTGGACCTTCCACGGCCTCGCGCTGAACGTGAACCCGCACCTCGAGGGCTTCGCGCTCGTCACGCCCTGCGCGTTGGACGGGGTCCGCATGACCACCCTCTGGCGTGAGCTGGAGCGCCGGGGTCTGCCCACGCCGACCTTCGCCGAGATCGAGGCGGACCTGCTGGGACGCCTGGCTCAGGCGCTGGTGCGGGCGCCCCTGTGAGCCGGCGCTGAGACGGCCAACCCGCGGTGCGAAGCGACGGGTTCGAAGGTGGTCACGCGCCGTCACGTGGCGTCGCGCAAAGTGTGTCCGACAAGGGCTCGCAGCAAGCACGCTCGCAGCAGGCACACTCGCAGCCAGCACGCCTGGGCACGACGCACACGCAGGGCTCAGTGGACGAGGTCATCGTCCGCGGCCACAGCGAGCCGCGCTGCGAGCAGCTCTTCGGACCCGGGCAGGCTGCGCTCGCTCGCGTCAGCGCCGACCGGAATCCGGTACTCCCCGCCCAGCCAGCGGTGCAGGTCGATCATCTTGCAGCGCTCGGAGCAGAAGGGAAAAGCGGGGTTGTCCTTGCGCGGCGGGCGGGGTCCACGGCACTCGATGCACACGTCCTTTTGTCCCATGACTCACCTCCGGCCGGCAGGTTGGCCGCGCCCTCTGCCCGTGGCAAGCGGGGCGACCCTGCCCTGCTCACGTACAGGAATTCCGGGCCGCGCCGCGGGGTTGCTAGCCATCGGATCGACCGCGGGCTGGCAACTCTCACGCCGCCATCGTTGACCGTCTACAACCACGGCCCTATACTCGCGCGCCAATCGTCAGCGGCGGGTGTCCGCCGTACGAAGCCTGCGCTCGAGGGCCCACTGGTCCCTGCGCCCTCAGGGAGACCACGTTTCATGAATAAGATCAGCAAGTCCCTCGCTGCTGCCGCCGTGCTGAGCCTCGCGTTCAGCGGCTGTGGCGACAAGGCGAAGAAAGAAGCCCCCAAGAAGGACAAGGCCGCCAAGACCGCCCCCAAGGCTGTCCCCGCGGCGGCGAAGTCCGTGATCCCTGCCACCATGCCCGTCACGGGCGGCAAGGACGCGCTCGTGACGATCATCGAGATCTCCGACTTCCAGTGCCCCTTCTGCAGCCGGGTCGGCCCGACCCTCAAGAAGATCAAGGCGACCTACAAGGACCAGGTCCGCGTGGTCTGGGCCAACAACCCGCTCTCCTTCCACAACCGCGCCAAGCCGGCCGCCCTCGCGGCGCTCGCTGCTCACCAGCAGGGCAAGTTCTGGGAGATGCATGACAAGCTCTTCGCCAACCAGCGCGCGCTGACCGACGAGAACTTCAAGAAGTGGGCCGGCGAGCTCAAGCTCGACGTCGCCAAGTTCGAGGCCGCGCTCAAGGACCCCAAGCTCTCGGCGCAGATCGATCGCGAGCAGAAGGCCGCCAACGCCCTCGGCGCCCGTGGCACCCCCGGCTTCTTCATCAACGGCAAGCTCCTCTCGGGCGCCCAGCCCTTCGAGGCGTTCAAGAAAGAGGTCGACTCCGCCCTCGAGAGCGCCAAGAAGGCCCGCGACGCCGGCAAGACGGGCGAGGCCCTGATGGTCGAGGCGTTCAAGGCGCGTGACGCGTCCAACGGCCCCAAGATCATCGGCTACTTCTTCAAGGGCGAGAAGATCGCCGCCGCCCCGCAGCAGCGTCCCCAGGCCCCCAAGGGCCCGGTGAAGCCGCCGAAGGACAGCTACACGATCTGGAAGGTGCCGGTTGACGTGAAGAACGACGTCATCCTCGGTGACAGCGACAAGGCTCAGGTCACCATCGTCGAGTTCTCGGACTTCGAGTGCCCCTTCTGCTCGCGCGGCAAGAACACGGTCGACGAGGTCAAGAAGGCCTACGGCGACAAGGTGCGCGTGGTCTTCAAGCACCACCCCCTGCCCTTCCACCGCAACGCCAAGCCTGCTCACTACGCCTCGATCGCCGCTGGCAAGCAGGGCAAGTTCTGGGAGTTCCACGACAAGGCCTTCGCCAACGCGCGCGCGCTCAACGACGCCAACTTCACCGCCTGGGCCAAGGAGCTCGGCCTCGACCTCGCCAAGTTCGACAAGGACCGCAAGGACAAGGCCACGGCCGCCCAGGTGGTCAAGGACATGGAGATGGCGGGGACAGTCGCGGTCCGCGGCACCCCGAACTTCGTCATCAACGGCCGCAAGATCGTGGGCGCGCAGCCGCTCGCCATGTTCAAGGCCATCATCGACGAGGAGCTGAAGAAGGCTGGCGAGAAGAAGGGCCAAGCCTACTACGAGGAGATCATCGCGAAGGGTAAGGTCTTCAGCGAGCTCGACAGCAAGGTGAACCAGTTCGACGTCAGCGGGCTGCCCTTCAAGGGCCCGAAGAACGCCAAGGTCACCATCATCGAGTTCTCGGACTTCCAGTGCCCCTACTGCAGCCGCGTCGCCGCGCCGGTGGCCGAGGTCGCCAAGCGCTACAAGGACAAGGTCAAGGTGGTGTTCGCCCACTACCCGCTGAGCTTCCACAAGCAGGCTCGCCCCGCTTCGTGGCTCGCGCAGCACGCCTTTGAGAAGGGCGGCTCGGACGCCTTCTTCAAGGTCCACGACAAGCTCTTCGCCGTGCAGCGTCAGCTCTCGCCGGAGAAGATCGCTGAGGTGGCCAAGGAGTTCGGCTACGACATGAAGGACGTCGAGGCCAACAAGGCCAAGTACGACGCCATCATCTCCAAGGCCATGGCCATGGGGAACAAGGCCGGCCTGCGTGGCACGCCGACCGTGTACATCAACGGCCGCAAGTACGAGCCGGGCGCGGGCTACACCCCCGCCGCGTTCTCGAAGACCATCGACAAGCTGATGGCTGGCAAGCTCTAGGGCTCGCCGCGGCCTCGGCCGCAACGCTTCGTTGGCGAGGCCGTCTCCTGCTTGGAGGCGGCCTCGCTCGCTTTTGCGGGCTGGCGACGACTCTCCCCGCCCCTCGGCGACCGCACAGGACGCGGCACGCGGCTCAAGGTGCGCGGCGAGCGCCCGCCGACCGCGTGACGGGCAGGCGGGAGCGGGCTAGCAGACTGCGGCGAAATTGATTGTCGCCGCAATCAGCTAGTTTTTTTATCTTCTGGGGGGGCTACGAGCGCCCCCAGCCACGGCAAGCCGTGGCTTCCCCTTCCCAGCAGACTGACCGACGTGGCCGCAAGAACGGAGAAAAGGCGCAGTCTGCTAGCGAACTGGGAAGAACGACTCGACGGAGAGGGCCGGGAAGTGGCCGATGGCGTTGGTCAGCACGACGCCGCCGATGAGGCTCAGGCTGAACACAGCGACGAAGCCGACGACATACTCGTCCCAGCGACGGCCGCGGAACCAGAGCGAGAGCACAAGCACGGCCAGGGCTGCGCTGAAGAGGGTCAGCGCGCCGGTCAAGCGAAGGTCGAGCAGGAGCCAGCCTGCGTAGCGGAAACCCTGCTCTGTCACTGCGCCTCCGAGCGATGCGACAGTCTACGCAGGTTGATGGCGTTGACAACGAAGTGCGCGACCACCCCGGGCCAGATCGACCCGTAGGCCTCGGCGAGCAGGCCGAAGCTGAGACCGGCGACCAGGGCGAAGGTGCCCCACGCGTAGGTCCGGCGCGTGGGACCGCCGTGGACCAAAGCGAAGAGGACCGAGGTCACCACGTAGCCCAGGGCGTGCTGCATGGGCCCGCGAAACAAGGCCTCTTCGGCGACGCTGGAGAGGCCGGCCAGCGCAAGGGTGTCCCACCAGGGGCGGCGACCGATCAGCCCGGCCAGCTCGCGCGTGAGCCGGCGCAGCGCGGGCCAGAGCGGCTCCGCCACCCAGGTCGCGAGCGTCAGGATGAGCCCCAGCCCCACGCCGGCAGCCCACCAAGGGACCGTGACGGCGTCCTGGGTTGGCATGCGCCACAGCAGCGGGGCTCCTGGCGTGGTCAGCGACGCCCACACCAGCGCTAGCGACCACATGACGCCGTAGAACGCGGCCGC
Organism: bacterium; assembly: GCA_030425545.1. Lineage (GTDB taxonomy): Bacteria > Myxococcota_A > UBA9042 > UBA9042 > UBA9042 > UBA9042. The sequence continues at coordinate 44,597 of JAUIAC010000006.1, read as the reverse complement.
CATGGCCAGCGTGAGACGAGGTGGGCCGTCGGACGTCTGAGGCTCGTCGGGGGGCTGGGAAGGGGCTGTCACGCGTGGGTCCAGTATGGGCCGCCGGCACGCTCGCCGGACGCGGGGGACCATAGCGTAGGCGAGCGTCGCACGCTCCCCTCGACGACCGCCCACTGCCCGCTTCAACGAGGGCGAGCCCCGGCGTGGCGGGCGCCGCCAGACACGTGACGTGGTCCGCCTCCGCCGAGCTTCGAAAAAGTGGCGCTCGTGGTGCCTTCCCCTAGTGTCGACGGCAGCCAGAGGTCCCCCACATGCGCCGCGCACTGTCCAACGCCCTGATCACTCTGCTGCTCACGCCGGGACTGGTCGCGTGCGACGCGCCGAGCTCGGCCCCCAAGCACCGGCTGACGGTGATCCCGTCGGCGGCGCCCCGCAGCACCTTTCAGATCACCATCACCGACGAGCGCTACCTCAGCGATGTGGCGCGTCGGCTGGGCACCACCGTGGAGACGCTGATCCGGGACAATCACCTCCCGGACGCGACCATCCACAAGGGCCAGACCCTGCAGGTGCGCTGCACAGAGGCGCAGCATCGCGCGTTCGAGCGTGGTCAGGTCGCGCGTGTGGAGCGTCGATTGGAGCGGGCGCGCGCTCACGCCAGGCGGCTCGCCGCCAAGCAGGCTGCCAAGGAGCAGGCGCGCCTCGAGAAGATTCGCCGCCGTGTGAACAAGCGCAAGCTGCGCAAGCGGCGCAAGCGGCGCGCACCGAGGCGCCGGCGACGCAAGTAGCCGCAGTGGCGGCTGGTGCGCCGCGCCCGCGGGACTGAGCGTCTTGCGGTGGCCGCTGACGGGCCTGCTCAGCAGCGGGCCACGCGGCCGCCCTCGGGCTGTGGACTGCTGCCGTCGCCCGGCGCGCGGCGCTGCTCGTGGGGCTGGGCGCTGAACGCCAAGCGGCGCTACGACGGGCCCTCTCTTTCAAGCCCACGACGGCTTCAAACGGAAGACGCCGGCTCGTCTCCAAGCCGGCGTCTCCGTCGTTCAGTCGCTGTAGACAGGGTCGCGACGCGCGCCTCGAGGCGTCGCCGCCGCGTCGGTCTGCTCTACGGCGTGCCCGTCGCGGTCGGATCGCCGCAGTAGCCGCCGCCTCCGCTGGACGCTCCGCCGCCGCCGCCGCCGGTCATCGCGGTCAGGCAGCTCAGGTCGACGCAGGGCTTGCCGCCGAAGCACGCCGGATCCGGCTTGTTGTTCTGCAGCTGGCCGAGGCAGGCGAGGAGGCTGAGCGGGTTGCCGCCGCCGCCACCCGAGCTCTGCTGGCAGCACGAGCCCAGACCCAGCGGGTCACACTCCTTGCTCTTGGAGTCCTTGGCGCAGTCGCACGAGTTCAGGCTGAGCGCCTTGCAGATCGACATGTCCCAGCCGCCCGAGGTGCTCCCCGACGTGCCACAGCTGCACACACCAGCGCCCGAGGACGACGGCAGGCCGCCGCCGCTGGGCAGGCCAGGGATCTGCGGCAGCCCGCCGCCCGCGCCGCCGAGGCCGAGCAGGTCGAAGGGCTTGCACACGCTGCCCGCCTTGGCGTTGCAGAAGGCGGTGACGTTGTCGCACTGACCGTTGGTGTCATAGCAGAGGCCCGAGCCGGTGTCGCACTTGAGCTTGAACCCCGTGGTCCCAGCGCTGCAGTCGGCGTCCGACTTGCAAGTGCCGGAGGTGGGGCCCGAGCCCGACGTCGTGCCGCTGCAGCTGTAGGTCTTGGCCGAGCACGAGCCGGCGCCCTTCTTCTTGCAGTCGTCGTCGGTCGCGCACTCGACGCAGGACCACGCGCCGTTGATCTCCACGCAGCCCGGGTAGGGGTCCTGGCACACCGAGCACTCGTTGTTCTGGTTCGAGGGCGCGCACTTGTTGGCGATGCACTTGGGCCCGACGCTGCTGGCCGCGCAGTGGGTGTCGTTGGTGCAGGCGACGCACTCCCCGGTGACCAGCTTCTGCGGCTTGTCGTCGGGGCACTTGCTCTTCTGGCAGGTGAAGTTCTTCAGCAGGCAGGAGCCGTCGGTGCAGTCCCCGTCCTTGGTGCACTCGACGCACTTGCCGGCCACACACTTGTCCGGACACCCCTGGCAGGCCGAGCTGGTGGTGCACGACGCCTCGAAGCAGCACTTGTCCGACGCGAAGGCGCACGCCTTGATGCCGGAGTCGAAGGCCGTGCAAGCGCTGTTGCCCGGGCACTTCTCGCCGCCCGCGCAGTCCGGTGCGCAGATCTTGCTGTCGCCCTGCTTCACGCAGACCTGGCCGTTGGCGCAGTCCTTGCTCAGCTGACACTCGGAGCACACGCCGCCGACCTTCTTGCAGGTCGGGGGGGCGCCGTTGAAGTCGCACTTCTCATCGGCGGCGCAGCCCGTGACAGCGCAGCCCTCGCATTTGAACGTGGGCGGCACGCAGTACTTCTGCGCTGCCTGGGTCGCCTGCTGGCAGAGCAGCCCAGGGCCGCACTCGGCGTCGGCGGCGCACTGCTTCACGCAGAAGTTGTTGTCGGTGCTGTTGAGGAGCGGCACGCAGGTGAACCCCGTCGCGCAGTCGCCGTCCTTCTGGCACGCGCCACAGGTCTCCCCGCTCGCGCTGCCGCCGCCGCCCGTGTCAGCCGCGGCCGCGCCGTCGCTGCTGCCGGTGTCGGCGCCGCCCGTCCCTGCGTCGAAGCCTGGAGCGACGTCGCCACCAGCGAACGCCGGCGAGCAGACCTGATCCTTGCAGACCTCACCGGCCGCGCAGTCGCCGTCGAGGGTGCACGCAGCGCCGGTCGGGCCTCCGCCTGCGGGTGCCTTGTCGGAGCCGCACGCGGCCAACACGAGCAGCGCGCTCAGCGCGATCAACTTGGGGGAGATTCGAGTCATGGGGTGCTCCGCTCACGTGCCTCGCAGGACGGCGTTCGGGTCACTCCGAGCCGCCCGCAGCTCCCGAGTCGCCGGGGCTGGGCAGGCAGCGAGGGTAGGGACGCCCCCGGGTGAATGCAAGACAGAAGGCAGGCTGCATGGGCCCCCTGGCCCCACCTGTTGAGCCGCAGCCGCACTCAGCCCATGCTGCCGCCATGCACGGTCGACTCCTCCTGATCCACCACCCCGACGCCGGCCGCCGCGCCGCGATCGCCGCTCGCCTGGGCGGCACGTGGCGCTCGGTCGACGACGCCGACAGCACGCTGGCGACCACCGAGGCGCCCATCCGCGAGAGCGTCGACGGGCGGGCGGTGGGGGCCCGCACGGGCGTGCTCTTCAACCTCCGCGACATCGCCGCGGCGCTGACGGAGCGGGGGGTGCCGCGCGAGCGCTTGGACGGTCACGGCGCCTGTGTCGAGGCGATCGCCCATCGAGGCCCCGAGGGGCTCGCGGCCCTGCGGCGCCACGGCGTCGTCGCCGTGCTGCACCGGGCGCAGGCGGGCGCGTTGGTGTGCAGCGACGCCCTCGGCCTGGCGCCGCTGTACGTGGCCCCCCTCGCCGACGGCCGAGGCTACGTCGTGGCGTCGGACCGCGCGGTGTTGTCGCGAGCGCTGGCGCCGGCAGGCGCGGACACGGCTTCGCCCGCACCGCCAGCGGGCACGGGAGCTGCGGACGCCGGGCGACCTCCGTCCGCACGACGCGTCGCGCCTGGCGAAGCCCTGATGCTCACCCGTGGGCGCGTGCAGGCCCTTCGCCTGGAGCCCGCTCCTGGCGCCGGCCCCTTCTTGAGGGAGCGGCCCGCCGCGTGTGTGCAAGCCAACGTCGACGACGCGGTGCACATCGTCGGGGCCGCGCTGCGCGAGGCCGTGGCTGCCTGGCAGGCCGACCGCGGTCCGCTCGCGGACCCGGCGCCCGGTGCGCTGACCGCGCTGCTAGCGGCTGGCCCCGCGCTCCCGCCGACCACCGCGCGGCGGTCGGCGCCCTGCCCCTGGCCCGCCCTCGCGCTGGCGAACCTGCTGGAGCAAGCCGAGGAGGCCGGCGCACCGGACACGCAGGGGCTCACCCCTGGCGAGCTGCCCGAACCTGTGACGCGCGTGGCGCCGCCGCGCGTGGCGGCCCGTGTCGCGCGCTACAACCGGGTGCGCCGCGAGCTGTGGGAGCCGCCTCTGAACGCGGCCGCGGCAGCGGGCGACCCCGTCGGCCTGCCGCACTGGGACCCGCGGGTGGTGGCGACCCTGGGCGCGATGCCGCACGCCGTGGTGCGCGCCCTCGGCGAGCGCTTCCTGCGGCAGCCCTGAGCCGCGAACCCCGCCCGGCCCGGCCGCCTCCGACGCTCAGCTCGAGCGTCGCGGGCTCACGGCTGCGAGAGCACCGCCGCCGGATCGAGCTTTGTCGCCCGTCGCGCCGGGACGATCGACCCGAGCACGCAGAACGCCACGGCCACGCCCATGCCAGCGGCCCACAGCCACGGCGGGAAGTCGAAGAAGTGCTCCGGCACCAGCGGCACACCCTTGAGCGCGTCGGCGGCGAGCCGCTCGACCACGGCCGCACCCACCCACGCTGCGCCGCAGCCCACCAGACCACCGACGACGCCGAGCACCGCGCCCTCGAGCACCACCAGCAGCGCGATGTCGAGCTGCGTTCCCCCCAGCGCGCGCAGCACGGCGAGCTCGCGCCGTCGCTCGTGGACCAGCATCGCCAGCGTGTGCGTGATGTTGGCGCCGGCCACGGCGAGCACCACGAGGCTGAGCAGGACCAGCGCCAGGTACACCAGGAAGACCACAGTGCCGAAGGTCCGCGCCACGCGGGACCGCCGGCTCAGCGAGAAGCCCATGGACTCGGCCTGCTGGATCACCGCGGCCACCTGCTCGTTGGAGGCGACCTCGACCAGCACGGCGTCGTAGGTCGTGGCCGCGTCACGCCCGCGGATGCGCGCGTTGTGGTGGCGCACGAAGGCCAGCGGCATCGCGACCCCCAGCTCGGGCGCCTTGGCCGAGAAGCCCACCACGACGGCCTGCTTGGTCTGCTGGCGACTCCGCTGGGCGTCGCGGGTGAAGTGCGAGTCGCCCAGCGCGATGTGGTAGCGGACCCCGTACAGGATCTCGGGCGAGGCGACGCGGGCGATGTTCAGCGACGCTGCCATGTCGGTGTTGAAGACCTCGAGCAGCAGGGGGTTCACCACGGTGGGCACGGGCCACTCACACCTGCCGTGGACGCTGTCTGGCGTGTCGGCGGCGCAGTAGAGCCGCGGCGGGCAGGGTCGCTCTGTCACACCCTCGGCGCCCAGCACGCGCCCGCGCGCGCGCTTGGGTTTCAAGCTGCGCTGGTCCTCGACGTGGCCCAGTCGACAGCGCATCGGGGCGCAGAAGGTCCCCTGCGGGCCCTGCGCGCAGGCCTGGTGCGCGCGACAGCTGCCCTGCGCGCCCTCGGCAGCGTCGGGGCGACACGGCTGGCGACACGCGCCGACCTCACAGGTCCCGGCGGCGCCGCACACGCCGTCTGGACAGTCGGTGTCGGCCTTGCAGGCCGGCTGGACGCAGCGCCTGCCGGTCCCACAAGGAGGCTGGCCCGAGCCGCAGATCGGTGCGCACGCCCCGGCGACGCAGGCCTGCCCCTCGCCGCACTCGGAGGTGTTGACGCAGCGGAGGTTCAGGTCCGACGCGTCGAAGCGCGCTGCCCAGACCACCCGCTCGCACGCCCCGGCCACACATCGCGCCCCGGGTGGGCAGTCTTCAGCGACGTCGCATCGCTCCTCGGGACCGGCCCGCGCCGCGCCGGCGAACTCGGCCAGCTCAGGGCGGAGCAACTCGGCAGGCAGCCCGTCGAAGAAGGCCTCGGTGTGCAGGTTGTAGCCGAGGAGATCACGCCCGCCCCAGAGCTTCGCGGGGAAGCTCGACTTCTGCTTGCCGAGCGCGCGCTTGACCCCTGGGATCTCGGCCACCCGGTCGATGCGGGACTGGTCCAGGGCCGCCTGCCCGACGGTCCCTTGGACGCCGAAGATCCGCACGGACCGCGGCTCGATCTCGATCTGATCTGCGGGAAAGATCCGGTTCAGCACACGCGCGCGCAGGCCCTCGCCGAGGCCAACGAAGAAGCACAGAAAGGCCACGCCCACCGCGACGCCCACCACCGCGAACGCGGCGCTGGTGCGGCTGGCACGCAAGTGCACGCCAACGAGCCCGAGCAGGCGTGAGGCCTTCATGGGTCCCCCGCGGCGGGACCTTCAGCGCGGACCCGGTCCGACGCCACCGCCCCCGCTTCCAGGGTGACCACGCGCGGGCAGCGGGCTTGCACCTCCGGGTCGTGCGTCACCAGCAGCAAGGTGGTGCCCTGCTCGCGCCGCAGCTCGTCGAAGAGGTCCAGCACCTCGGCCGCGGTGGTGGCGTCGAGGGCGCCGGTGGGCTCGTCGCACAGGAGCAGGGCGGGCCGCAGCAGCAGCGCCCGAGCGATGGCGACGCGCTGCCGCTGCCCACCCGAGAGGGTCAGCGGGCGCTTGCCCCAGACGTCCGGCAGCCCGACCCGCTGCAGCAGGGCCTTGCCGCGCCGCGTGGCCTCGGCCTCGTCGAGCTGCACGCCGAAGTGGGCAGGCAGGATCACGTTGGCGCCCACCGTGAGGTCTGGCAGCAGGTTGAACGCCTGAAAGACGAAGCCGATGCGACTGTTGCGGAAGCGGGAGAGGGCGCGATCGCCGAGGTCGCGAAGCTCACGTCCGTCGATCTGGAGGGAGCCCTCGTAGCCGCGGTCCAGGGCCCCAAGCAGCTGAAGGAGCGTGGTCTTGCCGGCGCCGCTCCGCCCGACCACGCCCACCAGCTCGCCAGCCCGCACGGTGAGGTCGACGCCGGTGAGGGCCACGACCTCGCCGTCTGGCGTGCCAAAACGGCGACCCAGCCCTGCGGCGCGGATGGCGAGCGCGTCACTCATGGTGCCGCCACCGCGCGTGGGCGCAGCGCCACGCGGAGAGCGAGGCCGTCGGCGTCGAGGGTCACCGCGCCGGCCAGCGCCGCGACGCCGCGCACCATGCGCACGAAGGCGTCGGGTACGCCGCGACGCCTGGCCGCCCGGGCGATGCGCCCCGTGGTGCTGCCGAACGCGATCCACCCGGCCTGGTCGGCGGCGACAGCGCGCTCCAACGGCGACCCCGCCGCCTTGCCCAGCGTCGGGAAGCGCCCTGAGGCCGCCCGCTGAAAGCGCGCCAGCTCGCCCTTGCCCGAGATCCAGAGCAGCGCGTTGCCCTTGCGGAGCAGCGCCACGTCGACCCCGCCCACCGTCGCGCGCCAGCCGTGCCACGCGCCGAGGACCACGTCGACGTCGTCTGGGCCACGCATGGCAGCCTGTAGCGCGGTGGCGTGCGCGGGCTGCTGCAGGGTCAGCGCCGCGAACCAGCCGACGAGCTTGCGCAGGTCCACCCGCCGCAGCTGCGCCGGGGACAGCGGCAGGGCGTCGTCCACACCCAAGAGCCCCACAGCCACACGCCCCTCGAGTCGATCGAGCAACAGGTTGCGCGCGTCGACGCCGGCAAAGCGGGGGTGGAGACGGCCGAGCAGCGACTTGGGCAGCAGGCGATCGCGCAGGAAGCCGGGGATCATCCCGAGCAGCTTGGGGTTCACGTGCGCGCGCCCCCAGAGCGCGACCTCGTCGGGCAGCACGCCACCCAGCTCAAGCGCTGGACCGGAGAGGAAGCCGTCGTAGTAGGCCGCCGTGTCTTTGGACGCCCCAGGCACCGAGGGCAGCCGCACCCGCAGCTCGAGCGTGTCGCCGCCCAGGGAGAGGTCGGCGTCGACGCCTTGGACGGCGTCGACCATGCCGCCAAAGAGGAGCGACGCGAGCCCAAGCTGCTTGCGGATCGCGGGGCGGAGCGCGTCGCCCTTGGTCAACGACGCGCGCAGGTGCAGCAGCCCAGGCCCTGCCCTGGGGGCGGCCTTGTCGACGGCCTCCCACGCTGCGTGGGCCGCCTCGGCCTGGGCGTCCGATGCGGGAGGATCCGCAGGGGCCTGCGCGCCCTTGTCGCCCGACGCCTTGGCGCGCCCGAGCGCCTGGACGAGCTCCTGGGGCAGCGGCGCGCGCGCCAGCAGGACGCCGCCACCGGCCCACACGTGAGCGACCGGACTCCCGGCGCGTGTGACCCGCCAGGTGCCGCGATCCGCGGCGCCCAGCGGCGCGACCTGAAAGCCCCGGTCCGCCAGCCACCGCCGCATGTGTTGGGGTCCACGTCCGGGATGCACGGCCAGGGCAGCCCAGAGCGCGTCCTGCCAGACGAAGGCCACCGCTGGGGAGTCGGCGACCAGGCCAGCCGCGTCGACCCCTTGCCCTGTGGCGCGCTCCAACCCCAGCGCCATGCCCAGCGCCTGTGGCAGCTCCTCCGCGCCTTCAAGTCGGCGGCCGACCCGTCCGAGGGCGTCGAAGAGCCCGCCCACGTCGTCGACCCACACCGTCGCCCGCGCGTCTGCCGGCACCACGTCAGCCAGGCGCAGCGCGGCGCCCTGGCCCGGACCACGGAGCGAGAGCCAAGCGGCGACACCGCCGACGAGCACGACGAACCCAGCCGCCGCCAGCGCGCGCTTCGACACCAATCAGCCCTCGAGCAAGGTGCGGAAGCCGCCGCAGACCAGGTCGCCGACGCGCACGGCCGCGCGCCCGTCCCACCGGTCGGGGATGCGGCCCTGCTTGCCACCCGTGGTGAGGATCTCGTCCACGGCCGGCACCACACGGCCGGCAACGGCGCCCAGCAGGGTGTTCGTGCCCTCGTCCACGGTGATGGGGCGCTCGGTGTTGTCGCGCAGGGTCAGGCAGGGCACGCCGAGGGCGGTCGTCTCTTCCTGAATGCCGCCAGAGTCGGTGAGCATGAGCTTGCAACCCGCCATCAACCCCAAAAATTGCAGGTAGCCGAGGGGCTCGATGAGCCGCACGCCGGGCGCCAGGCTCAAGCCCGCGTCGGCGATGCGAGCGCGGGTGCGCGGATGGATCGGGAAGAGCACGGGGAGGCGCTCGCTCACCTCGCCCAGCGCCGCCAGCAGCGCCTCGAGCTGCGCCGGCTCGTCGACGTTGCTCGGCCGATGCAGCGTCGCCACCACGTAGCCCTGCGGCGCCACGCCCATGGCCGCGGGGATGTCGAGCGCCTCGGCGCGGGCGAGGTGCTTGCGCAGGCTGTCGATCATCAGGTTGCCGACGCGGTGGATGCGCCAGTCCGGCACGCCCTCGGCGCGCAGGTTGGCGTCGGCGTCGCGCGAGGGGGTCAAGAGCAGGTCGGAGCAGTTGTCCGTGAGGATGCGGTTGATCTCCTCCGGCATCGCCCAGTCGCGCGAGCGCAGCCCCGCCTCGATGTGCCCCACCGCGACCCCGCGCTTGGACGCCACGATGGCGCAGGCCAGGGTCGAGTTGACGTCGCCAGCCACCAGCACCAGCTGCGGGTCGAAGGCGACACAGTCTTCGTCGAAGCGCTCCATGACGCGCGCGGTCTGCACGGCGTGCGTCGCGCTACCTACCTGTAGAAACGCGTCCGGGCGCGGCATGCCCAGGTCGTCGAAGAACACCGCGCTCATGCGCTCGTCGTAGTGCTGCCCGGTGTGGACCAGCCGCACGTCGAGGCCGCGCGCCTTCAGCTCTTCGACCACCGGAGCGACCTTCATGAAGTTCGGTCGCGCCCCGACGACGCACGTGACCCGCTGTGGCTGCATCATCACTCCCTCTCCCTGCCGCGCCCGCCGCTGCGACCTCGGCCTCCGCGGCGCTTCTGGACCTGGCTGTGCAGGCTGGCCCGCACCTCGCGCTTCCCGTCTGTGGCGGTCGCCACCGTCGCGCCACCGACGCGCGTGCCGCGCTTCCGCGGGTCCGGCGGCAGCTCGAAGCGGCCCAGGTGGCCGCGCTCCTCGAGCTGTGCGACCTCTCCGTCGGAGAGCACCCGCCACTCGCCCGGCTTCATGTCGCCTGCCGTGACACCGGCGAAGCGGACACGACGCAGCCGCATCACCGGGTGGCCGACGCGCTCGAGCAGGCGCCGGACCTCGCGGTTGCGGCCCTCGGTGAGCGTGAGTCGCACCCAAGCGTTGCGGTCCGTGGTCCGGAACACCTCGACGGACTCCACCTGCGCCACGCCGTCGTCGAGCATGACCCCGCGGACCAGCCGGTCGAGGGTCTCCTCATTGGGGATCCCGCGGACGCGCGCCTCATAGGTGCGCTGCACACCGTAGCGTGGATGGCTGAGCCGCACCGAGAGGTCGCCGTCGTTGGTGAAGAGCAGCACGCCCTCGGTGTTGAAGTCGAGGCGGCCCACGGTGCGCAGCGCCATGTCACGCGGCACCAGGTGATGGACCAGCGGACGCTTCTCGGGGTCGCTCTCCGAACAGAGCGTGCCGGCCGGCTTGTTGAGCACCAGCACCATCCGCGGCGGCGCGCCACGGATGCGCTCTCCGTCCACGCGAATGTCGTCCTGGGCCGGGTCCACCCGCGTGCCGAGGGTCTCGACCAGCACGCCGTTCACGGTCACGCGGCCGTCGAGGATGTACTGCTCTGCGGCCCGCCGCGAGGCCACGCCGGCGCGCGACAGCACCTTCTGCAGGCGCTCACCCTGGGGCGTCGACGCCGGCGCCTGGTTCTGGCTGCCGCCACGCTTGGCACGGCCGCGCTTCGACGCCCCGGCGCCTGCGTCCGGGCCCGCCTTGGCAGACCGAGCGGCGTCCTTGCCAGCACCCCGTCGTCCGGGGGCCCCGCCCTTACCGGTGCGACCAGCGCGCCCCTTGCCTGCGGTCTTGTTGTCACGAGCCATGGTCCCCTCCGGACAGCGGCACGCGTGCTACCACACCCAGCCTTGCAGTGCACCGTGTGACGCCGCGTCCCCGTGTCGCTTCGACGCTACGCCGCTGCGTGGCGGCGTCGCCTCCAGAGCGCCACGCACCCCAACACCACGCCCAATGCCACGGCCCGAGCCGGCCAAGGCCCCCACAGCCGAAAGGGGCTGCCGAGATCCCGCAGCTCCGCCTTCACGACGCGGGTCGCCTGCGCGTACACCGGCGTCCGCCCATGCAGCCGCCCGCCGGCGTCCACGAGGCCGCTCACCCCGGTCGCCGTCGCGCGCAGCAACGGTCGGCGCAGCTCCACGGCCCGCGGGATCTGCACCATCAGGTGGAGCTCGGGCGCGTTGGTCGGCCCGAACCAGACATCGTCCGTCAGGTTGACCAGCAGGTCCGCCGGGGCCGTGTGCTCCCACATGAACCCCATGAACAGGGCCTCGTAGCAGATGCTCAGCCCCAGCTTCACGCCCGCCACCGTGCGCACACCGGTCCCCTCGCCCGCACCCAGGTCGCTCACGCCGGGGATGGCGTCCTTGAGCGACGGGATCAGGTCCCGCCCCGGCAAGAACTCGCCAAAGGGCACCAGGAGCTGCTTGTCGTAGGCCTGCTGCTGACCCTCATGCAGGATCACCGCGGCGTTGCGAGCCCGCTGTGTCCACTGCGGGTCCAGGCGACGGAGCGTGCCGAACACCAGCGGGATTCGAATCTCCCGCGCCAACGCCTGCACGTCCCGGGTGACCCGCCTGAGGATCGGCGGCGCCCTGCCGGGAGTCTTCAGCTCGGTCGGGACGTAGAAAAAGGGCAGCGTGCCTTCGCTCCACACCACCGCGTCGAGCTCCGCCAGGGGGAGCTGTCGAGTCAGGGTCCCCGCACGGCGCAGCATCGGCAGCCGGGGCTTCGGCTTCAGGCTCTTCTTCTCCTTCAGCGAAGGGTTGTGCTGCACGATGCCGACGCGCCACACCTTCTGGACCGGCGTGCCCTCGACCTGAGCCAGCCGCGCCGCGCCATAGCCGAACCAGGCCGCGAGCAGCACACAGGCGACCGCGGCAGGCCGCCAGGACCGCTCACGCAGCACCCGAGCCACCAGCACATTGGTCGCCATGAGCAAGCCCGACACACCCACCACGCCCACCAGGTCGGCCGCCTGCAGCCAGGTCGGCGCGAGGTAGACCATGTTCCCCAGGTACCAAGGGAACTGCCACGGCACGACGAGCTCCGCCGCCATCAGCGCTGCGCCGACCCACGCCGGCCACCACGCCTTCGCCTGCCACTCCCGGCTCCACACCAAGACCCAGCCCAGCGCCGCCTGGTGCAGGCCCATGGCCGCCGCGTGCAGGGCCACGACCAGCCACCCTACCGCGGTGGGCAGCCCGCTCATCTCTTCCATGGTGAACTGCAGCCAGGCGAACGAGATGCCGTGCAGCACAGTGCCTGTGGTCCAGCCGAGCAAGAACCCCGACTTGGGGCGCTCCACATCCCAGAGCGCGAAGAGCAGCGGCACGTAGGCCACAAAGGCCAGCACCCACCATCCCGTGCCGGGGTAGCCCAGCGCCAAGAGGCCGCCGCTGGCCGCCGCCAAGGCGACGCTCCGTCGATCGAGACCCATGCTTCGTCGCCCCCTCAAGTCCTCAGCCGCTCGGCCAGCCTGCGAACCCCGTTTGCCGGGCGGTTGGCGCCACCGCGCCACGGCGGTACCGTCCCCGGGTGCGCACCGTCTTCCTGTTCACGCCCGACGCCGACCGCTCGCCTGTGCGAGACGCGCTGGAGTATGGCCCTTGCAGAGTCGAGGTGCACCTCCTGGTGCGCGGCGAGTTTCGCTGCCCGATCACCACTCCGCCACGGCTCGCGGTGCTCGAGCCCGCGCCGGGCGCGGCGGTGGGACCCCTGCTCAGCGCCTTGAGACAGCACCCCGTGGTCGGCCGCGTGCGCTCCCTGATCGTCCTCGACGACCAGTGGCTCCCCATGGCCAGCCGCATGCCGTGCACAGACTTCGTCTCCCGCCGCGCGCCACCAGCGGAGGTGCTCGCGCGGGTCGAGCGGCTCATCGGCGCGGACAGCGAGCCCCGTGTCGCCCCACTCCAGCACGGCGCGCTCGTGGTGGACCTCGAGGGCTTCGAAGCGCGCGTCCACGGCCGCGCCCTGGCGCTGACCCCTCAGGAGTTCGCCCTGCTGCGCTACCTCGTCCTGCAGGCGGGACGCGCCCAGAGCCGAGACGTGCTCCTCAGCCGGGTGTGGGGCCAGCGCTACGCCGGCGGCACACGCACGGTCGACATCCACGTGCGCCGCCTCCGGGCGAAGCTGGGCGAGCCCCTGGCCGAGCGGCTGCAGACCGTCCGCGGCGTCGGCTACAAGTGGGCTGAGTAGCGCGGGTCGGACGTCCGTCGCCAGCCCGAGCCAGCGCCGAGGTGCTCCAAAAATGCTGAGGCGGGACATGGTCTCCCATGCCCCGCCCCCGCGTTGGTTTGGCGCGGACGCCTAGGCCACGAACTCGATGATGTTCATCGGCGCACGGTCTCCCGAGCGCGGACCGAGCTTCATGCGGCGCGTGTAGCCACCCGGGCGGGTCGCGAAGCGCGGCGCGAGGTCGGTGAACAGCTTGTGCACGAGCCCACGGTCACGGAGCTTGTCGAAGGCGAGCCGGCGGTTGTGCACCGAGTCTTCCTTCGCCAGCGTGACCAGCGGCTCCACCCAACTGCGAAGCTCTTTCGCCTTCGCCTCGGTGGTGGTGATCCGCTCGTGCTCGATGAGCGACTTGCACAGGTTGAGCATCATCGACTTGCGGTGGGCAGTGTCGCGCCCCAGCCGGCGGCCGGACTTCAGGTGTCGCATGGTTCTTCTCCAGATTCACACGGCCGCGGTGGCCGGAATCGCGCTGTCGCCGCGCTCGCTAGTTGGTGAGCGCCGCAGGCCGGTTCTCAGGGTCGAAGCCCTCGAGAGACATCCCGAGCTCGAGGTCGAGCTCAGCGAGCACTTCCTTGATCTCCTTGAGGGACTTCCGACCGAAGTTCTTGGTCTTCAGCATCTCCGCCTCCGACCGCTGCACCAGCTCGCCGATGAAGCGAATCTGGGCGTTCTGCAGGCAGTTGGCCGAGCGCACCGACAGATCGAGGTCCTCGATCGGGCGGTACAGGTGCTCGTTCAGGGGCTCTGGCTCGGCAGCCTCGACCTCCTCGTACTCCTCGTCCTGCTGCTCCTCGAAGCCGATGAACACGCGGACCTGCTCACGCAGGATCTTGGCCGCGATGCCCACCGCCGTCTCGGGATCGATGGCGCCGTTGCCCCAGACCTCGAGCGTCAGCTTGTCGTAGTCCGTGCGCTGCTCCACGCGGGCGTTGTCCACCCGGAAGTTCACGCGACGGATCGGCGAGAAGATGGCGTCGATCGGCAGGAGGTCGACCGGCACGTCCTCGCCGTCCGCACCCTGGCGCGACGCCGACTCGTAGCCAACCCCCTCACGCACGGTCAGCTCGGCCTCGACCCGGCCGCCAGGCTGGATCGTCATGAGGTGCTGATCGGGGTTGAGGATGGTGACCGTGGCCGGGACCTGCAGGTCGCCCGCCGTCACCGCCATCGGCGCGCCGTCGGCCGGAGCCACCGCCACGAGATGGATGTACTCGGTCAGCTCACCGTCGAGGCGAAGGTTCACCTCTTTCAGGTTGAGCACGATCTCCGCCACGTCCTCGACGATGTCGGGGAGCGCCTGGAACTCGTGCAGCGCCGACTGCATCTGCTCGACCATGCGACGATGGGTCTTGCCCTTGGCCTCGTCCTCACGGACGACGCGGCCGAGCGCAGCCATACGAATGCCGGTGATCGCAGCGCCGCGGATGCTCGAGAGGAGCACGCGCCGAAGCGCGTTGCCGAGGGTCTGACCGTAGCCACGCTCGAGCGGCTGAACGACAAACTTGCCGTAGGTCCCGGTGAGCTCGCTCACCTCAAGGGCCTTCGGGCGGATCAAATTGCGCCAGTTGCGCTGCATGATTCCTCCAGAACTGCGGTCGATGTAGGCGCCTCGATGGCGATGCTACAGGGGCCGCTGCGGTGCGGGGGCGTAGTGCCCCAGCAGGGTGCTGAGTGCGCGCTCGACTACTTGGAGTAGAGCTCGACGATGAGGCGCTCCTCGATGGGCGCGGTCACGTCGGCACGCTGAGGCAGGCTGGTGACCTTGCCCTTGAAGTGCTTGGGCTCCGCCTCGAGCCACGCGGGCACGCCGCGGCGATCCACCGCCTCGAGCGACTCGGTCAACCGAGCCTGCTCGCGCGACTTCTCACGGATCTCGATGACGTCACCCACCTTGACCTGCGCCGAGGGGATGTTGCAGCGACGACCGTTCACCAGGATGTGGTTGTGACGCACGATCTGGCGGGCCTCGGCGCGGCTGACCGCGAAACCAAGACGGTAAACCGTGTTGTCCAAGCGGCGCTCGAGGTAGCGCAGCAGGTTCTCACCCGTGACGCCTTCCCGCTTCGCGGCCAGCTTGTAGTAGTGACGGAACTGCTTCTCCATCAAGCCGTACATGCGCTTGACCTTCTGCTTCTCGCGAAGCTGACGGCCATACTCAGAGACTTTGGAGCGGCGCGCCTGGCCGTGCATACCGGGCACGTAAGCCCGGCGCTCGTAGGCGCACTTCTCGGTGTAACAACGCTCGCCCTTGAGAAAGAGCTTGAGCCCCTCTCGACGGCAGAGACGACAGACTGGTCCGGAATAACGAGCCACTTCTTCTTCTCCTGGATACTCAGACGCGCCGGCGCTTGCGCGGACGACAACCGTTGTGGGGAATCGGCGTCACGTCGCGGATCGAAGTCACACGAAAGCCGATGTTGTTGATGGCGCGCATGGCCGCCTCGCGGCCGCTGCCCGGGCCCTTGACCCGCACGGACACAGTCTTCATGCCGTGCTCCTGCGCCTTGCGACCCGCGTCTTCCGCCGCCATCTGAGCAGCGAAGGGCGTCGACTTGCGCGAACCCTTGAAGCCACGGCGGCCCGCCGTGGACCAGGCAACCACGTTGCCGGCCACGTCGGTGACCGTCACGATGGTGTTGTTGAAGGTCGACGTGATGTGAACCACGCCGGTCTGTACGTTCTTGCGGTCGCGACGCTTGATGCGTCCTCCGCCCTTCTTCGGACCAGCCATCTGTGTGCTCCCCTACTTCTTCTTCTTGATTGCGGCGCGACGCGGGCCCTTCCGGGTGCGTGCGTTCGTGTGGGTGCGCTGGCCACGAACGGGCAGCCCCTTGCGGTGACGAAGGCCCCGGTAGCAACCGAGGTCCATCAGACGCTTGATATCGAGCGCCACCTGACGTCGGAGATCACCCTCGACCTTGTACTGGGTCTCGAGGATCTCGCGGATGCGAATCACATCCTGGTCGGTCAGCAGCTCGGTGCGCTTGGCACCGTCGATGCCCGCCTTGCGGCAGACCTGATCAGAGATGTGCGGCCCGACTCCGTAGATGGAGCGGAGGGCGATGTCAACGCGCTTGTTACGTGGCAGATCCACACCGGCGATACGTGCCATGGGTCTTCTCCTTGTGGTCCAGTCTGAGAGCCAAGTGGCCCTCAGCCCTGACGCTGCTTGTGCTTCGGGTTGCTGCAGATGACCCGCACGATGCCGCGGCGCTTAACAACGCGGCAGTTCTCGCAGATCGGCTTCACGGAAGCGCGGACCTTCATGACGTGTCTCCAACTGACCTGAGCCAAACGGGGCTCATTCAACTTCGCGCTGCGCAGACCCAGCCACCGACCGGTGACCAGCTCCACGAGCGCCGAATCCTCGGCTACTCGGGCGACCTGCCCGTAACCGCTGCCAACACCGCCTCGAGGACGGCGCCTGGCGCCTGGTTGCCATCAATCGTGAGCAGCACGTCCGCGTAGCGCTGCACCAAGGGCGCGGTCTGCGCCGTGTAGGTGTCGAGCCGCTTGCGGATCGGGCCCTCCTGGTCGTCGGCGCGGTGCACGAGCGTGCCCTCGCAGACGTCGCAGACCCCGTCCGCCTTCGGCGGCTTGAAGTCCACGTGAAAGGGTGTGCCGCAGTCGGGGCAGGAGCGCCGACCCGTGAGACGCCGGACGATGATGTCCGTCGGCACGTCGAGGTAGATCACCGCCTGCGGACCCAGACCACGCTCGTCGAGCGCGTCGGCCTGCGGCAACGTCCGGGGAAAGCCGTCCAGCAAGAAGCGGTTTGCGCCGCTCTCGCTCAGGCAATCGTCCTGCGACACGCGCTCAGCGATGAGCGCGACCATCACCTCGTCGGGCACCAGCGCGCCGCGGTCCATGAAGGACTGCGCCTGCTTGCCCACCTCGGTCCCGGCCTTCACCGCCGCGCGGAGCATGTCGCCCGTCGACAGGTGGGTCACGCCAACGTGGTCCACCAGCCCCTTGGCCACGGTGCCCTTCCCAGCGCCTGGGGCGCCGAGGAGGATCATGCGATCTGGGGAAGAGGTGGTCACAGTCGAGTCCTTGAGGAGGTAAAGGTTGCGCTAGGCAGCCGCGCGACGACCGCGCATGCGCGGGCCACGGGGACCGGCGAAGCCGTCGTAGTTGCGGGTGATGAGGTGGCTCTCAATCTGCTGTGCGGTGTCCATGGCCACGCCGACGACGATGAGCAGCGACGTGCCACCGAAGTAGAAGGGGACGTTGAACTCGAGCTGCAGGAAGCCCGGCAGCACGCACACAGCGGCGACGTAGATGCTGCCACCGAAGGTCAGGCGGGAGAGCACGCGGTCGATGTACTCAGCGGTCTTCTTGCCAGCGCGGACGCCCGGCACGAAGCCACCGCCCTTCTTCAGGTTGTCCGCCACGTCGACCGGGTTGAAGGTCACCGCGGTGTAGAAGTAGCAGAAGAAGATGATCAGGGCGACGTAGACGACGTTGTAGAGCGTCCGCCCCGGCACCAGCGCGTTCAACATGCTCGCGAGCACCTGGCTCTCGGGCGCGAAGTTCGCCAGCGTCGCGGGGAACATCAGAATCGACGACGCGAAGATGGGCGGGATGACGCCGGCCGTGTTCACCTTGAGGGGCAAGAACGACTGCTGCGCCTGCATCACCTGGTTGCCGACGACCCGCTTCGCGTACTGGACCGGGATCCGACGCTGCGCACGCTCGAAGAAGACGATGACCGCGATGACCGCGACCACGGTCACCAAGATGAAGCCGAGCACGGGGATCGAGATCTGCCCGCTCTTGACGAGCGCGAAGGTCTGCTGGAGCGCCGTGGGCAAGCCCGCGACGATACCTGCGTAGATGATCAGCGAGATGCCGTTGCCAATGCCGCGCGCGGTGATCTGCTCGCCCAGCCACATGATGAACACGGTGCCGGTGGTGAGAGAGAGCACGCACAGGAAGAAGAAGCCGAAGCCGCTCGTCATGGCAGCGGAGCCGCCAGCGCCCAGGGCCTGGCTGTTCAGGCCCGAGAGCCAGCTCGCCATGAAGGAGCCTTGGATGAGGGAGAGCAAGACGGTGCCGTAGCGGGTGTACTGGTTGATCTTGCGTCGCCCCGACTCACCCTCTTTGTTCAGCCGCTCCACGGCAGGGATGACCACCGTGAGGAGCTGGAGGATGATGCTCGCGGAGATGTAGGGCATGATGCCCAACGCGAAGATCGACACCTGCTCCAGCGCGCCACCCGTGAACATGTTGAACATGCCCAGCAGGCCGCCGCCCGAGTTCGACAGGTACTCGCTGACGACCTGACGGTCGACACCGGGCACCGCGACGAACACGCCGATGCGATAGACAGCAAGCATCGCCAGAGTGAAGAGCACGCGGTTCTTCAGCTCCGGCACCTTGCCGATATTTCCGATGGTGCTAGCCACCGACGACCTCCGCGGTCCCGCCGGCAGCCTCGATCTTGGTCTTGGCTGCGGCCGTAAACTTGTCGGCGACGATGTGGAGCGCCACGGGGAGCTCGCCGTCACCCAGGATCTTCAGGCCGTGCTTCTTGCCCTTGATCAGGCCGTGCTGGCGCAGGAGCGCCTCGTCGACCTTGGTGCCCGCGTCGAAGCGGTCGAGGTCGCCGATGTTCACCGTCCCCCACTGCTTGCGGAAGATGTTGGTGAAACCGACCTTCGGGAGGCGACGCTGCAGCGGCATCTGACCGCCCTCGAACCAGGCGCCCACGTTGCCGCTCTTGCGCTGGCCCATGCCCTTGTGGCCACGACCTGCGGTCTTGCCGAGGCGCGAACCGATGCCGCGACCGAGGCGCTTCCGCTTCTTCGTCGCGCCCGCTGGCGGGCGCAGGTTGCTGAGCTCGTTCATCGTCGTCTCCAGACGGTTCCGGCGGGCTGCACGAAATGTGCAGCGGCGTGGTGCCGGAGCGGGCGCGGTGTGCGTCCGCTGCGTCCCTGAGGGGTGGAGGCCAGGCCTCATCTTCCTCGGTTTCGCCGGATGTTTCGGGCACTTGAGGGTTCGCCTTCGGGCGATCCTCACCGTCCCTCCGGGCTAGGGCGCGCGAATATACGCGCGCTCACCCGGGGATGCAAGAGGGAAATGCAAGAGAGCGGGGGACGTCGAGACGAATCCCCCACAAATCTCGGCTTCAGCCGCGGATCTCTTCGACAGACTTGCCGCGAGCGATGCTCACCTGCTCGATCGTGCGGAGCTGCTTGAGCGCGTCAACGGTGGCCCGAACGACGTTGTGCGGGTTGTTGCTGCCCAGGCACTTGGTCACGATGTTGCGGATGCCGGCCTGCTCGAGCACCGCACGCACGGGGCCGCCGGCGATGATACCGGTACCCTGGCTGGCGGGGAGGAGCAGCACGCGCCCGGCACCGTGGTGACCGACGACGTCGTGCGGGATGGTGCCCTTGACCAGCGGCACGGCGAACACGGCCTTGCGGGCCTTCTGCGTACCCTTGCGGATCGCCTCGGGCACCTCGTTGGCCTTGCCCATGCCGACACCGACGTTGCCCTTGCCGTCACCGACAACGACGAGCGCCGAGAACGAGAAACGCCGACCACCCTTCACCACCTTGGCGGTGCGGTTGATGCCGATCGTTGCGCTGTTGAACCCGTCGTCGGGCTCGTTGCGGTCGCGACGGCCGCGATGGCCGCCACGGCCACCTCCACGGTTGTTGCTCATCGTCTACTCCTGGTCGCCGGTGGCGGCCGCCGCGTCAGCGGCGTCGTCCGCAGCCTTCGGCGCGAATCCTTCCTTGGACAGCAGACCCTTGTCGTGGGCCGCCTTCGACACCGCGGCGACACGCCCGGTGTACTTGAACCCGTTCCGATCGAAGACCAGACGGGTCACACCAGCTGCGACCGCGCGGTCCGCGACGAGCTCGCCGACCTTGGCAGCGGCCGCGGTCTTGTCGCCGTCGAACCCGTTGAACGAGTCCTCCAGCGTCGACGCGGCGGCGAGCGTACGCCCGCTCTCGTCGTCGATGACCTGGGCGTAGATGTGCTTCGCTGAGCGAAAGATGCTCAGCCGCGGACGCTCGGTGGTGCCGCGGATCTTGAACCGGAGGCGGTACTTGCGGTGCTGCCGGCGGTTGTTGAATCGAGGTGCGAGCATGATGGCTCCCTCCTGGTGTGGCGGCTGTGTCAGCCGCCGCGATTACTTCTTGCCGCCCGACTTGCCGGCCTTGCGGCGCACGACCTCGTCGGAGTAGCGGATGCCCTTGCCCTTGTAGGGCTCCGGCGGGCGAATGGCGCGGATGCTCGCGGCCGTCTGGCCGATGAGCTCCTTGTCGCAGGACTCGAGCACCAGGTGCGTCTGCCCCTCGACCTTGCCGGACACGCCCTTGGGGAGCGCGTACTTCACGGGGTGCGAGAAGCCCACCAGGAAGGTGAGGTCCTGACCCGCGAGGTCGATGCGGAAACCAACGCCCTGGACGTCGAGCTCCTTCTTGTAGCCCTCGGCGCAGCCCTGGACCATGTTGCTCAGGAGCGAGCGGCCCAGACCGTGCATCGCCTTGCCGGCGAGCGTGTGCACCTCGGGGTGCACGACGACCTGGCCGTCGGCCTGCTCAAAGCTCACGTCCTTGAACGTCCGGCTCAGGGTCCCCTTGGGCCCCTTCACGGTGACGTCGTAGCCCTGGATGTCGATGGAGACACCCTTCGGGACGGCGACCGGCGCCTTGCCGATCCGGCTCAATACAATCTTGTTCTCAGCCATGATCAACCTCACCACACCGTGCAGAGCAGCTCGCCGCCCACGTTGGCCTTCCGAGCGTCCGCACCGGTCAAGACGCCACGCGACGTCGACAGGATTGCGATGCCGAGACCGTTCTTGATCCGCGGAATCTCACCGGCGCCGACGTACTGACGGCGGCTCGGCTTGGACACGCGACGCAGCGCCTGGATGGCGTTGCTGCGGTCGCTCAGGTACCGCAGGTGCACCACGATGGTGCCCTGGTGACCGTCTTCCAGGTTCTCAAAGTCGTTGACGTAACCCTCGGACTTCAGGATCTCGCTGATCCGCAGCAGCATCTTGGAGCGGGGCACACGCAGGGACGTGTGGCGCGCCTGGATGGCGTTGCGAATACGAGTCAGGTAGTCCGAGATGGGATCGTTGGTCGTTGCCATCTTCGTCTCTCCTCAGCCCAGGTCTCGGCGGCGTGCAGCGCTCCTGCGTCGCAGCCGACTCGGGGCCTTCTACTTGCGGAACGGCATACCGAGGGCCTTCAGCAAAGCGCGACCCTCCTCGTCCGTGTTGGCGCTCGTCACCACTGTGATGTTGAGCCCGCGCACCTTGTCGACCTTGTCGTAGTCGATCTCGGGAAAGATGATCTGCTCCTTGATCCCCAGGGTGTAGTTCCCGCGGCCGTCGAAGGCCTTGGGGCTCACACCGCGGAAATCGCGGACGCGCGGCAAGGCCACGCTGAACAGACGATCCATGAACTCCCACATATGGGTCCGGCGAAGGGTCACCTTCACACCGATGGGCATGCCCTCACGAAGCTTGAAGTTCGAGATGGACTTGCTCGCCCGGGTGATGACCGGCTTCTGCCCCGCGATCTTCGTCATCTGCTCGACGCAGCGCTCGATGACCTTGGGGTTCTGCACGGCCTCGCCAAGGCCGAAGTTCAAGATGATCTTCTCGACCTTCGGGACCTGCATGACGTTGGCGTAGTTGAACTCGGAGGTCAGCGTGCTGACCACCTCGTCCTTGTACTTTGTCTTCAGCCTGGGACTCATAGTTCTGCCTCTGATATGGCCTGATCGCGGCGTCGGCTGGCTTTGCCCCGCCCCGCTTCAGGCCCGTGCGTTGGGTTGTGACGCAGGTCGTCTAGACCGCGTCGAGCTGCTCGCCGGTCTGCCGAGCGACGCGCACCTTGGTGCGCTCGCCGTTGGCGCCGATGACGGTGTCGAAGCCCACACGGACCGGCGCGCCGGTGGTGGGGCTCACGAGCGCCACGTTGCTCACGTGGAGCGAAGCCTCTTTCCGCACGATGCCGCTCTCGCGACCCTGCTGGTTGGGCTTGACGTGGTGCTTGTGGATGTTGACGCCCTCGACGACAACACGCTCACCGTCCTTGACGACGCGGGTGACCTTGCCGGTCTTCCCCTTGTCCTTTCCTGCGAGCACGGCGACCAGGTCGCCCTTGCGAATCTTCCTCATGATGAACCTCGCGCCGAGTCCGAAGACTCAGAGCACCTCGGGGGCCAGAGACACGATCTTCATGTAGCGCTTCGCGCGAAGCTCACGCGCGACAGGCCCGAAGATACGCGTGCCGATCGGCTCGCCCTGCTTGTTGATGAGCACGGCGGCGTTGCCGTCGAACTTGATGTAGGTCCCGTCCGCACGGCCAACTTCCTTGGCGGTGCGCACGATGACGGCGCGAACGACGTCACCAACCTTGACCTTGGAGCGGGGCAGCGCCTCACGCACTGCGCAGACGACCACGTCACCCACCGAGGCATACTTGCGCTTCGAGCCACCGAGCACCTTGATGCAGCGGAGACGCTTTGCGCCCGAGTTGTCGGCGGCCTGGAGGAAGGACTCGCTCTGGATCATGTCACCCTCGCAACGCACCCCTCTTCGGAGGTGCTACCGGAGCTGCTGCGCAGCGGACCGGTTCAGATGTGTTTGCGCACCACGGAGCGCAGGCGCCAGCGCTTGCGCTTCGACATGGGGCGGCACTCTTCGATGATCACGTGATCACCTTCCCCGCAGGTGTTGTGCTCGTCGTGCGCCATGTACTTCTTCGACCGACGCACGTACTTGCGCACCTGCGGGTGGAGGAAGGTCCGGGTCACGTTGACCACCGCGGTCTTGTCGCCCTTGGAGGAGACCACGACGCCCGTGAGCTGGCGACGGTGACGACCGTCATGGCTCGGAGCGGCCGCCTCGGCGACTGCGGTCTCGGCCGCGGGGGCCTCGGGAGCGGCGGGGATCGCCTCGACGTTTTCGATGCTCTCGGACATCTCAGGACTCCTTCGCGGTGGGCTGGATGTCGCCCAACTCGAACGCGCGGATACGGGTCAGCACGCGAGCCAGGTCGCGGCGCGTGGTGCGCAGCTTCGTGGGGCTGGCCAGCTGACCGGTGTGGTGCTGGAAACGCAGGCGGAACAGCTCTTCGCGGAGCTCGTTCTCGCTCCGGCGCAGCTCCGGCCCGGTCATCTCGTTGATGACGCTCTTCTTCATCGGAGTTCTCCTCGACGGACGACCTGCGTGCGCAGCGGAAGCTTGTACGCAGCCAGGGCGAAGGCCTCGCGGACGAGCGCTTGGTCGTCCGACTGGATCTCGTAGAGCATGTGCCCGGGCTTGACGACGGCCACCCAGTGGTCCGGACCGCCCTTACCCTTACCCATGCGGGTCTCGGCAGGCTTCTTGGAGATGGGCTTGTGGGGGAAGATCCGAATCCAGATCTTCGCGCCACGGCGCATCTTGCGGGTCATTGCGATACGAGCCGCCTCAATCTGGCGGCTGGTCAGCCAGCCGCGCTCGACGGCCTGCAGGCCGAAGTCGCCGAAGGACACCTCGGTGCCACGGCACGCGGTGCCGCGGTTCCGACCCTTCTGGACTTTGCGCCAGCGGATTCGCTTGGGAGCCAACATCTCGGTCTCCTTAGGAGTTCATGCGCCCCAGGAGGGGCAGGTGGAGCAGCCTGCGCTTAAGCGCGGGCGGCGTTGGTCCGCTCGGGGATGACATCGCCGTGGTAGATCCACGTCTTGATGCCGATGATCCCGTACGTGGTCTTGGCGAGCGCCTCGCCGTACTGAATGTCCGCGCGGAGCGTGTGCAGCGGCACCCGACCCTCGCGGTACCACTCGTAGCGGCCCATCTCAGCGCCGCCGAGGCGACCCTTGCACGACACGCGGATGCCCTTGACGCCGTACTTCTGTGCGGCCTGCATGGACTTGCGCATGGCGCGGCGGAAAGCGACGCGACGCTCGAGCTGCGTGGCGATGTTCTCAGCGACCAGCTGCGCGTCCGTCTCCGAACGACGCACCTCGTGGATGCTGAGGTAGACCTCGCCCGAGGTGATCTTGCCGATGACGGCCTTGAGGCGCTCGGCCTCTTTGCCCTTCGGTCCGATCAGGATGCCGGGACGCGCGGTGTGGACACCGATGCGCACCTGGCGGGCGCGGCGCTCGATCTCGACCTTCGAGATGCCGGCGTGCTTCATCTCGGTCTTGACGAGCTTGCGGATCTTGAGGTCTTCGTGCAGCCACTGGGCGTACTTCTTCTCCTCGAACCACTTGCTGTTCCAGGAGCGGATGACGCCGAGGCGTAGGCCGTTCGGATGGGTCTTCTGTCCCATAATGCTCTCCGTTGAGGTCGCTGGCCGAGGCCTAGCGGACGCCCAGCACCAGCGTCACGTGGCTGGTCTTCTTGTTGATGCGGGTCGCCCGGCCCATGGCGCGCGGGCGCCAGCGCTTGATGGTCGTGCCCTGGTCCACGAAGACCTCGGCGACGTAAAGCGCGTCGGCGTCCATGGCGTGGTTGGTCACCGCGTTGGCGATGGCGCTGTCGAGCAGCTTCCGCATGGGCTCGCCGCCCTTCTTCAGCGTGAACTGCAGCACGTCGAGGGCCTCGGCCGCGTTCTTGCCGCGGATCTGGTCCACGACCATCCGCACCTTACGGGGCGCGATGCGCAGGTTGCGGAGGTGGGCCTTGGTGGTAGTCATTGTGATTCTCCGTCAGTTCCGAGCTTCAAGCGGCGGGTGCCGCCCTGGGCATCGGTCGCCTACCGGCGCTTGCTCTTCTTGTCGGCGGCGTGGCCGTAGAAGGTGCGGGTGGGGGCGAACTCGCCGAGCTTGTGGCCGACCATGTTCTCCGTGGCGTACACCGGGACGAACTTCTTGCCGTTGTGGACCATGAAGTTCAGCCCGACGAACTCGGGGAAGATGGTCGAACGCCGCGACCAGGTCTTGATGGGGCGCTTGTTGCCGCTGCGGTTGGCCTCGGCCACCTTCTTCATGAGGTGGTCGTCGACGAACGGGCCCTTCTTGATGGAACGAGGCATCGTTGTGCTCCCTTACTACTTCTTGCGCCGGCTGACGATCAGGTGGTTGCTGCGCTTGTTGGTACGCGTCTTCGCGCCGAGCGTGGGCTTGCCCCACGGCGTGCACGGGTGACGACCACCCGAGGTACGGCCCTCGCCACCACCCAAGGGGTGATCGACGGGGTTCATGGCGACGCCGCGGACGTGCGGTCGACGGCCCTTCCAACGCGTCCGACCGGCCTTGCCGAGCTTGACGTTGACGTGCTTGGAGTTGCCGACCTCGCCAACGGTGGCGCGGCAGCGGGCGATGACCTTGCGGAGCTCGCCGCTCGGCAGACGCAGCAGGGCGTGCTTGCCCTCGAGCGCCATGAGCTGAGCCTTGGTGCCGGCGCTGCGGCACAGCTGGGCGCCGCCGCCGACCTTCATCTCGATGGCGTGCACCGTCGTACCGACGGGCATGGCCTCCAGCGGCAACGAATTGCCGGGCTGGATGTCCGCGTTGCGGCTCGAGAGGATCTCGTCGCCCACGTTCAGGCCGTTCGGCGCCAGGATGTAGCGCTTCTCGCCGTCGACGTAGGTCAACAGGGCCAGGCGCGCGGTCCGGTTCGGATCGTACTCAATCGCGGTGACACGGGCGGGCACGCCGACCTTGTCGCGCTTGAAGTCGATGACACGGTAGTGGCGCTTGTGCCCACCACCCCGGTGACGGGCGGTCATGCGGCCGAGGTTGTTGCGGCCGCCGGACTTCTTGAGCGGCGTCAGCAGGGCCTTCTCAGGGGTGGTCTTGGTGACCTCTGAGAAGTCCGGACCCTGGCGGTCGCGCTGGCCGGGCGTCGTTGGACGGTACTTGCGGATGGACATGATGTCGTCTCCCAGCGTGTGAGTCCCCAAGGCGAGCCTCGGGGCAAAGATCGTCAGGCCTCGCGGCCTGGTGCGGCTAGATGCCCTCGAAGAAGTCGATCGTAGCGTCGCCGTGGAGGCGGACGATGGCCTTCTTGTAGTTCGGGCGCTTGCCCAGGTACTGACCAACGCGGCGGTTCTTGCCGCGCTGAATCAGCGTGCGCACATCTGCCACCTTGACGGCGAAGAGGGTCTCGACAGCGTCGCGAACCTGCTTCTTGTTGGCGTCGAGGTGAACCTCGAAGATGTACTCATTGTCCGCGTCACGGAGAAGGTTGTTCTTCTCAGTGATCAGAGGACGGATCAGGATCTGCGTCGGGTGCAGTTTCATCGTTCGAATCTCCCTCAGCCCAGACGCTGCTCGAGGGCGCGGGCGGCGTCTGCCGTCAGCACCAACTTCTCGTACTTGAGCACGTCGTAGACGTTGACGCCCTCAGCGCGGATGTACTTAGCCGCCGGAAGGTTCCGGAACGACTTGTGCACCCCACCGTCCTCTGCCGGCAGCACGACGAGCGCGTTGCTGGCGTTGAGGGACGAGAGCAGCTTCGCGGCGGCCTTCGTCTTCGGCGTGTCGTAGTTCAGCCCGTCGAGCACGATGACGTCGCCGCCAGCAGCTCGGGTGCTGATGGCCGAGCGAAGGGCCGCAGCGCGGACCTTCTTCGGCACGGTGTAGCTGTAGTCGCGCGGCTTCGGGCCGTGCGCCACACCACCGCCCACGAAGATCGGCGCCTTCTTGGCACCGTGACGGGCGTTGCCCGTCCCCTTCTGGCGGTAGATCTTCTTGGTCGAGCCCTTGACCTCGGCACGGGTCTTGGTCGAGTGGGTGCCCGCGCGACGGTTCGCGCGCTGCATCTTCACGACCTCCCAGTGGAGGTGGGGCTTGATCTCGGCACCAAAGACCTCGTCAGTCAGCTCGATCTCGCCGACTTCCTGAGCGCTCTGGTTGTACATCTTGAAGGTGGCCATGGTTGCCTCTTCGCTTCGTGCGTGGTGTTGCAGACTGGACTGCGACGTTGAAGTCAGCTGTCTAGGTCTTGATCTCGACGGAGACACCGGCAGCCAGGTCGAGACGCATCAGCGCGTCGAGCGTCTGCTGGGTCGGGTCCAGGATGTCGATGAGCCGCTTGTGGGTCCGGATCTCGAACTGCTCACGGCTCTTCTTGTCGATGTGGGGACCACGAAGAACCGTGTAGCGGTTCGTGCGGGTCGGCAACGGAATGGGCCCGGCGATGCGGGCGCCCGTGTTGCGGACAGTGGTCATGATCTCGGAGACAGAAGCGTCGAGCAGCTTGTGATCGTACGCTTTCAGTCGGATGCGGATGCGGGTCGCCATAGGTCTTTCCTTCCTCGTTCGTGCTTCGCTTAACCCTGCTGCTTCTTGATCACGTTGTCCGTGATCGAGGAAGGGGCGGGCGAGTAGTGCGAGAACTGCATCGTGTACGTTGCGCGGCCCTGCGACATGGAGCGCAGGTCGGTCGCGTAGCCAAAGGTCTCGCCGAGCGGAACGTCACCGGTGATGACCTTGGAGCCGCTACGCTCGTCGAGGTTGCTGATGCGCCCACGACGACGGTTGAGGTCGCCGATGACGTCCCCCATGTAGTCTTCGGGGGTCACGATCTCGATGGAGAAGATGGGCTCGAGCAGGACAGGCTTGGCCTTGCGGCAGCCCTCCTTGAAGCCCATCGACGCGCAGGTCCGGAACGCCATCTCACTCGAGTCGACGTCGTGGTAGCTGCCGAAGTAGAGCGTGGCCTTGATGTCGACCATCGGGAAGCCGGCGAGCACGCCGCTCGTCATGGCGTCCTGGATGCCCTTGTCCACCGCGGGGATGTACTCTCGCGGGACCACACCACCCTTGATGGCGTCGACGAACTCGTAGCCGAAGCCCGGCTCCTGCGGCTCGAGGCGCAGGGACACGTGGGCGTACTGACCACGACCACCGGTCTGCTTGCTGAACTTGTGGTCGATCTCGTAGTCCTGACGAATCGTCTCGCGGTAAGCCACCTGCGGGGCGCCGACCTGGGCGTTCACGTTGAACTCGCGCTTGAGGCGGTCGACGATGACCTCGAGGTGGAGCTCGCCCATGCCCGAGATGATGGTCTGCCCGGTCTCCTCGTCCGACTTGACGTTGAACGAGGGATCCTCGCGGCTCAGCTTGGCCAGGCCGTTGCCGAGCTTCTGCTCCTCGGTCTTGTTGTCGGGCTCGATGGCGACGCTGATGACGGGCTCGGGGAAGTTCATCGACTCCAGAACCACGGGGTTCTGGCGGTCACACAGCGTGTGTCCGGTGATGGTGTCCTTGAGACCCGCGACCGCGACGATGTCGCCGGCGTACACCTCTTTGATGTCCTCACGCTTGTCGGCGTGCATCTTCATGAGGCGACCGATGCGCTCCTTCTTGCCGTTGTTCGAGTTGCTGACGGTGTCGCCGACCACGGCCGAGCCGGAGTAGACGCGGATGTAGGTCAGGTGGCCCACGAAGGGGTCCGACCAGATCTTGAACGCCAGGGCCGCGAAGGGCTCCTTGTCGTCGGCCTTGCGGACGAGCTTCTCGTCCTCGTCGTCGGGCGCGAAGCCTTCGACCGGCGGCACGTCGAGCGGCGAGGGCAGCAGCGCCTGAACCGCGTCGAGCAGCTCCTGCACGCCCTTGTTCTTGAAGGCCGAGCCGCAGAACATCGGCACGATCTGCATCGACAGCGTGGCGATGCGGATGGCCTCGACGATCTCCTCGGGGGTGAGCTCCTCGCCCTCGAGGTACTTGTTCATGAGCTCGTCGTCCTGCTCGGCGGCGATCTCGATGAGCTCGGTGCGGTAGGCGGCGACCTCGTCAGCCATGTCGGCCGGGATGTCCTCGTAGGAGAACTCGGCGCCCTTGCTCTCGTCGTTGTAGATGATCGCGCGGTTGCTGATGAGGTCGACGACGCCGGTGAAGGTGTCGTAGGCGCCGATGGGCAGCTGCATCGGCACGGGCTTCGCGCCGAGGCGGTCCTTGACCTGGCCGACGACGTTGAGGAAGTCGGCGCCGATGCGGTCCATCTTGTTGACGAAGCCGATGCGCGGGACGCCGTAGGTGTTGGCCTGACGCCACACCGTCTCGGACTGCGGCTCGACGCCGCCCACCGCGCAGAACACCGCGACAGCGCCGTCGAGCACGCGGAGGGCGCGCTCCACCTCGACCGTGAAGTCGACGTGGCCGGGGGTGTCGATGATGTTGATGGTCGTGCCCTTCCACTCGCACTGAGTGGCGGCCGACGTGATCGTGATCCCGCGCTCCTGCTCCTGCTCCATGAAGTCCATGGTCGCAGCGCCGTCGTGCACCTCGCCGATCTTATGCGAGCGGCCCGTGTAGTACAGGATGCGCTCGGTGGTCGTCGTCTTGCCGGCGTCGATGTGCGCCATGATGCCGATGTTGCGGATCGTCTCGAGCGGGATGGTGCGTGCCACGATGGTCTCCGAGGTGCGCGCTTGAGCGCTGTACGCAGGCGTTGGACTGCGTCGGTCGGGCGCGACGTCACCGTGACGTCGCGGATGCCTGCTTCGCGTTGACTACCAGCGGTAGTGGGCGAAGGCCTTGTTGGCCTCAGCCATGCGGTGCGTGTCCTCGCGGCGCTTCACGGCGGCGCCACGGTTCATCGCTGCCTCGAGCAGCTCGTTGGCGAGCTTCTCGCCCATGCCCTTCTCGCCACGCTTGCGGGAGAAGCTGATGAGCCAGCGCAGGGCCAGTGCGGTGCGGCGCTCGGGGCGAACCTCGACCGGCACCTGGTACGTCGAGCCACCGACGCGGCGAGACTTGACCTCGACCGCGGGGCGGACGTTCTCGATGGCGCGGTGCAGGACCTTGACCGGGTCTTCCTTCGCGCGGCTCTCGACCTTGGAGAGCGCCTCGTACATCAGCTTCTCAGCGGTGGACTTCTTGCCGTCCTGCATGAGGCAGTTGGTGAACTTGGTGACCAGCCGATCGCCGTACTTGGGATCAGGCAGGACAGGGCGCTTCGGAACTTGGCGACGGCGTGGCATGTCGGTCTCCTAAACAGGTCGGGGCGGAGCCCCTCTGTCGCACGACGTGTCGTGCGGGCCGCGGCGTGGGCCGCGGGGTCGTTTGGCGGGTAGCTGGGCTACTTCTGCTTCGGCTTCTTGGCGCCGTACTTGCTACGGCTCCGGTTCCGGCCCGAGACGCCGGTGGCGTCGAGCGTGCCGCGGATGATGTGGTAGCGGACACCCGGGAGGTCCTTCACACGTCCACCGCGGATGAGCACGATGCTGTGCTCCTGCAGGTTGTGGCCCACGCCCGGGATGTAGGACGTGACCTCAATCCCGTTGGACAGGCGCACACGGGCGACCTTGCGAAGGGCCGAGTTCGGCTTCTTCGGGGTCGTCGTGTAGACGCGCGTGCACACACCACGCTTCTGCGGGCAGTTCTGCAGCGCGGGCGCGGTGCTCTTCTTGCGCTTGGCCTTACGGCGGTTGCGGACCAGCTGGTTGATTGTCGGCATGGGCTACCTGCTCCATTTGCAGCCGCGTCGTGCGCGGCGGCCTGCTCACTGCCCGAGGGCAGTCGCCACGGGGTGAACCGCAGCTTTGCCGCCAGGGAGGCGGTCAACGTTGTCTTCGGTGGTTCCCCGGGTTGCGTTCGCGTGCTGGCCCATCACCGTATGGGTCAACCCGCGGTCGGCAGTTTGCCCTGAGGCACTTACCGACCATCGCGATCCGGCCCGAGCTGTGGGCTTGTGGCCCTGAGGAGCGAGGCTCCTCGGCTTCGGCGGGAAGCAGCTGGCTTGCTGGCCGGCTGCGGGGCGCGCGTTATGCTGGATGTACAAGGGCATGTCAAGGACTAAGCCGGGTGGAATCGCCCAAGGTCGGGCAGGTTTCTCGTGTGCGGGGCGCCGGCAGGTCTGGAATTGACCGCCTGGCCACTGTAACCGTGCGGATTGTTTGTGTTGGCGTGTGGGACCTGCGCGGCGATGGATTCTCCCTGGCGACTGGATCGACGGTCGATCTCGGCCGTGGGCGGGGGCGAGAGGGGCGATCTCACGGAGCGGCATTGGAGGCGAAAAAACCGGCGCGCAGGCAGGTCTCGGACCCTCGTCAGGGCGCGCTGAGGACGAGGGCCGTCGGCGCGGTTGGGAGGTCGCTCGGGAGTCGGAGCTCTGACGCCTCAGCCACCGGCCAGGCCAGCGCGTCCAAGAAGGGCGCCACCGGGTGCAGGGGCAGATCGACGCGTGGGTCCTGGGCGTGCATGGGCACGACGCAGCGAGGTCGCACCCGTGCGCACAGGGCGGCGGCCCCCGGGCCGTCCAGGGTGTAGGTGCCGCCCACGGGGAGCAGCAGCACGTCGGTCCCACGCAGCCAGGCGACGTCAGCTTCCGTCCAACTTCCCACGTCGCCCGCGTGGACGACGCGGAGGCCCTCGGCGGTGAGCGACGCCATGCGCACCCACCCCATGGCCGCCCCGTGGACCGCGTCGTGCGGGACAGCGCGAAAGCGCACGGCGACGTCGCCCACCTGGGAGTCCGTGTCGACGACCCGATCGGTGCCCAGCTGGGGTCGCCAGGCGAGGTGGTCTTCGTGCCGGTGGGTCGCGACGATGGCGTCGAAGGGGCCGACGATCGCAGGCAGCTGAAAGCGGCCGCCCAACACGCCGGGCGCGTGCGGGTCGAGGCAGATGCGCGTGCCGCCTGCTTCGAGAGCGAAGGCCGCGTGGCCGAGGAAGGTGAGCTTCACGTCAGCGGCCCTAGGCGGGCGGGTCGAAGTGCATGACCCCGATGAAGGGCAGGTCGCGGTAGCGCTGGTCGTAGTCGAGCCCGTAGCCGACCACGAACACGTCGTCGATGGTGAAGCCGCAGTGGTCGATGGGCACGTCGATCTTCTTGCGCGCGGGCTTGTGAAGCAGCGTGCACACGCGCAGGGAGCGCGGCTTGCGCGATCGCAGGCTCTCGAGCAGGTAGCTCATGGTCAGCCCGGTGTCGACGATGTCCTCGACGATGACGACGTCGCGGTGCGCGATGTCGATGGTGAGGTCGAGTGTGAGCCGCACCGCCCCTGAGCTCTTGGTGCCGCCCTCATAGCTCGACACGGCGAGGAAGGCCGTGTTGGTGGGTGTGGTGATGTGCTTGAGCAGATCTGCGTAGAACATGAACGAGCCGTTGAGCACGCAGACGAACACGGTCGGCGAGTCCTGCGGCAGCTCAGCGCTCAGCGCGGCGCCCAGCTCCGCGGTGCGGGCCTGGATCTTGTCGGCCTCCAGGTAGGGCTCGATGCGCTCGATGAGGGCGGACGAGGCTGCGGAGTCGGCGTTGGAGTCGGCCATGGGTCACCTCACTGCTCAGGAGAGCGCGTTGTTCATCACCTCGCCCATGCCGCCTGCGCCTGGGACGATGTACTGGATGTCGTTGAGCCCGCGCTCGTCGTCTGGAAACGCGCCGGGTCGCGCCGCGAGCGCCCGCTCGGTGCTCAGGCCCCGGTCGAGCCGGTAGGCGTAGATGCTCACGCCCTCTGGGAAGGCCGAGGTCAGCTTGCGCACGTACTCGGGCGTCACGATGAGGTTGAGCGCGAAGCAGTGGCGCGGGGCGCCGTCGAGCCGCTCCCGGTAGAACGTGATGGCTTCGGTGAGGGAGCCGCCGGTCGCGCCCATGGGGTCGGGGAAGAGCAGGAAGCGCCCGGCGATGGGGCCGGCGATCTTGCGTCCGTGGGTGGCCGCGCCGGTGACGTGGTCTTCAGCGTCTGTCACCCGGTTCATGAGGATGTGGTCCTGACGCACCCGGCCGGGGGAGAGGATCTCGCAGAGCGCCTCGAAGCACACCATCGACGGCAGGATCCCGGCGCGGGCGATGTCCACGGATGTGACGTCCACGTCCGGGTCGACGACCTCGCCTTCGTAGTAGCCGTGCTCCGTGAGCGGCCGCATGCGCGTCTCTGTACGCACGATCTTGCGCGGAAACTCGCGGTTGATGACCTCGCGCACCAGGCCGCGATACAGCAGCGTCACGATGCGGTTGACCTCCGGCTGCACACAGCTCGGGTGGCTCAGGCGGCTCAGCCAGGTCAGCGCCAGCGGATCGGCGATGAGGTGCACGTTGGGGCCGTACTCGTGGACGAGCTCCCCGTCCCTCGCCGCGGGGTTCACGTAGCATTGCTCGCCCATGGGATCCTCCGTGACCTTCCGCTTCACAGCCGGCAGCGGCTGCCTCGGAGGTAGCGCCACCGATGCGGCCGCGTCAAGGCGACGCGTGGGGCCCGATCGGTGTCCTGGAGGCGCGTTTCAGGCTGTGTTTACAAGCAGGTATGGCGCGCCGACGCCCCCAGAGCGGGCGAAGCCCCGCGCTAGGGTTTGTAGGACCGAGGCCCGAAAATCGCGGTCCCGACGCGGACGTGGGTCGCGCCAGCGGCGATCGCGGCGCGGTAGTCTCCGGACATGCCCATCGACAGCACGTCCAGGTCGCTCCCTTGCTCGGCGAGCGCCGCACGGTGCTCTGCCCGTAGCCGCGTCTGCCACTCGGCCAGCTGGGCAAACCAGGGGCTCGGATCGTCCGCTGCGGGAGGCAGGGTCATCAGCCCGCGCCAGCGGAGACCCGGCGATCGCAGGAGCACCTGCGCGAACACGGGGATCTCGGCCGGCGTGCAGCCGCGCTTGCTGGCCTCTCCCGCGAGGTTGACCTGCAGCAGCACGTCCTGCACCAGCTCCTGGGACCACGCGCGCCGCGTCAGCTCGTCCAGCCCGGCCATGTCGTCCACGGCGTGATGCAGGGCGACGTGGCCGACGACCCACTTCATCTTGTTGCGCTGCAGGTGACCGATGAAGTGCCAGCGGAGGTCGCCCAGATCGCTGAGCGCCGCCCGCTTGTCGCGAAACTCGCGGGCGTAGCTCTCGCCGAAGTCGCGCTGACCGGCGGCGAACGCGGCGCGGATGGCGTCGGGCGGGTGCCCCTTGCTGACCGCGATGAGCCGCACCGAGCCAGCGGCGCGGCCAGCGTCGAGCGTGGCGGCGTCGACGTCGCGACGGACAGCGTCCAGACGGAGGGCGATGGGGTGCGTCATGGAGTGTGGGCGGCCTGGCTGGGGATGGAGACGCGGCGGTGCGGCCTCGGGAGCGACGCCGCAGTCTGCTGGTGTCTGCTAGAGCCGCGACAGCTCCGCCTTGGCCGCGGCGACGAAGCGCTTCTCGGCCTTGCGAGGGCCGGCGACCTTGAGGTAGCGCTCGAAGGCCAGCTTCGCCGCCGCCTTGTCACCCTTGTCGCGCAGCGCAAACGCCATGTTGTAGAGCGCCGGGGTGTAGGTCGCGTTGAGCGCCAGCGCCTTCTCATAGGCCGCGATCTCGGACACGTAGTCCTTCAGCCGATGGTGGACCACGCCGATGTTGTAGTAGGCGCGGTGATGCTTCGCGTCGTGGTGGAGACACTTATAATACGTCTGCACCGCCCGACGCAGCCCCTTGGTGCGCGCGGGCTCCTCGAGCTTGTCTGCCTTGATCTCTCGCGCCTGCGCCAGGTCGAACCACGCCTCCGGGTTGTCAGCCTTCACCCGCGTGGCCGCCTCAAAGGCCGCGATGGCCGCGTCGACCCGCTTCATGCGCAACAGGAGCATGGCCCGGTTGAGCACCGCGTCCTGCGCCTTCGGGTCTGCGGCCGCCGCGCGCTCGTAGTGCTGCAGCGCCTCGTTCTGCTTGCCGAGATCCTCGAGCACGACGGCCAGGTTGAAGTGCGCCTTGGCGTAGTTCGGGTCGAGCTTGACCGCCTCGGCGTAGGCGCCCGCCTCCTGCGCGAAGGCGCGACGACGGCCGTAAGCGAGGCCGAGGTTGTACCAGCACTCCTTGAGGTCGGGCTTGAGCTCGACGCACCGCTGAAAGTGACGGGCGGCGACGTCGCTCTTGCCCTCGCCGAGCGCGGAGACCCCCTCGCGGAAGGCGTCTTCGGCGGTCTGCCCGCGCTGGGGCGCCTTGCTGGCCGAGGCGCTCGGCATGCACAGCGCCGCGGCGACGCAGACCGTCGCGAGTTGGGAGAGTCGGGTGGGGGCTGTGCGCATGACGTGCTCCTGAGCGAGACCGAGGGCAGGGTCGCTGCGCAGCGGTCCGCGGTCAATCCAAAGGCGAGATGCACCTCCCGGGGCTTCGGTGTGGCGTCGCGTCCCCGAGGGGGTATGTGACGACCCCACGCGGCGTCTGGTAGAAACCCTGCCGGGGTCCGTGCGTCGGCCTACAGCCGTCCCTGGCGCCCCACCAACGCTTTGCGGCCCTCCTGCAGCGGCCGCACATCCGCGGACCGCACCTGCGGCCCTGCCCCGTCGGAGCCTTCATGTTCGTCCTTCCGAAAGCCCGTGTTCTCGCCCTCTCAGCGGCCTTGCTCCTCGGCGCAGTGGGGTGTGGCACCGAAGACGCGCCTGGCAACGACGCTGGCGGCCTGCCCACCGACGCGGGCTCCGACGGCACCGTGCTCTTCGACAGCGGCGAGTGCAGTGACAGCGCCGCCTGCGACGACAACGACCCCTGCACGGACGACTTCTGCGAGCAGGGGGCGTGCACCCACCCGCAGAACAAGGCCACCTGCGACGACGGCGACCCGTGCACCGGCGGAGACCGCTGCAACGGCGGCATCTGCACCGGCAGTCAGGACCTGTGTAGCGACGCCACGGACGGGGGGGGAGACAGCGGCGGCGACACCAGCACCCGGGTGCCCGGCCCGGACCTCAAGGCAGGCGACCTGGTGATCACCGAGATCCACTACAACCCCTACGGCAAGGGCAAGCTCTCCGACAGTGACGGCGAGTGGTTCGAGGTGCGCAATGACAGCGGCGCTGAGGTCGACCTCACCGGCGTCGTGATCCGCGACGACAAGAACGACAAGTACGTGGTGAAGGGAGACGGCGGCGCCGGCGCGACCGTGAAGGTGGCCGCCGGCGCCTACTTCGTGTTCGGCCGCAACGCGGACATGAGCGTCAACGGTGGCGCCAAGGTCGACCACGCGTACGGCAGCGAGATCAACCTGGCCAACTCGCTCGACGCGCTGGTGCTCGAGAGCAACGGCGTCGAGGTGGACCGCGTCCTGTGGGACAAGAGCAAGGGCTGGCCCTCGCTCAGCGGCAAGGCGATGCAGCTGTCCAAAGACCAGAGCACGGCCAAAGACAACGACGTGAGCACCGCCTGGTGTGCCGCGACCGCCGAGCTGCCCTCGGGTGACGCGGGCACGCCGGGCGCTGCCAACGGCGGCTGCGACGCCAAGGACGCGGACAAGGACGGCGTCGTCGACGACAAGGACAACTGCCCCAACGTGCCCAACCCGACCCAGACCGACCAGGACGGCAACGACGTGGGCGACGCCTGCGAGCCGGACGCCATCCCGGGCTGCGGCGACGGCGTCAAGAGCCAGGCCGAAGCCTGCGACGACAGCAACCTGTTCAGCGGCGACGGCTGCAGCAAGTACTGCCAGATCGAAGCGGAGCTCGCAGAGGGCAGCCTGGTGATCACGGAGGTGCTGCCCAACCCCGCCACGGTCAGCGACGACAACGGCGAGTGGCTCGAGGTCTACAACCCCGGCGACACCGACGTGACCATCAACGGTCTCCGCGTGCAGGTCGGCACCGACAAGCCCTTCTGGAAGCCGGTCACCGGGCTCCAGCCGGTGGTGGTCAAGGCCAAGGGCTACGCGGTGCTCGGCGCCAAGCTCGACCCCAAGGTCAACGGCGGCGCGCCGGTGGACGCGGCCTACGGCAAGCTGACCATCGGCAACTCGAAGACGACGCTCAGTCTCGTCAGCTTCCACAAGGCCAAGGACGGGACCAACAACAACTCCCTGGTGGTGGTCGACACCATGGCCTGGGACAAGACCTGGAAGATCAGCGCGGGCGTATCGCTGAGCCTCGACCCCACCCAGACCAGCGCCAAGGCCAACGACGGGCAGACCTATTGGTGCCGGGGGCAGTCGGTCTTCGGCGACGGCGACCTCGGCAGCCCGGGGCAGGCCAACCCCTCGTGCGCCGGTTGGACGCTCGACGACGACAACGACAAGATCCCCGACGGCGTCGACAACTGCGTCTCGGTGAAGAACAAGTTCCAGGACGACAGTGACAAGGACGGCGTCGGCGACGCCTGCGACAACTGCCCGCAGAAGGGCAACGCGGACCAGAAGGACGGCAACAGCGACGGCATCGGCGACGCCTGCGAGAAGGTCTACTGCGGCAACGGCGTCAAGGACGGCGGCGAGGCGTGCGACGACGGCAACGCGCTCCCCGGCGACGGCTGCAGCCCCGGATGCAACCCCGAGACCCCTCTGAAGGCTGGCGAGCTGGTGGTCACCGAGCTCATGGTCGACACCACCGCGGTCAACGACGACGTCGGCGAGTGGATCGAGGTCTACAACCCCACCGACAAGACGCTCGACCTCAACGGCGTCGAGCTCCGGCGGGGCAGCAAGGTCCACGTGATCAACGCTGGCACGGCGAAGGTGGAGCTCGGGGCCAAGGCCTACGCCGTGCTCGGCATCAACGCAGACAAGACCAAGAACGGCGGCGTGGTGATGGCCTACGGGTACAGCAGCACGACGCTCCCCAACACCAAGGGTACGCTCCAGCTGGTCTGGGGCGAGACGGTCATCGACGAGGTCGTCTATGTCTCAGGCGCTGGCGGTTGGCCCAAGTTCAAGACAGGCTACAGCGCGCAGCTGAGCGGCAGCATGCTGAGCGCGACCGGCAACGACGAGGGCGCGGCGTGGTGCAAGTCGAAGACGACCTTCGGCGCCGGCGACTTTGGGAGCCCGGGGCAGCCCAACGCGGTGTGCCCGCCGGACAAGGACTTCGACGAGGCCCCCGACGCCACCGACAACTGCCCGAACAAGGCCAACTCGAGCCAGTCGGACAGCGACAAGGACGGCATCGGCAACGCCTGCGACAACTGCCCCACGAAGGCCAACAAGGACCAGCTCGACTCGGACAACGACGGCGTCGGCGACGCGTGCACCAAGGAGCCCAAGGCGACCTGCGGCGACAAGAAGGTGGAGCTCGACGAGGCCTGCGACGACGGCAACACCGTCGGCGGCGACGGCTGCTCGGCGGCGTGCACGGTCGAGCCGGCGAAGCTGGCAGCGGGGGCGCTGGTCATCACCGAGCTGATGTCGAACCCCAAGGCCGTGAGCGACAGCAAGGGGGAGTGGATCGAGATCTACAACCCGGGCACGGCCGACGTGAACCTCGAGGGCTACATGCTGGCCGACGAGGTGACCGTGACGGGCCACGTCATCTACGGCGACGGCAGCGGCATCATCGTGCCGGCGGGCGACTATGTCGTGCTGGCCAGCGACGCCAGCAAGACGGACAACGGTGGCCTGCTCGCGTCGGGCACCTGGTCTGGCTTCGGCCTCAGCAACGGCGGCGACACCGTCGCGCTGATGAACCCCGACGGCACGGTCATCGACCAGGTGACCTACGCGGACGGCAAGGCCGGCTGGCCTGCGGCAGAGGCCGGGGTGGCCTGGCACCTCGACCCCGCCAAGCTCAACGCCAAGGACAACGACGCGGGCGCGAGCTGGTGCGTCGCCACCACGACCTACGGCAA
The DNA here is from genome assembly GCA_030425545.1 of bacterium. Taxonomy (GTDB): domain Bacteria; phylum Myxococcota_A; class UBA9042; order UBA9042; family UBA9042; genus UBA9042. The sequence goes on along the minus strand of JAUIAC010000006.1, from coordinate 6,071 downwards.
GGGCGACAAGGGCACGCCGGGCAACGCCAGCGTGGGCTGCGCCAAGACGCCAGCGCCGGTCTGCGGCAACGGCAAGCAGGAGAAGGGCGAGGAGTGCGACGACGGCAACACCAAGGACGGCGACGGATGCACCAGCAAGTGCGCCTACGAGGTCGTGAGCCCAGCCCAGACCGGCGAGGTGGTCATCACCGAGATCCTCTTCGACCCGAAGGCGACGAGCGACGCCAGCGGCGAGTGGCTGGAGCTGACCAACCCGGGCGACAAGGCCGTGGACATCACCGGCTGGCAGCTGGAGGACAAGGACAAGGGCGGCGTGCCGATCAAGCCCGCGAGCGGCTCGGTCGTGGTGCCGGCCAAGGGACGCATCGTGCTGGCGATCAAGGCGGACACCAAGGTCAACGGCGGCGTCACCGCGGCGTGGGCCTACGGCAGCAGCATCGCGCTGTCGAACAGCTCGAGCGGCGGCCGCATCGCGCTCTTGAAGGCCGACGGGACGCTGGTGGACGAGGTCAAGTACCAGACCACCGCGGGCAAGTTCGGCTGGCCGGGCAAGGTGTCCGGCGTGGCGATTCAGCTCTCACCGAAGTTCGTGACAGCGACGGGCAATGACGCCGGGACCGCCTGGTGCCTCGCAAGCAAGGTCTTTGGCGCTGGCGACAAGGGCACCCCGGGCGCTGAGAATGACGCCTCGTGTGGCCCGGCCGCCCCGCCGCCGCCGGCCTTCTCTGCCGAGATGCCCTCGTGGCGCGGTGAGCCATGGGCGCAGCGTGAGCTCAAGCAGCGGGTGTGGCGTTGGTTCCAGGCCCAGCCGTGGGCTGTGCGGCGGTAGCTGCCGCAGCGCTCAGCGGCGGTGGTCGCGTCGGATCAGCTGGACGATATGGCGGGCGCGCCAGGCCTGGTGCTCCGTGAGCACGTCGCGGGCGCTCACCAACGCGGCCTCCATGGAGCGCACGCAGCGTCCGTCGCCCACCTCCGCGAGACAGTCCAACACCAGCTCGACCCCGCGAAACCCGAGCCCCTCCGCGCTGTCACAGAGCAGCTGGGCGACCGCGTCTTGCAGCTCGGCGAGCGAGAGCCGACGCACCGCCTCGCACGCCAAGAGGCCCAGCTCGGGCGCACCGCTCTGAAGCGCGCCACGCACGAGCTGACTCACGCGGCCGTGCCGAGTCGCCGTGCCCTGCCCTTCCCCAGCGGCGACAGACGCGAGCGCGACCCACGTCGCGTCGTAGTCGGGCGCTCCGTCGCTCGTCTCGATCGCGTCGAGGACCCCGGACAGAGGCAAGGGCGCCGCAGCCTCCAAGCCGGCGAGCAGGGCCTCCGCCGCCGCAGCGCGCGCTGGGCTCTGAGAGCCAGACAGGGGAGCGGCCGCGGCGAGCGCCGGGCCGGGCTCAGCCGTGCCTTCGGTCACGCCGAGGAAGTCGTCAGGCGCGTCGCCGGCGAGGAAATCAAGGCCCGCGTCGAGCGACGCCGCAGCCACGGTAGCGGCTCGGGGAGCTTCGCCGGACGCGAGGGCGGACGCCTCTGGCTCGGCCGACGCGCCGCTGTTCAGAAACGTGCGCAGCCGCGCGAGGTACACATCGGTCATCGGGTCCCACCGCAAACGGCCTCGCTCCCAGCGGCGACGGCGATCGCTCCGTCAGTGCCCAGGCTTGGAGGGGAAGCGCTTCTTGTACGCGTCGACGGCCCGCAGCACACGCGGCTCGTCGTCGATCTTGCTGTCGAGCGCGGACATGGAGAGCCGCAGCTTCCCTGCGCCGGCCGGGACGTTGGCGTCCCCCTCCAGCTCCAACCCGACCCGCTGCAGCTTGGCCCGCATGCGCACCAGCTCACGCTGCATCACCTTGCGTGACTCGGGTGTGAGCTTGATCGGCGAGTCCGGCTCGGACGCGGACTTCAGCTGCGACTGCAGGTTGCTGACCTGCTGGCGGAGGTTGGCCTCCTGCTGACGGAGGCTGGCCTTGAGGTCCGCCGCGACCCACGCCTTGGTGTCGTCGCCCGGAACGAGCACCAGCTCGCCGACGTACTTGCCCTTGGTATAGGTGTCGGCGAAGTAGCCCTTGCCCGTCCCAGACAGCTGCATCGACAGCTCCATGGCCGTCGAGCCGAGGATCACGTCGACGCCGCGCACCTTCTCCGCGACCAGATCGACCTCTGTCCGCCGCAGGGCCGAGAGACACACCACGATGTCGGCGCCGTTCCTTCGCAGCACCGCCACCGCAGCGCGGGCGGCGGCGACCGGGTCGGTGATCTTCAGCTGGCGCTTGGCCACCAGCGGGCCGTAGCCGTCGGGGTTGGCGCTGATCAGCCCGAACACGCCGACCTTCAGCCCGCCGACCTTGCGGAGCACCGCGGGCTGAAAGAGCGGCTTCTTGCCGTCCTTGCCCACCAGGTTGGCGCTGATGAGCTGCACGCGCGAGCGCTTCGCCAGCTTGGCGAGCTCCGCCGGCGGCAGCACGAGCTCGTGGGCGCCCACGTTCACCGCGATGTAGCCCATCGCCGCGAAGCTTTTGAGAAAGGCTGTGGCGCGCGCGCGGGTCTGCCCCGGCTTGTCGCCGTGAAAGCGCGGGTTCGACACCAGCCAGCCGCCCGCGTCGAGCGCGGCGACAGCCTGATAGCGGCCCCGCCGCTCCTTCATCCACTGTGATCGCCGGGCAAGACCGCCCAGCGGGTTACGCGCTCAACCGCACGGGTCGGTCTCGCCGATCTCGTTGCCGGAGAACCACAGCGCCACGCTGCGCTTGTCTTCGGCCGGCGAGGGCGCGACGACCTTCGCCTCGGCGGCCTCGATGGCAGCGACGTGCTGCGCGCCAGCTGAGTGGGCCACGGGCAGCGGCAGCTTGTCGCTGGCCTCGAGCGCGTCGGCCTTGGCCAACAGCGCCTTCTGGTTCTCGAGCGCCTTGTCGAGGCCGAGCGTCAGCAGCTTGGGCTGCGCCGCGGCGACGACCTTGGGTTGGGTGGCCTGCTGGCCCCCTCGGGTCGCGAGCACGCCCACGCCTGCGGCGAGCGCGACAGCGACCACGCCTGCGATCAGAGTCCGTTTGTTCATCGTTGGGAGTCTCCAGGGGCCACGAGCGGCCGAGCAGCCTCGCGGCTGGGGCCGGGAGCATAGCGGGCCCCTCTGGCAGCGCCAAGCCGCCGCGCGGCCAGGTGCCGCGCCGCGCCTGCCCACCCGCGCCGCCGGGTGTGATTGACCGGCCTCAGGGCGGTCGATACCTTCCGCCGCCCCGAACGAGGGGGCGGCCCGGGCAGCACAGCACCCGCGCCTCCGGATTCTGCTGCACCGCCGCGCGACTCGGCCCGGTGCCACGGCTCGCCCACGGCTCGAGAGCTCCATGGACCCTTCGTCGACACAGGCCCGGCTGCGCATCTTCGCCGTCGGCGTCGTGGTCACGGTCGTCTACGCCCTGTCCTCGTGGAATTTCCTGCCCACGCCGAGCCCCCACTTTCACTTCACAGACCTGGCGTGGTCCTTCCTCAACGGCCGTGTCGACACCGACACCCCCCGCCGGCACGCCAACGGCAAGCCTCAGCCCGGGGATCCGCCTGGCTATCAGGCGGCGATCAAGCGCGCGACCAACGGCGGCAAGGCGGGGTGGAACGACTGGGCCAGCTACCGCGTCTTGGTGCTCAAAGGCGGCGAAGAGGTCCGCGGGGTCTTCCCCTACAAGAACGAGAAGGGGCCCCGCAAACACGAGTTCTGGACCGTCGACGGCAAGCTGATGGTCATCGATGTGGCCAAGGACCTGAAGCGCGGCTGCGACCCCAAGCGGAAGTGGGCCCGCTGCGACCGCGTCGAGTACAAGGTCAGCTTCCCGCCCTTCCCCGCTGTGGTGATGATGCCCTTCGTCGCGGTGTTCGGCTTCAACACCAACGACGTCGTGCTCACCCTGCTCTTCGGCGCCGCGTCGGCGATGCTCCTCCTCTACTGGCTCAACCGGCTCCACGGTCAGGGCTTGCTCCGTCACAGCGCTCGCGACCGGCTGTGGCTGGTGGCCATGTTCGCCTTCGGGACCGTCTCCTGGTACTGCGCGATCCGCGGAGCGGTATGGTTCACGGCGCTGACCATGGGCGTGACGGTCCACTTCCTCTTCCTGCTGGCGGCCCAGGGCGCGCGCCGTCCCCTGCTGGCCGGGCTGCTGCTGGGCCTGGGGGTGGCCACCCGCACGCCGCTGCTCTTCGCGTCGGTCTTCTTCCCCCTGGAGGCCCTCTTCGAGGGTGGGCGATGGCTCGGTGGTGAGGGCCGAGTGGGTGCCCTACGGGCCGCACGCAAAATCGCCCTCTTCGCGCTGCCGGCCGCGCTGGTGGGCCTGGCCTTGGCGTGGTTCAACTGGGCCCGCTGGCAGAACCCCCTGGAGTTTGGTCATTTCTACCTCCTTGAAGGCACCCGGGCGCCCACGCGCGACCACGGCCTGTTCAACTTCATCTTCCTCAACCACAACCTGAGCGCCGCGCTCACCAACCTGCCCCGTCTGTCTGCCCAGGCGCCCTACGTGCACATCACCCGTCACGGGCTCGGCATCCTGGCCTGCACGCCAGCGCTCTTCGCCCTCTTTGGCGGGCGCACGCAGCACCCCACCGAGACGGCGCCAGAGCCCGACCTCGAGCGGCGTCGGGCCAGCCTGGTGCGCAACCTCGCCATCGCGGTGGGCTGTGTCGCTGCGCCGGCCCTGCTCTACCAGAACGACGGCTGGCAGCAGTTCGGCTACCGCTTCGCGCTCGACTTCTGGCCCGCGTTGATGGGCGTGTTCGCGCTCCGGGTCGGCCACCTCTCGCGCAAGGTCAAGGCCTTGATCGTGCTTGGGATGGTCGTTCAGCTCTTCGGCGCTGTGACCTTTGGGCGCATGGAGTGGTTCTACTATGACTGAGGGCTCCATGGCTTCACCCACTGTCGCAGACCTCGGCCCTTGCGAGGCGTGGATCCTGGCCGGCGCCAAGCCGCGGGCTCAGTTCCGGGTCGGCACCGAATACGAGCGGATCCTGGTCGGAGCCGACGGCAAGCCGCTGCCGTGGGACGGCGAACCCGGCATTCACCAGGTGCTGCAGGGGCTGCGCGACCGCTTCGGCTGGCAGCCCGAGCTCGAGCGCGGGCTGCCGATCGCGTTGCTGCGCGACGGCGCCTCGATCACGCTGGAGCCCGCCGGGCAGTTCGAGCTCAGCGGTGCCCCGCTCGCCAGCGTCACGGCCATGAAGGCAGAGCTCGACAGCCACCTGGCGGAGCTCGACGCGGTGCTGGAACCCTGGGGCGTCCGCTCGGCCTACGTCGGCATGAACCCTGAGACCCGGCTTGGCGACGAGCCTCACATGCCCAAGGCCCGCTACAACATCATGCGGGCGTGGATGCCGGAGGTCGGGGCCAAGGGGCTGCAGATGATGCACCTGACGTGCACTGTGCAGTCGAACCTCGACTTCCACAGCGGCACGGACGCCATGTCTCTGCTGCGCGCCGGGTTCCTCGCCACGCCGGTGATCATCGCGCTCTTCGCCAACTCCCCCTTTCGCTTCGGTCACGACACGGGGCTGGCGTCTGCGCGGGCCGACGTGTGGCTCGATGTCGACGCCGCCCGCTGCGACCTGGGGGCCGTAGCCTTCGACCCGGGCGCGACCGTGCGCGACTATGTCGAGTGGGCCGCCGACGTGCCGATGTACTTCGTCCGCCACGTCCAGGCCGACGGCTCGAAGGCCTACCTCTCACCCGAGCGGCGTGGGCTCACCTTTCGCCAGTTCCTGTCGGAGGGGGACCGAGGCCGTGGCGCGGTGCTGGACGACTGGATCACCCACCTGTCGACGCTCTTTCCCGACGTTCGGCTCAAGCGCTACGTCGAGATCCGGGCCGCAGACTGCGTCCCGCCGGAGCTGCTCCCAGCGCTGCCGGCGCTGTCGGTGGGCCTGCTGCAGGATCCCACGAGCCGCGCCGAGCTGATGGCGCTCCTGCGCGACGGCGACCGCAGCGTGGACCGCGCTGCGCTACGAGCGGCCGCGTGCCGCGACGGGCTGGACGGACAGGTGGGGTCGTGGAGCCTGCGCTCGCTGGCGCGTCAGTGCGTCGAGCTCGCGCAGTCTGGGCTGGCTCG
>JAUIAC010000289.1 GCA_030425545.1 bacterium | reverse complement strand
GTGGCGTCGGCCTTGAGCGCGTCGAGGGCCGCGGTCTGCCCCGCTGCCCCGGCCCCGGCGGTCTTGGCCGCAGCCTTGGCCGCCTCGAGGGCCTTCTGCATGCCGCCGCACTCGCTGACGCCGATGTTCTCGACCACGTCGATCTCCAGCACGTCGGTGAACGCGGCGTACTGCTTGGCCCCGACCTTGAACAGGATCGACGCGCGGATTCGAGCGACGCCAGGCTGCGCGTCGTTGATGGTGAACTTGCGCGAGTAGAGCCCGTCGCCCTTGATCTCGTCGCCGGAGGTGCTGAGCTTGCCGTCGTCGACCATGGGGCCGAAGTTCGCGAGCTGGTTGCCCTTGTCGTCGGTGCGGAAGACCTTGAGGCTGCCGGCGACGAAGTTGGTGGTCTTGCCGAGGTTGACGATGGCGTGCACCGCCGTCTTCTGGCCGACCTTGATCACGCGGGGCTCCGCGCGCAGCCGGTCGGCGAACTGGAACACCGGGTTGTAGGTCACCTTGATGTGGTCGGTGGCCGTCTGGTCACCCTTCTTGGCGGTGACGGTGATGTCGTTGTCGCCCGGGGTCAGCTCGATCTTGCCGGTCTGGAAGAAGGGGGCGCCAAACGCCTTTCCGCCCGAGCCGTTGCTGTGCGACCAGGTGACCTCGTCGGCGTTGCCGAAGAGCACGCCGGCGATGTCGATGATGCCGCCGGAGACCACCGCGTGCTTGCGTCCGCTGGGTCCGACGATGCGAACGCGGAGCTCCGACGACTTGTAGCCGACGTGCTTCGCCACGGGCGTGCCGCCGCTCGACGAGCCGCCACCGGAGGTGCCGCCACCGGAGGTGCCGCCGCCCGAGGTGCCGCCCGCGTCCCCGCCGCCGGAGGTGCCGCCGCCGTCGCCGCCCGAGGTGCCGCCCGCGTCGCTGCCGCCGCTCCCGTCGCCGGCCACGCCGTCCGCGCCACCCGAGCCGCCGCCGGACGTGTCGGGGAGCGTGAGGTTGCCGCCGTTGGTGGGACCCGGGGCGTCTGTGCAGGCCCCGAGCGAGAGCAGCGTCGCGGCCCCGAGGGTCAGGGCGAGGTGGCCGAAGTGAGGTGTGCGCATGGTCAGGTCCTGAAAAATCGGGGCGCTGGCGGGGGTCAGCGTGGGCGTCGGGTCCCCAGGGCGCCGCGGGGGCACGCTGCGGGCGCTCCGCGGGCGCGGGAGGATAGCGGTCCACCCGGGGCGGGTCAAAGCGAAGTCGTGTCCCAACCCACGGTTTCTGCTGCGACTTGCACCGAGGCAAAAAGGGACGGGCTACGCGAGTGGGCGCGCCGCGGGGGCCGCGCGTCCGGGAGAGCGACCCGCGCGTCGCGCGCGTCACACAGCTGGGCGTCCCACAGCTGGGCGGCTAGCTCTGCAGGTCACCCAGGTCTTTGGGGGCGGCGAAGCGGACGTGCATGTGGTCGCGGTGGCCGGGCGAGTGGCGGATCAGCGTGCGCTTCTGACCGCGCGCGCAGGGGTACTGGAAGAGCACGTCCAGCCGCGCCTTGTCGACGCCCTGGGTGACGGCGTAGGCGTGCAGTCGGCGTTGGATGCGCGGGCTCATGTAGATCGCCGCGACGTAGCCGGACTGCTCGATGTGGTCGATGAACGCCCACAGGCGGCCGTAGTCGATGCGGCTCAGCGCCGGCATGCCCCAGTCCTTTCGCTCGGCGTCGAAGGTGGGGTAGCCGATGTCGATGTCCCGACCGGCGCGGTGCGACTTGTGGCGCCCGAGGCGGCCGCCGCCGAAGAGCGAGACGTCGTGGACGATGAAGGGGTGACGTCCGGGCCAGCGCTGGTGCACGACGCGGAACGCCGACGTGAGCAGCTTGACCACGTAGGGACGTCCCCAGGTGTTGTGGACGCGCTTGGCCAGGACGCCTGGGCCCGTGCGGAGGCGCTGGGCCTTGGCGAAGCCGGAGAAGGCGCGGAAGCGCAGCGGCACCTTGAGCTTGATGCCCGCGGGCAGCGGCGTGCCCTCGGTGTCCCACTCCAGGTCGTTGAGCGAGGCGAGGACCTGGGGCGACGTGCAGGCCTTGTAGGCGACGGAGCGGATCGTCTCGCCCTCGTCGACCTTCTGCGTGCGGATCGAGAAGGAGCGGCGCGGACGCACGGGGCGGTCGGGGCCCACCATGGCCAACCCATGGCTGATGTTCTCCGGCAGGCGGGAGCGGCGTCGCGCCTTGAACCAGTTGACCTTCTTGGGCGGCCGCGTCGCGGAGAGGCGGCGGTCACGGGCCTGGTTCTGGGACTTCCACACCGCTTCGCCGATGCGGACCATGGCGCGCAGGCTGTCGTCCGTGGACGGGGTTGGCGAGGTTGGCGAGTACGCTGGCGCAGCGCGTTCTCCGTCGCGCAGCGACGCTTGAGAGGCCGGTCGGGCCGTCTTGCTGGCGGTCTTGGCCGTCTTGCTGGCGGTCTTGGCCGTCTTGCTGGCGGTCTTGGCCGTCTTGCTGGCGGTCTTGGCCGTCTTGCTGGTGGTCTTGGCCGTCTTGCTGGCGGTCTTCGCGTGAGCTTTGGCGTGGGCCTTGGCGCGCGCTTTGGCGCCTGCCTTTGCGTGCGCGGCGCCACGATGCGCCGCCTTTGTGGCGGGCGAGGTCGCCCACGCGGAGCTGATCAGGACCAGCGAGAGGGGCAGGGCCAGCGCAGGGGACTGGGCCAAGGCGGGCGAGCGGGAGGAGATCCGAACCATGAGGCTCCGGCGGCGACGGTGAGACGACGGCTGCGCTGGCGGCGGTGCGGCGCACCAGCGGGCGCGCGAACCTACCAGAGCGTCGGCGCGGGTGGCCAGAAGTTTCCGGATAACAGGGTCGAAGCGCCTGAATAGCAACAGCTTTTCGGCTTTGGCGCTCCAGGCGTCGAGACGCGCTCGCCCACGCCGCCCAGCGCTGCCGCGCCCTCGCTGGCGTGCGAGCCCGCAGCGATCCTCGGTTGCGCAGCGGGGGTGGGACCACAGGTTGGCTCCCCTGCCACCCGTGCTAACATCGCCAGCGATGGGGAGCGTATGAGCGAATCAAGTCGTCTGGGCGACGTCACGTCGATGTCCGCGGAGGAGCGCGACGCCCTGCGCGCGCGGGTGACGCTGCACGCGCCGGGGCTGATCCTCTTTCGCGAGCAGCCCGTCGTCGCCATCGCGGCGCTCGAGGTCATGTTCGAGCGGGTCGAGGAGCTCAGCGCGGGCGCCCCCTACCGGCTGATCATCGACGTCAGCAGCTCCAAGCGCCCAGGTCCCGCAGAGAGCGAGTGGATCCTGCGCTGGTACAAGCGCAACCTGGGGACGAGCCTCGAGGCCTTCGGTCTGGTCACGGGCAACAACCGGCTGATCAACACGGCGCTGACCTTTCTGGCGCGCTCGGCTGGCTTCCCTGGGGTGCAGACCTTCCCCTCGCTCGAAGACGCTGAGCGCACGCTGCTGCCATGACGGTGACCGACGCGCCGCGCGGGACGCACGACGAGGCCGCCGAGCCTGCGGGCCGCAGGGTCGCGGGCGGTCGACGGTCGTCCAACGGAGCGCCGCGGAGCGCGGCCCAAGCGACGCAGGGCCGGAGCACGTCGACCCGGGTCATCGAGCACCTCGCCGAGATCGCCGGGGGGCGCTGTTCGGTCGACGACGCCATGATCGAGGCGGAGCCCGCCCCGGAGGTTCAGGAGATCCTCGTGGGCTTGCTGATGCTCTTCGAGACCCTGTCCTACAACGAGGCGGTCCGGAAGGGGCTGATGCGCGAGCTCGAGCAGAGCCGCGCCGACGAGCGGCAGGCGCGGTTGAAGGCCGAGAGGGCGGCCACGACCCAAGCGCGCTTCCTGGCCAACATGAGCCATGAGATCCGGACCCCGCTCAACGGTGTGCTGGGCATGCTGGAGCTCCTCCAGGCGTCGCCGGTCACCGACGAGCAGCGCGTCAGCCTCGGCATCGCGCAGCGCTCCGGCGAGCACCTGCTGGCGGTGCTCAACGACATCCTCGACCTGTCGAAGCTCGACGCCAACCAGCTGAACTTCAAGCGGGAGCGGGTGGACCTGCACCAGCTCGTGCGCGACGTCTGCGAGCAGTTCGCTCCGAGGGCGGCGTCCCGGTCGGTGGAGGTGAGGGCCGCGCTGCCCGACACCCTGCCGCGCTGGTGGACCGGAGACAGCCTGCGCGTCCGACAGGTGCTGGCCAACCTGGTCGCCAACGCGACCAAGTTTACCGAGCAGGGCAGCGTGACCGTGTCCGTCCGCGGCGTCGAAGGCGGCGACGGACCCTGGGCCCGAGGGCTCCGAGTCGAGGTGCAGGACACGGGGCCCGGGGTCGCTCCGGCGCTCCATGGCGTGCTCTTCGACCGCTTCACGCAGGCCGACGCGTCGATGACGCGCAAGCACGGCGGCACCGGCCTGGGGCTCGCGATCTCGCGCGAGCTGGCTCGCGGCATGGGGGGCGAGCTCTCGCTGGCGGGCGGGTCCACGTCAGGCGCTTGCTTCGTGCTCGAGCTGCCCATGGACGTCGCGCCGGACGAGCTGGTCGAGGTCGCCGCGCCCCCAGAGTCCCTGCCCACACGGCCGCCGCTGCGCCGCTTCGCCGTGCGCGCGCTCTTGGTCGAGGACAACCTCGTCAACCAGCTCGTGGCCAAGCAGATGCTGGAGCTCCTCGGCTGCGCGGTGGACGTCGCCGCCGATGGTCGGCAGGGGCTCGAGCGGGTGTCGCAGGGCGCCTACGACGTGGTCTTCATGGACTGCCAGATGCCGCACATGGACGGCTTTGTCTGTACCGAGCGCATCCGTGCGGCTGGCTACCGTCAGCTGCCCGTCGTGGCGCTGACGGCGCTGCACGGCGACGAGGACGCCGGCCGCTGCCGTGCGGCGGGCATGGACGAGCACCTCGCCAAGCCCGTGTCGGTGGTCGACTTTCAGCGGGTGCTGAGAGCGCTGGTGCCGCACCTCGAGCGCGCGGCTCCGTCACCCGAGCGGTAGGTCAGGAGCCCCGCGCCGCGGTTCGCCGCTTCGGCTTCGTCACGCGGACGTGTCCCCGTGCGGGACCCCGCGGCGCTGGTGCGGGTGCGCTATCCGTCGACCCGCTGGCGGAGCCCCCAGGCGGCGACCACCGCGGCGGTCTCGGCGCGCAGCACGTGCGCGCCCAGGTGGACCGGAACGGCACCGGCGCGGCTCAACAGCGCGCGCTCGGCCTCGCTCAGGCCGCCCTCGGGGCCGACCACGATCGCCACGTCGCCGCTGCTGGTGTCGACCCAGTCGAGCAGGGCCGGGACCTGGCCGTCGGGCTGTGGGGGCGCGCCGTCGTCCGTGGCGGCAGCGCCGCCTGTGACGGGGCCGCCCGTGACGGGGTCGGATGTGACGGAGTCGCCTGTGACGGGGCCGCCTGTGACGGGGCCGGAGCTCGAAGGGGCGACGGTCCATGGGTTGGGCGTGGCGGCGGCGGCGTCTCGCGCGTCCGCGAAGGCGAGGGCCGTGGACGGTGGCAGCGCGCCGAGGAAGCCGGCCAGCCGCCGGACCGGCGCGACCGCCGGGAGCGCGACGCGGCCGCACTGCTCGAAGGCCTCGACGACCACGGCCTGCCAGCGCTCAGCGCGGGCCTGCGCGCGCTTGTCGTCGAGCTTCACCACGCAGTGGGTCAGCTGCAGCGGCGCGATGACGTCGGCCCCCGCCTCGACCAGCTTCTGCAGCAGCCACGACTGGCGGTCGCCCTTCAACAGGCCCACACCCACATGCACCCGTCGCGCTGGCGCTGGTCGCGCGCTCCGGGGGCCCTTGGCCTGCAGCCCGCTGTCGCCCAGCTCGTAGAGTCGCGTCGCCCCCCGACCGTCGGCGACGCGCACGCGGTCGCCGTCGCGCAGGCGCAGCACACGCCGGAGCCGCTTCGCCTGCGCAGCGTCGAGCGCGAGTCTGTCGCGATGGAGGTCGGCGTCCAGCCAGAGCTGCCGCACCGGCTAGCGCTCGCGTCGCCAGGTCAGCGACATCCAGTCGCCCTTGACCTCGGTGTCTTGCAGCTGCAGCTCGGGGCCCGCGAAGCCGGCGATGAAGCGCTCGCGCTCCTCGGCCAGCACACCGGACACGATGAGCGTGCCGCCCGGCGCCACCCGCGCCACCAGGGCGGGCCGCAGCCGGAGCAGGATGCTGCTGATGATGTTGGCCAGCACCAGCGGAAAGCGCTCCGGGGCGGCCCGCTCGGGCGTCTCGCTCAGATGGAGCTCGAGGCGGTCGTCGACCCCGTTGAGCCGCGCGTTGGTGCGGGTGTTCTCCAGGCCCGGCTCGTCGATCTCCGTGCCGACCGCGGCGCCGAAGCCGAGCTTCAAGGCGGCGATGGAGAGGATGCCGCTGCCGGTGCCCACGTCGAGCAGGCGCTCCGCGCTCAGGTCGCGCCCGGCCGCCTGCTGCGCGTCGATCCAGGTCTCCACGGCGCTGGCCGCGAGCTGCGTCGTCTCGTGGGTGCCCGTGCCGAAGGCCATGCCCGGGTCGATGACCACGGACACCAGCGTCGGGTCGGCTTCAGGCTGGTCGAAGACCGGCTCGACCCGCAGGCGCCGCCCGACGCGCAGCGGCCGGTAGAAGGACTTCCAGGTGGCGTTCCAGTCCTGGTCGGCCAGGGCCTCCGAGCGCACCTCCAGCGAGAGGCCCCGCTCGGTCGCCACGGCCTGCAGGCGCGCCTCGGCTCGCGCCCGCTCTGGAGCTGGGACGTAGAGGATCACGCGGCTGCTGCCGGTGGGCAGGTCCTTGCCGGTGAGCGTGCTGGCGTCGTCGACCTGCATGCCGTCCGGCGCGAGCTCTCCGAGCGGCCCCTCCAGGCCGACGAGCGCCGACGAGGGCAGCACGAAGGTCAGCGTGGCCCAGGCGCTGGCGTCCACCGCGCCGCTGTCTTGGTCGGCGCTCACGAGGCCACCTCGAGGCGAATCAGCAGGGCGCCCGCCTCGACGGCGTCGCCCTCGCTCACCGCGATCTCCACCACGGTACCGCCGCTGGCCGACTTCACGTCGTTCTCCATCTTCATCGCCTCGAGCACCGCGACCACGCCGCCCGGCGGGACCTCGTCGCCCATGGCGACCAGCAGCCGCACCACGCGGCCCGGCATCGACGCCTTCACCGCGCCGTCTCCCGCGCCGCCGCCGCCGGCCAGCGCGCCGAGCCAGCGGCTGCGCTCGTCTTCGACCACGAGGCAGCGGGCCGTCGCGCCCTCGCCCATCCACGTGCCGCGGGCGTCTTGCCAGCTGCGCAGCTTGCGGTCGGGACCGACCCCGCTCATGGCGACGCGCCCGTCGGGCAGCGTGTGGGTCTGGACCTGATAGGTCACCCCGTCGATCTCGACCTCGGCCCGCTCGCCGTCGTCGTTGCGCACCGTGACGCTGCGCTCGCGCGCGTCGGCGCCTTCGCCCTCAGTGATGATCCACGGCATCTGTCGCTCCCTTCGGCCTCGCGGCC
>JAUIAC010000288.1 GCA_030425545.1 bacterium | reverse complement strand
GGGCGACGTGCTCGCTATCGAGGCAAGGAACGAAACGACTTCGATCTTCGACGCCACATCGTGGTCAGCAACTGCTACGTACTCGACCGTATGTGGCGACAAGCGGCCTAATTGGTCGAGTCTCTAGCGCCGCGGGCGCGATCGCTGGCTCCACGAGAGCGAGCGCTGGCGCCGGCTGAGCAGGCGCCGCTGCGCGTTGAGCGCGGTCGCGGGCCAGACCAGCGTCGCGACGACTGAGCCCGCTGTGACGCGTCGCTCCAGCTCCGCCCGGCCTCCAAGTCCCAGACCCTAGCCCCCAGCCGCCGGACGCCTGGTCACTGACGACTGGACCGATCTCGATCGCTCGGCCGCTCTTGCCCGTGGGCCGTAGGCGACAACACACCGACGAGCGCCTAACGTGCGGTGCGCGCAGGACCACGTGTCCGCCGGCTGCGTCACGGCGCCCGACCGTGGCGACGCCCATGTCCGGGCGTCGGTCGGCGCTGGCGCCGCAGCGAGGGAGGAGTCGCATGACCTTGGTGGCTGGGCTGACGGGCGGGATCGCGTCCGGAAAGTCGACCGTCAGTCGCATGCTCGTAGCGCGCGGCGCGACCCTGGTCGACGCAGATCAGGTCGCGAGAGACGTAGTGCAGCCTGGCACGGCGGGGCTGGCGGCCGTGGCTGCGACCTTCGGGCCGGGGGTGCTCCAGGCGGACGGCTCCCTCAACCGCGCCGCCTTGGGAGCCCTCGTCTTCGCCGACCCAGACCAGCTGCGCGCGCTCGAGCAGCTGCTGCACCCGCGGATTCGCGCGACGATCGCACAGCAGGTCGACGCTGCGCGCCGCGCGTCGGCCCCCGTGGTGGTGCTGGACGCAGCGCTGCTGGTCGAGATGGGGCTCCACGCCCAGTGCGACGTGGTCTGCGTGGTCCACTGCGGCGCAGATCTGCAGCGGTCACGCCTCATGGCCCGCAACGGCATGACGGCCGACGAGGCCCAGCAGCGACTCGCCGCTCAGACCGACGACGCGACGCGCCTCTCCCACGCCGACCACGCGATTGACAACCGTGGGACCGTGCAGGAGCTTGCCTTGAAGGTCGACACGCTGTGGCAGCGTCTCATGCAGGAGGTCGGGTGATGCCAGACCAGGCAGCGCGGGTGTTGGTGACCGGCTTCCCCATCTACGTGGCCCGCCGCCTCGTGCGTGAGCTCGTCGCTGGGGGCGACCAGGTCGTGCTGCTGCACCGGGACAAGTTCACTGCCGAAGCCGAGGCCTTTGTCGCAGAGGTCAACGAGCAGGAGGGCTTGCAGGGGGGCGAGGTGCGGGCGCTCCTCGGCGATATCCTCGAGCTGGACCTGGGCCTCTCCGGCGCAGAGGTCCGCCGCCTCCACGACGAGATTGAAGAGATCCACCACCTGGCTGCCGTGCAATACCTCGGCATCTCGACCGAGAAGATGCGGCGCGTCAACGTGGAGGGGCTGCGCGAGGTGCTCGAGCTGGCGCTGGGCATGCGCAACCTCCGCCGCATCTGCCACTGGTCTACCGCCTTCGTGGCCGGCGCGCGCGAGGGCGTCGCCATGGAGTCGGAGCTGATGGTGGGTCAGCGCTTCCGCAACGGCTACGAGCGCAGCAAGGCCGCCGCCGAGCGACTGGCCCGGAGCGCCATGGCCAAGCTCCCGATCACCGTGGTGCGCCCCGCGATCATCGTCGGCGACAGCGACACCGGAGAGGTACAGCGTTTCGACGGCCCCTACTTGTTGATCAACGCCATCGTCAACGCGCCGGTGAACACAGCGGTCCCCCTGCCGGGCCAGGGGCGGCTGCCGCTCAACGTGGTGCCGGCAGACTACGTGGTGCGCGCGGCCCGCTCCTTGACCCGACATCCCGACGCGGTCGGCGGCACGTACCACCTTGTCGACCCGGCGCCGCTGACCGCGGTTCAGTTCTACAACGCGGTGGCAGACGCCGCGGGGCGCCCTCGCCCAACCATCTTTCTCCCGAACAATGTCGCGCGCTTGCTGCTCAGCGCGCCCGGCTTGCGGGGCATCGTGCACCAGGAGCGGACCTTCCTCGAGTGGTTCGACAGCGCCCTGCAGTTCGACGACACCGAGGCGCGCCGGCTGCTCGACGGTGGCGACATCCAGTGCCCGCCCGTGCCGTCGTACGTCGACGTACTGGTTCGCTATGTGCGCGAGTACACGCGTTGACGCCGGAGCAGAAGCGCTGACTCCGTGGCCCTCGCATGTTGAACTGCCCGCACCGCCAAGCTACTCTGCGTCCGCTTTCCCCTTGACCCAGTGACACCCGTTTCATGGCTCGATCTGACCACCTCGACGCAGAGACCAGAATCACGTCCGTGCGCGAGATCGCGGCGCGCAGCGCGTCTGGCCACGCCTGTCTCGTGCAGCTCCGCGGCCCACAGATGGGGCGACGCCTCGAGCTGGGCGCGCGCACCTTCTCCATCGGCCGCGACCCGAGCAGCGACATCGTGCTCGAGAGTGACAGCGTGTCGCGCCGCCACGCGGGCATCGAGGCGTCTCCGACCGGCCACCGCATCGTCGACAACTTCTCGACCAACGGCACCTACCTCAACGAGGTCCTGGTGCAGGGCGACGCGCCGCTGCGGAGCGGCGACTACATCCAGATCGGCGAGGCCATCTTCAAGTACCTCTCGGGCGACAACATCGAGCTGGCGTACCACGAAGAGATCTACCGGCTCACCATCGAGGACGGGCTGACCCAGGTCCCGAACAAGCGCGCGCTGATGGAGTTTCTCGACCGTGAGTTCTCGCGGGCGCGACGACACGAGCGGAGCTTGGCCGTGATCATGTGTGATCTCGATCACTTCAAGCGCGTGAACGACGACTATGGCCACCTGATGGGGGACTACGTTCTGCGCGAGGTGGCCAAGCTCGCCAAGGCACGCATCCGGCAGGAAGAGATGTTCGCGCGCTACGGCGGGGAAGAGTTCTGTGCGGTCCTGCCCGAGGTCGACATCGAGGGCGCGCGCTCCTTCGCTGAGGACTTTCGCAAGCTGGTGGAAGAGCACGTCTTTCAGTTCGAGGGCAACCGGGTGGACGTGACCGTCAGCATCGGCGTCGCGCTCGCCGACGATTCGATGAAGCGGCTCGAAGCGCTGATGCTCGCGGCGGACGAGAACCTCTACAAGGCCAAGCATGCGGGGCGGAACCGCGTCGTCGGCTGACCCACGGCGCCCTCGGAACCCGCGGGTGGCCAGGGGTCAGAGGCCGGCCACCGCGCCGAGCTGGGGTTGCCCGGTGACGGGCGCACCCGACATGGAGACCGCGCCCGTCGCATCACGCGACGTGAGACGCACCGCCTCGTTTGAGCCGGCGAGCTGAGAGGAGACCATGGTGGAGCAGCAGGGCGACACGGAAGATCTCGGGCTCAGCGGCGCCCTCGCGGCGGCGCTGGCAGACGCTGAGAAGCTCGCGCAAGACAAGACCATGGAGGCTCAGCGGGAGCAGGTGCTCGACGCGCTCAGCCAGGTCACAGGCGAGGGCGCTCAGGTGGGACCTGACATCCGCGGCATGCCGGCCGAACAGGCTGCGCCGCGCCCGGACGGGGTGGCGCCAGGGCGTGCCGATGGCGGCGGCTCCGCTCAGCCCGATCCGGCCCTGCGAGCGCAGCTCCGCGCCTTGGGCCAGCAGCTGGATGAGGCGCGCCGGCAGCTCGAAGAGGAGAAAGCTGCGACAGCCCGCGCAGAGCGCCAGCTCGAGCAGGTGCGCGGGGACCTGAAGGCGACGCGGCAGCGCTTCCTCCGCCTGTCGGAGCATCAAGAGGAGCAGCAGCGCCGGGCGAACCGGCAAGAGCAGGAGATGCCGACTCGGCTGAAGAAGCAGATCTTGCGAGGGCTCCTGCCGGCCCTCGACACGCTCGACGCCGTGACGCGCAACCTCTTGGCGGACAAGGCCTTGCCGCTGGCCACGAGCCAGGGCGTGCAGATGTTGCGGACCACGTGGGACCGGGCGCTGCAGGGCGCTCAGGTAGTGGCCTTCGACGCGTCTGGACAGGCCTTCGACCCCGTGGTGCACGAGGCCATCTCCGAGGAGACCTCCGACGCCGTCGCTCCCGGGACGGTGCTGCGTCAGGTCGGGCGAGGCTACCTGCTCGAGGGGCGTCTGCTCCGCTCGGCCCAGGTCATCGTGGCGCGCGCCGCTGACAGCGAGGGCTAGCAGACTGCGCCTTTTCTCCGTTCTTGAGGCCACGTTGGTCAGTCTGCTGGGAAGGGGAAGCCACGGCTTGCCGTGGCTGGGGGCGCTCGTAGCCCCCCAGAAAACAAAAAAGCTAGCAGATTGCGGCGACAATCAATTTCGCCGCAGTCTGCTAGGAGCCTGTAGCGCATTCCGCCTCGGCGGCTTCATCGCGCTGACACATCGCCCTGCGACTCCGCCACGTGCTTGAATTGGCTACGGCCAGTCCTGCGCACTCGGAAAGCCACAGGGCTTGGTCATCGCGCGAAGCCCCTCGAGGCTCCAATGCGCTACACACTCGTAGCAGACTGCGCCTCTTCTCCGCTTTACGGCCACGGCAGTCGGGCGCGGCCCATTGGCCGCCGCGTCCCACGGACGGGTCGCCCAGCGCCCGCCGGTGTCGTCCGGGCGGTCAGCGCAGGCGGTTGGCGACCCGGCGGCTGAGCTCGATGAGCTTGTTGGCGTCGCAGATCTTGGTCGCGCAGCTCACGGACGCGAGCAGCGGCCGCCGCGGATCGACGAAGACCAGGGACACCACACCGCCGTAGTAGGCACGGAAGCCCTGCTCGGTCACGGCGTTGGTGGAGACCACGTCCGTGTAGGTGTTCTTCATGGTGTTGAAGCGTGTCCGGCTGTCGATCAGGTTCAGGTCGCGCCACACCTGCAGCGACACGCCGAACGTGCCGCCCTTCGTCGGCGCGAAGTACACCGCGTTGTAGCCCTTGTTCGGCTTGATTCCGGGCAGCTCGCTGCGCTCGAGGCGCCACTTCGTGAGCACCTTGCTCATGTCCGCTGTCGACAGGTAGCCCGTGATGTCGAGGGCCGCCTCGGGCGGCTTGCGTCGGGCTGCGGCCTCCGCCTGCTGCTGCTCCGCGGCCCGCGCGGCCGACTCTGCGGCGGCGGCAGCGGCCTTCGCCGCCTCAGCCCGCTTCGCCTCCTCGGCGGCCGCGTCGGGCGCATCGGCGCCCTCTGCCGCGACCGCTGCGCCCTTCGCCGGGGCGTCCACGGCACCGGCGCCCGCCTGCGCCACCGCTGCGCCCGCCAGCGCGGCGGCAGCCGCTGCGCCCTTGCCGGCCCGCGGGGGCGGAGACGCCTCTGCGGCCACCTTCGCTGCAGCCGCCGCGTCGCCCGCGCCGGCCTTCTCGGCGCTGGCCTTCTCGGCGCCGGCCTTCTCGGCGCCGGCCATCTCGTCGTTGCCGGCGGCCGCCCCATTGCCTGCCGCCTTGTCGCCTGCCGCCTTGTCGCCCGCCGCCTTGTCGCCCGCCGCCTCTGCCTTGGCGTCGGCCGCTCGCTTCGGCGCGCCAGGCTCCTTCGCGGCGACGTCGTCAGCGCGCTTGTCGCCCGCCTTGGCCACCTTCTTGTCGCGCTTCTTCCGTGACTTCTTGTCGCGCTTGGCGTGTTTCTTCCGCTTCTTCCGACGACGCTTGCGCTTCGGGCTGGGCTTCCCCGCCACGACGGCTTCCTTCGCGTCCTTGTCGTCTTTGCCGCACGCTGTCGCGGTCAACGCCAGTGCCAGCAAGCTGATCAGCCACCATCGTCTCATCTCGTCTCGCCTCCTCAGTACCCTGGCGGGCCGGGATGATCCGCGTCGGATCAGGTCATGTCAACGCAACCGAGCTGCCCGAAGGTCGACTGGGTCCCACGGGCAACAACGGCCGGCCGGACCCTGGCATTCCGGCGCCGGCCGTCGCAGTGGGCCCGGTGGACGGGCGGCGCGCTGCCGGGCTGAAGCCGCTTGTCGCGCTGCGCCCCGCCCAAGGGCGCCCGGGCGCGCGGCTCCACCCTCGACCGCGTCAGCTTGACCCGACATGGGCGCGGTCGCAAACTACGTCGGTTGGCCGGACACACTCCACGAGCGCACCCGCGCTCATCCTGCCGCAGGCGCCGCCTCCCGAGGTCTTCATGACACAGCTTTTCTCTTTCCGTTCCGGAGTGTTGCTCGCAGCGCTGGCCTTGTTTGCCACGGGCTGCGGCGGCGCGAAGGAGCAGACCAAGACCACGAAGAAAGCGCAGGCTGCTCAGGCCCAGCCGCAGGAGCAGGTGCAGTTTGAGGTGGACGGCAACACCGCGATCGAGCGCGTCGACGTCAACGGCGACAAGCGGCCGGACGTCTACAAGTTCTACCGCGTGGTCGGCGAGTCCGCTGGCAAGAAGGCGGAAGACCTGAAGAAAGTCCTGATCCGCAAGGAGATGGACGTCAACTTCGACCAGAAGATCGACATCGTGCAGTACTACGCCGGCGAGGCGGGCAAAGAGGTGCTGGTGCGCGAGGAGATGGACCTCGACTTCGACGGTCGAGTGGACACCACGCGCCACTACAAGGGCGGCTACATCTCCTTGGTGGAGCTCGACCTCGGCTTCGACGGGCGCACCGACACGTGGCGCTACTACCAGCTGACCAAGACCGAGGACGGCAAGTCGGTCAACCGCCTGATCGAGAAGCGCCGCGACACCAAGGGCGACGGTGCGGTCGACCAGTGGGAGTACTACACCGCTGGCAAGCTCACCAAGATCGGCTACGACACCACCGGCGACGGCGCACCGGACCGCTTCAAGCGCCTCGGGAAGAAGAAGTAGCCGACGCGGTCGGTCGTCCGCCTCAGCGCCGCGGTCTCGGCGGGCTGAGCGTCACCTCGACCACGCGCCCCTTGTCGCGCGAAAGCGCCACCACGAACCAGGTGTGAGCCGCCAGCGCGGCCTTGCGTACGCGCGAGGCGGCGGTGCGGTCTGCGTCGCGGTCGACAGCCAGCGTCAACCGGGTCGCGGCCACGCCGCTCCGCTGTCCCCAGTCTTCGACGGCGCGCCGCAGCAGCGCACGAAGCGCGGCGGGGTCATGGGTCGGGGCCGTCGCGCCCATCAGGTGCAGGGTGTCGCCTCGCAGGGTCGCCACCAGCGCGCGCTCGGCATCGAACCGCTTGAGCACGCGGCGCGGCAGCGTGTTCATCGCTGGGAACACATGGTCCGTCTCCCGCTCGGGCAGGCGGACGTGCAGCGCGCGCTCCACCAGGGCGGCGGCGTCGAGCGGGCGATCTGGAGCCGCCGTTGGGGTGTTGTGGTCCGCGGGGCTCGGCGTCCCCGCCAGCTCGGGTCGGTGGACGGTCGCCTGCGCGCGCGGAGCGGGGTCGCTGCCACACTGACGGGTACAGCCGCCGAGCGCGAGGGTGAGCGCGACCCATCGGGGCCAGGACACGGGGGTCACTTGGACGCACCCCACGCGAAGCGGAGCGGCGCCTTGAACGTGGCCGGGAGCGCGCCGCCGCCCGGGACCGGGCTCACCGGGAACCCGCGACAGGTTCCCGAGTGGAGCACGCAGGTCGGCGCCGCGCCCTGCTTGGTCACGC
>JAUIAC010000005.1 GCA_030425545.1 bacterium | reverse complement strand
TCGTGGTCCAGGTGCCGTCCGCCCTGATGTGTGGCGCCATCTACGCCGCGGCGCTCGCGCTCTTCGCGCGCCGGGCACAGCAGCGCGGGGAGCTGCCGGTCTTCCTGGTCACCTGGGGCGTGCTCTCTCTCCCCATCGGGGTGTTGATCAGCCGCATCCCCACCCAGTACGCGTGGGTCAACGACCTGTCGAAGATCCTGATCATGTACGTCGGCTTCCTCGGCGCGAGCATGGCCAGCCGCGACCGCAAGCACATCGTGCTCAACTTCGGCCGTCGGCTGTGGCCCGCTGGGGGCAAGCGCGCGGTGGAGGCCCTGAGCCTGACCGTGTGGCTGCTCTTCGACCTGCTGCTGCTGACCCTGGCCTGGCACCTGATGCAGCTGCAGCTCGACGCCGGCTCGTCCCTGTCCATCTTGCCGGTGCCCGAGTACCACATCGTGCTGCCGGTGCTGATCAGCTTCGCGCTGATGGCGGTGCGGGTCTCCGCGGACCTGGTGCGCGTCGTCACAGGCGCGGAGCCGCAGCCGCCCGATCCTGGGCCTGAGCAGTCACCTGCCGCGCCTGGCTCCGACGAGGAGGTGGCGGCATGACCGGTCTGATCACCACCCTCACCCTGATCCTGCTCGACCTGCCGCTCTTCGTGATCCTGGCGGGCCTGACCATGGCGCTCTTCTGGGTGAACCCCCACCCCGGCAGCGAGGACTTCCTCACCAGCTGGAGCGACTTCGCCAACAACTTCAACCTGCTCGAGCGGGCGGTCGGGCTGGCGCAGCAGCCGACGTTGGTCGCCATCCCCTTCTTCACGCTGGCCGGCACGCTCATGAGCCGCGGCACCATCGCCGACCGCCTCATCCGCCTCGCCGACTCGATGTTCGGCTGGCTCCCCGGCGGGCTGGCCATCTCCACCGTGGCCGCCTGCGCGCTCTTCGCCGCCATCTCCGGGTCGTCGCCGGTCACGGTCATCACCATCGGCACGGTCATGTACCCGGCGCTCCTGGCGCGGAAGTACCCCGACCGCTTCAGCCTCGGTCTGGTCACGTCGGCCGGCTCGCTTGGCATCATCATCCCGCCCTCCATCCCGATGATCGTCTACGCCATCTTCGCCACCCAGGCCGGCGCGCCGGTGAAGGTGGAGGAGCTCTTCATCGCTGGCTTCCTGCCTGGCCTGCTCATCGCGGGCGCGCTCGTCGCCTACTGCGTGGTGGCCGGCTGGCGCTTCGAGCGCGACAAGTTCGACGCCGGCGCCATCGTCGTCGCGCTGCGGGAGGCGGCCTGGTCACTGGTGGTGCCGGTGGTCATCCTCGGCGGCATCTACCTGGGCGTGTTCGACACCACGGCTGCGGCCGCCATCGCCGTGATCCTCGCGTTGCTGATCGAGATCTTCATCCACCGCTCGCTCAAGTTCGACGAGCTGCCCTCGGTGATGGCGGAGACCGGCGTGCTCATGGGCGCCGTGCTGGTCATCATCGGCGTGGCGCTCGGCATGAGCGAGTACCTCACCATCCACAAGATCCCGGACCAGATCGTCGACTGGCTGCGCAGCAACGACCTCAGCCCGGTCATGTTCATCATCCTGCTGGACGTGATCTTGCTCGTCATCGGCTGCCTGATGGACATCATCAGCGCCATCATCCTCTTCGTGCCCCTCTTCGTGCCGATCGCGCTCGCGCTGGGCTTCGACCCCATCCACATCGGCCTGATCTTCATCGTCAACCTGGAGATCGGCTACCTGACGCCGCCCATCGGGCTCAACCTCTTTGTCGCCGCGGGGCTCTTCAACAAGACCTTCGGCTATGCGCTGCGCGCGTCGGCGCCCTTCGTGCTGGTCATCTTCCTGTGCCTCGGCGTCGTGACCATGGTGCCCGCGATCCCGCTGTGGCTGGTGAACGTCACGCGGCCGGAGTCGAAGCGCGTGAGCATGGCCTTCCCCACCGGTGAGGCGCTCAAGCGAAGCAGCGCCAAGGAGCGCGCTGAGGCGGAGGCGGGCGGCAACGCGGTGAACGTGCTGGACCTCGCCAAGGCGGGGCAGGGCGACGCCAAGCCCGACGACGGCAAGATGAAGTCCGTGCAGCAGGTCATGGCCGAGTCGCGGGAGTCGGGCATCGTCGGCGACACCATCCTCGACGAGGACTTCGAGCCCGTCGCGACCGTGATGATGGCGCTCAAGGACGCCCAGGGCGCCGACCGGGTCGTGGTCATGATGGCGGACCTCGATCTCTGCGGCGAAGGCGAGGACGGCAAGCCCTTCCTGCCCGACGACGACACGCTGCTCTTGCGGGTCTGGCTGCCCAAGGGGGTGGGCAAGGGCGCGGTCACGGTGCCGACGCAGGCTCAGGTGGACTTCGGCACCATGGCCGAGGGCAAGTTCGTGACCAAGGCCACCGCCGACAAGGGGCAGGTCGTCATCGTCGACATGCCCGGGGCGGAGAAGGGCGCGTTCGGCGTGTTCTCGGTCGAGTTCAAGGGCAAGAAGGTGTCGGGCAAGTTCAAGCCCGGAGCCTGCCAGGACGGTACCCCCGCCTTCGGTGGCCGCGCCCTGCCCGGCGCTGCGACGGCGACCGACTGAGCCCCCGCTCTCGCGTCGACGGGCGCGACACCCCGGCGCGACCCGCAAATCCAGCCGATGCGCGGCCTGCGGCTGCGTGTGCGAAAAGCGCGTTGACACCCCGGTCCGAACCCCCCTAGGGTCGCGGCCCGGGCGGGCCAGCCTGGCAGGTCCCCGTATTCCACGACACGCGAGGACCCCATGGCTCGGAATCGACCGATCAAGTACATCTTTGTCACCGGCGGGGTGGTCTCCTCCATCGGCAAGGGCCTGAGCGCGGCCGTGCTCGGCGCCCTGCTCGAGGCCCGCGGCTTGCGCGTGACCAACCTCAAGCTCGACCCGTACATCAACGTCGACCCGGGCACCATGAGCCCGATGCAGCACGGCGAGGTCTTCGTCACCGACGACGGCGCCGAGACCGACCTCGACCTGGGCCACTACGAGCGCTTCACCACCGCGACGATGCGCAAGGCCAACAACTTCACCACGGGCCAGGTCTACGACTCGGTCATCACCCGTGAGCGGCAGGGCGGCTACCTCGGGCGCACCGTGCAGGTCATCCCGCACATCACCGACGAGATCAAAGCCAAGGTCCAGGCCGGCGCGGAGGACGTCGACATCGCCATCGTCGAGGTCGGCGGCACCGTGGGCGACATCGAGTCGCTGCCCTTCCTCGAGGCGATCCGGCAGATGCGGCTGGACGTGGGTGCGCGCAACGCCGTCAACATCCACGTGACGCTCTTGCCCTACATCAAGACGGCCGGCGAGGTGAAGACCAAGCCGACGCAGCACTCCGTGAAGCAGCTGCGCGAGATCGGCATCCAGCCCGACATCATCCTCTGCCGCCACGAGCACCCGCTCGAGTCCAACACGCGGGACAAGATCAGCCTCTTCTGCAACGTCGAGAAGCGCCGCGTCATCCTCGCGCCCGACGTCGAGTGCATCTACGACCTGCCCGAGGTCCTGCACACCGGGGGGCTCGACGACGCGGTCGCCGACCTGATGGACATCTGGTCCCGCGAGCCCGACATCTCGGCCTGGAAGCGCTTCGCGCAGACCTACAAGACCGCCGAGGACCGCACCACCATCGGCATCGTCGGCAAGTACGTCGAGCTCAAGGAGAGCTACAAGTCCCTCCACGAGGCCCTGGTGCACGGCGGCGTGGCCAACGCGTGCAACGTCGAGCTGAGCTACATCGACGCCGAGTCCATCGAGGCCGACGGGGCGGAGAAGCACCTGGCGAACCTCGACGGGGTGCTGGTGCCCGGCGGCTTCGGCGAGCGCGGCGTCGAGGGCAAGATCCTGGCGGTGCAGTACGCCCGCGAGAACGGGCTGCCCTTCTTCGGCATCTGCCTCGGCATGCAGATCTCCGTGGTCGAGTTCGCCCGGCACGTGGTGGGACTGGAGGGCGCGCACTCCACCGAGTTCAAGGCCGACGCGGTCGATCCGGTGATTCACCTCATGGAGGAGCAGCGCGACATCCAGCACAAGGGCGGGTCGATGCGCCTGGGCGCGTACCCCTGCCTGCTGCAGGAGGGCACCCTCGCGCACAAGATCTACGGCACCACCCGCATCAGCGAGCGCCACCGGCACCGCTACGAGGTCAACACCGAGTACCGCGCGCAGCTCGAGAAAGCGGGGCTCAAGCTCTCGGGCATGAGCCCAGACGGCACGCTGCCCGAGATGTGCGAGATCGCCGATCACCCCTACTTCGTCGCCTGCCAGTTCCACCCTGAGTTCAAGAGCCGGCCGACTCGCCCGCATCCGCTGTTCACGCGCTTTGTCGGCGCGTGCCTCGCCGCGTCGCAGAAGTCGACGGCGGTGGCCTGATGTCGAGCGCCCCGAGCGCGGGGCAGCGGGGGCGGCTGAGCGTCATCGCGACGCCGATCGGCAACCTGGGCGACCTGACCCCGCGCGCGGCGGAGCTCCTGGGTGCGGTCGACCTGCTGCTCTGCGAGGACACGCGCCACACCGCGCGGCTGCTCGCCCACGTCGGCGTGCGTCCACCCTGTCAGTCGCTCCACGCCCACAACGAGGCCGAGCGCGTAGCGGACGTCCTCGCCCGGCTCGAGGCCGGCTCCCACGTGGGGCTGGTCAGCGACGCGGGCACCCCCTGCCTCAGCGACCCCGGCGCCCGCCTGGTCGACGCCGTGCAGGCCGCGGGTCACCGGGTCGAGACCCTGCCGGGGCCCTTCGCCGCTGCGGCGGGCCTCGCGGCCAGTGGGCTCACACCGGTGCCCTTCGCGTTCTGGGGCTTCGCGCCCAAGTCGGCCGGGCAGC
Source organism: bacterium (assembly GCA_030425545.1). Lineage (GTDB taxonomy): Bacteria > Myxococcota_A > UBA9042 > UBA9042 > UBA9042 > UBA9042. Next base: position 51,132 of record JAUIAC010000005.1, on the reverse strand, counting down.
GGGAGCGCTGGCTCGAGGCGCGCCTGACGCCGGCGCCAGACGGCGGCCCGATGACCCACGCGGTCTACGTGCCGGGCCGAGACGTGCCGGGGCTGGTGGCCCAGCTCGAGACCCTCGCGCCGGAGGTGCGGCTGGTGGTCGCGCGCGAGCTGACCAAGCTCCACGAGGGCTATGTGCGGGGCGCGCCAGCGGCGGTCTCCGCTCAGCTGACTCCGGAGCAGGCGCGGGGCGAGGCCGTGCTGCTGGTCGAGGTGAGCGCGCCGATCCCGTCGGCTGCGTCTCGCGTCCCGGACGTCGACGCCGAGATCGCGCAGGCCTTGCAGACTGGAGCGGATCGCAAGCCCTTCTTGCGGGAGCTCTCGCGTCGAACCGGCGTCGCGCGCCGCGAGCTCTACCGGCGCTGGCTCGAGCTGGCCGACGAGCCGCGCTGAGGGCGGTCCTCTGCCACTGAGGCGGCCCAGCCCCGCGCGCACGGCGTGCTCGTGGTCAGGCGTAGCCCTCGGGGTGCGCCTGATGCCAACGCCACGCGGACGACAGGATCGTCTCGAGGTCGCTGCACTCCGGCGCCCACCCCAGTCGGACCAGCGCCCGCGAGGGGTCGGCGTAGAGCACGGGGACGTCGCCCGAGCGCCGCGGCGCCTCGGTGACCGGGAAGTCCACGCCCGTGACCCGCTTCGCCACCGCGAGCAGCTCGCGCACGCTGTAGCCGCGCCCCACGCCGAGGTTGAGCGCGTCGCCGCGGCCGGGCCGCAGGCGCTCCAGCGCGCACACGTGGGCTGCGACGAGGTCGTCGACGTGGAGGTAGTCGCGGACGCAGGTGCCGTCGGGCGTGTCGTAGTCCGTGCCGAAGATGGCGACCCCGTCACGCAGCCCCGCTGCGGCCTGCAGCACGATCGGCACCAGGTGTGTCTCCGGACGGTGGTCTTCGCCCAGGCGCCCGCTGCGGTCGCAACCCGCGACGTTAAAGTAACGCAGCATGGCGTAGGAGAAGCCCGGGCGCGCCGCCGCGTGGTCCTGGATCAGCCCCTCGACCGCCAGCTTGGTGCGTCCGTAGGTGTTGATCGGCGCCTGCGGGGCGTCCTCCCGGATGGGCATGCGCTCGGGCTCGCCGTAGGTGGAGCAGGTCGACGAGAAGATCAGCCGCTCGACCCCGCCCGCCGCCATGGCGCTCAGCAGCGAGATCGCGCCGCCGACGTTGTTGTCCCAGTAGCGCAGCGGCTGCTGCACCGACTCGCCCACGATGCTGAGCGCGGCGAAGTGCAGCACCGCGTCTGGCTGCGTGGCCAGCATCAGCTCGGTCAGGGCCGGAGTGTCGCGCAGGTCGAGTTCATGCAGCGTCGCGCTCGGATCCACAGCAGCCCGATGCCCGGTGACGAGGCTGTCGACCACCGTCACCTCGTGGCCGTCTCGGACCAGGCGCTGCACCGCGTGCGAGCCGATGTAGCCGGCCCCTCCAGTCACCAAGAGCTTCATGGCACTCCAAAGGGCTCGGTGGCCCACGGGCAGGCGGAGCGCGCCGCGTCCCGCTCCGGCTTGTCGGTGTTGCGCCTCGCCCTTGTCAACTTCGGGGTCAACTTCGGCCGCACGCGCGAGCTCCTGATTCGCCGTCGCCCGGGTCGCCGCCCGTCGCTAGGGCGTCGGCGTGACCCACGTGCTGCCTTCGGTGTCCGTCTCCTTCTTCCAGATCGGCACCGTCTTCTTGAGCTCCTCGATGATGTGGCGGCAGCCCGCGAAGGTCTCTGCCCGGTGCGCGCCAGACGCAGCGATATCCACCGCCACCTCGCCGAGCTGGAGGTGGCCCACCCGGTGGAGGACACGCGCGTCGACCAGGCCGTGGGTCGCCATGGCCTCGGCGACGATGCGCTCGAGCTCTTTCTCCGCCAGCGGGACGTGGGCCTCATAGTCCAGGTAGCGCACCTCGCGGTCGCCGGTGTGGTCGCGAACCACGCCTGTGAAGGTCGCGATGGCGCCAGAGCCCTGGGTGTTCAGCAGCCGCGCGGCCTCGCCTACGTCGATCGGGCGCTCGACCACCTGCGCCCGCTGGGGCGCGACGCCAGCCCCAGCCCCTCCGGAGACCGGGGGCAGCACCGCCAGCTCGGCGCCGGGCAACACGCGGTCGCTGTCTTGCGCGAAGTCGTCACCCTGGGCGAAGCGGCACGCCGGCAGGAGCCGCCCGAGGCGGGGGCGCGCACCGGTGAGCCGCAGCCGCAGCGCCGCCACGGTCTCCCCGTCGACCCAGGGCAGCGTGTCGCTGGTCACGCCCGCGGCGTCCCGCGTCGACGCAAAGTAGCGCACCGTGATCTCGGTGGCCTGCCGAAGCACGTCGTCTCTCGTCTGGGACGCTGTCATGCCGACTCCTCGTGCGCGCGTACGCTCACCCCGCGGGCTGCAGAAAGCGGGCGAGCACCTTCTTCACGCCGACCCGCGGGAAGCGCACGGTCACCCGCGCCAGCTTGCCGTGGCCCGCGACGTCGATGACCTCGCCCTTGCCGAAAGACTTGTGGCGCGCGAAGCCACCGGCCTGAAAGGGCCCCGCAGATTCGCGCTGAATCACCGGCACGTCCTCGCGCTCCCGGGTCACGTGTCGCTCCACCACGGTGCCGTCGTCGCGCGGCACGCGGGCGGGCGCGCTCGGCCACGCGGCGCCGTGTCCAGCGCCGCGTCCACCGCCGCGTCCACCGCCGCCTCCCCGCGCGTGCGCTCCGCCGAAGCTCGACGATCCCACCCGCGCAACGCCACCCCAGCCGCGTCGCCGAACCGGCCCGGTCCGCTCGAGCAGCTCGTCCGGCAGCGCGGTCAGGAAGGGCGAGGGCGTCTGCAGCTCCTCCTGCCCGAAGCGCCGCCGGAGGCGGGCGTAGCTCAGGTGCATGCGCTTGCGGGCGCGGGTCATGGCCACGTAGAGGAGTCGGCGCTCCTCTTCGGTGTTGCCCTCGGCGGCGGCGTTGCCGTGCGGCACCAACCCCTCTTCGAGCCCCGCCACGAAGGTGACGTCGTACTCGAGCCCCTTGGCCGCGTGCATCGTCATCATCGACACGACCTCGTGGCCCCGGTCGAGCTTGTCGACGTCCGCCACCAGCGCCACCTGCTCCAGGTAGCCCACCAGCGTCGGATCGGGCGCGCCAGCGGCGTGCTCCCCCATGGCGCTGAGCAGCTCGCCCAGGTTCTCCAGCCGGGTCTGGCTCTCCAGGGAGCCCTCTTCCAGCAGCGCCTCGCGCAGGCCGCACTCCTTGAGCACCAGCGCGCCGGCCTCGTCGGCCCGCATGCCGTCGACCCGCGTCCGCAGCCGCGCGATCAGCTCGACGAAGGCCAGCAGCTTGTCCTTGCCGCGGAACCTGTCCTCGCCCTGCACCATGCGACGCGCGGCCTCGGGCACCGACACCTGCCACGACGCCGCGGCCTGCTCCACGCGCTGCACCGAGGTCTTGCCGATGCCCCGCCGCGGGGTGTTGACCACGCGCAGCCAGGACGCCGTGTCGTCGCGGTTCACCAACAGCCGGCAGTAGGCCAGCAGGTCCTTGATCTCGGCCCGCTCGTAGAAGCGGAGCCCGCCGATGAGCACGTAGGGCAGCCGAAAGCGGCCCATGGCCTCTTCGAGCACGCGCGACTGGGCGTTGGTGCGGTAGAAGATGGCGATCTCGTTGAGCGGGACCTCGCCGCGCAGCGCCTCGATGCGGCGCGCGATCCAGTCCGCTTCGTCGCTGTCCGTGTCGGTGGCGTGCACCGCGATCTTCTCGCCGCCGGTGACCTCGGTCCACAGGGTCTTGTCGTGCCGCGTGCGGTTCTGCCGCACCAGCGCGCCGCTCGCCGCCAAGATGACGTCCGTCGACCGGTAGTTGCGCTCCAGCTTGACCACCGTCGCGCCCGGGAAGGTCACGGGGAAGTCGAGGATGTTGCGCACCTCGGCGCCGCGCCACGAATAGATGCTCTGGTCGTCGTCGCCCACCACGCACAGGTTGCCGTGCACGCTCGTGAGCAGCTTGAGCAGCTCGAACTGGGCCAGGTTGGTGTCCTGGAACTCGTCCACGAGCACGTAGCGAAAGCGCGCCGCCCAGTGCTCCCGCAGCGTCGGCACCTCGCGCAGCACCTGCACGGGGCGCATCAGCAGGTCGCCGAAGTCGACGGCGTCGGCGCGCCGCATCTCGTCTTCGTAGCGCTGGTAGATCTGCGCGCACCGCTTCTCCACCGCGTCGGTCTGGGGCAGCGCCGGGTCTCCGGGGAGCAGCAGGCTGTTCTTCGCCTGGTCCATGTAGGTCGCGACCGTCCGCGGCCGCAGCTGCTTGTCGCTGATGTTGAGCGCAGCCATGGCCCGCTTGATCATCTTCTTGCTGTCGTCGCGGTCGTAGATGCCGAAGCTCGACGCCAGCCCCGCGTGCTTGCCGAACGAGCGCAGCAGCCGCACGCCGATGCGGTGAAAGGTGCCCAGCCACAGGTCGGACGCGCCCTCTCCGTGGAGCTCCTCGATGCGATGCCGCATCTCGCCCGCGGCCTTGTTGGAGAAGGTGACGGCGAGGATCTGCCACGGGGGCACGCCCAGCCGCTCCACCAGATAAGCGATGCGGTGCGTGATCACCCGGGTCTTGCCCGAGCCCGCGCCAGCGAGCACGAGCAGCGGCCCGTCCGTCGTGGTCACGGCGTGCGCTTGCTCCGGGTTCAGCCCGGTCACCAGGGGATCGCCACCCCCTCCGGGAGGCAGCCCGGTCGGCGCAGCGTCAGGGTCGGTGAAGAGGTCGAAGTTCATGGCGAGCGGCAAGGAAGCACAATCGATCGCACCGAACAAGCCGCGATGCGACAGCCGGTGACCGACGCCGCGGTGGGGTCGACGCCAGCCTCCGGACGCGCCCTCCCGCACGGACCTGCCGGTGGTCGCGAGCCATGGCCCGCCGATGTCCGGGGCGATGACTGGCGCTTTTTTCACGGCGACGCCAGACTCGCGGCGCTTCCCCCCGCCGTGGAGACCGCATGGCCGCCCATCCGTCGCCGTCGGCGGCGCACAACGCACCCTCCGTCCCTCCGTCGAGCAGCGGCCCCTCAGGCCTGTTCAAGCGCTTCATCGACGAGGTCATCGTCGCGCCCTGGGGGCGCATCGACGCCGCCTACCAAGGTCAGCGGGTCGGCCACGTCTCGGCGCGCACAGCGGCGTTCGTGACCGTGGTCACCACGTGCCTGATGCTCGTGTTCCTGCGCTTCGTGGTCATGGATCGCACGGTGCAGGCCGGCTTCGCGTCGACCCTGTGCGAGCTGGGCGGGCTCTTCGGCAGCGACGTGCGCACGCTGATGTATCAGTACCACCGCCTGATGGTGAACTGCTCGTGGGTGCTGGGCTGTGTCTTCTGCTACTTCGTGGTGCCCGGCGTCGTCGTGCGGGTCGTCTTCGGCATGACCCTGGCCGACTTCTACCTCAAGCCTCGCGACTACGTGCGGCACCTGCCCATCTACGGTCTGCTCTTCCTGCCCGTTGGCCTGCTCATCCTCGTGTTCGCCGACTCGCCCGACTTCGCCATGCAGTACCCCTTCTACAAGGACCAGCAGGGGTGGATCGACCTGCTGATCTGGGAGGCGGCCTATGGGGTGCAGTTCTTCGCGCTGGAGTTCTTCTTCCGTGGCTTCGTCCTGCGTGGGCTCGCGGCCGAGATGGGGTCCATGGCGGTGCTGACCATGGCCATCCCCTACTGCATGATCCACTACGGCAAGCCGCTGCCCGAGTGTCTGGGCAGCATCATCGCCGGCATCACCCTCGGCGTGCTGGCCATGGACACGCGCAGCATCTGGGGCGGCGTCACGATCCACGTCGCCGTCGCCTGGGGCATGGACTTCGCCGCCCTGTGGAAGAAGGGCGTCCTCGCCCACCTCGGGTGACACGCCAGAGGCTCGGGCGGCCCGCGCGCACGACGTTGGCTCGATTTGGGGTCTTTGCACCCCAGCGCTTGACCCCGGGCGGCGACGCGAGCGACGCTCAACCCGGAAATTCGGCCCAGGTGAGGGGTCGACACCCCACCTGACGGGCGCTCGCCCCGCCGCGCGCCACCTCCAGGAGCCACCTTGAGCACCGACCTGCTGGGCACAGCCGTCACCCTCCGCCGCTGCAAGCTGGTCCGCGTGGCGCTCGACGGCTCCGTGGCCGAGTACATCTTCGACCAGCCCGTGGTGACCCTGGGCTCGAGCGACGACAACGACCTGGTCATCGACGACGACAAGGTCAGCCGCGACCACGCCCGAATCTTTCAGGAGGGCGACGACTTCCTCATCGAGGACTGCGGCAGCACCAACGGCACCTACGTGAACCATGTGCGCGTGCGCGTCGCCTGGCTGAAGAGCGGCTGCGAGGTGCGGCTCGGCTCGACGCAGCTCCGCTTCTCCCTGCTCAGTCAGCGGGTCGAGATCACCCCGAGCCAGCGCCAGGCCCTCGGCTCGGTGGTGGGCAAGTCCGAGCGCATGCGTCGGCTCTTCGGAGTGATCGAGAAGATCGCGCCCACCGGCGCCACCGTGGTGCTGCAGGGCGAGACGGGCACCGGCAAGGAGGTGGTCGCGCGGACCGTGCACCAATACTCCAGCCGGGCGAACAACACCTTCATCGTCTTCGACTGCGGGGCGGTGCAGCAGAACCTCATCGAGTCCGAGCTCTTCGGCCATGAGAAGGGCTCGTTCACCGGCGCGCTCTCCGGTCGGCAGGGGCTCTTCGAGATGGCCCACGGCGGCACCATCTTCCTCGACGAGATCGGCGAGCTGGCCCTCGATCTCCAGCCCAAGCTCCTGCGCGCCCTCGAGCAGAGGGAGATTCGCCGCGTCGGCGGCAACCGCCCGATCAAGATCGACGTCCGCGTCATCGCCGCGACCAACCGAGATCTCAAGGCCGAGGTCGAGGCTGGCCGCTTTCGTGAGGACCTCTTCTACCGGCTCAGCGTGGTCCGCTTGGAGCTGCCGCCGCTCCGAGAGCGCCGCGAGGACATCCCGCTGCTGGTGCGTCACATCCTCAAGACCGGCAGCTTCAACCGCAACGCCGACGGTCAGCGGGTCAAGGGCATCGCCACAGACGCGCTCGAGGCGACCATGCGCTACGAGTGGCCGGGCAACGTGCGCGAGCTGACCAACGTGGTCGAGCGCGCCTGCTCCTTCGCCGACGGCGAGTTCGTGCAGCTCGAAGACTTGCCGGACCACATCGCCGGGGTCAGCGTGAGCAAGCGGCGGGTCGACCGGCAGGCCACAGAGCCGCTCCGGGCGCCTGCGACCGTGGTGCACGCCGACCGCTCGTTCAAGGACGCCAAGGACGCCTGGCTGTCCACGTTCGAGAAGGAGTACCTCGAGACCCTGCTCACCAAGCACTCCGGCAACCTGAGCCAGGCGGCCCGTGAAGCCGACGTGGACCGCAAGCACTTCCGCCGCCTGGCGCGGAAGTACGGCCTCGTCCCTGGTCCGCGCGAGGGCGCGAGCTGAGGCCCCAGACCTTGACCCACACGAACCCCAACACCCCGCCAACCGACGCGGGTCGTCCCCCTGTGGCGCCCGAGCGCCAGTCCGGCGGCTCCCGCAGCCAGCGCTGGCTGGATCACGCCGTCGGCCTGGTCCTGCTCGTGGGCAGCCTGCTCGCGCTCCTGGCCACCGACGGCATGGGCTTCGTCCGCGACGAGGCCTTCTACTTTCGTCACGCCGAGACCTATCAGGACTGGCTGGTGGACCTCGAGGCCGGCGGCGACAAGCGCGAGGCGGCGTTGAAGCGCGAGCGCATCCTCAAGGTGTGGCGCAACAACTTCGAGCACCCCCCGCTCGACAAGGTGCTCTTCGGCTACAGCTGGCGTCACTTCGGCCGCAAGCTGCGACCGGTGTCGACCGTGCGCGCGCCGCGCCCGCAGCGGAGGGGGCAGGGCGGTCGCAAGGGGCGGAGCGAGCCGGCGGGGCGGGGTGAGCGTCAGGCGCGCAGCGAGGCGTCGCAGGCCACGGCCCGGGTGACCGGCCTCGGGCCCTCCCACGGCTTCGAGAAGGGGGCCCGCGTGGTGCTGCTGAGCCCGCAGCTGGTCGGGGCCTCGCCGTCGCCGGAGGGACGGGCGGTCGCGGCGGGCGAGGTCACCGCCCGGACCCGCTGGAGCGCGACGGTGGCCCTCGACCCTGGGGCAGACGCCAAGGCGCTGCAGGCGGCGTGCAAGCCCGCCGGTCCCGACGTACAGGCGCGCGTCATCCGCAGGACGGGGTGCGAGGCCCTGGAAGAGCGCGCGGGCTACGTGCTCTCCGAGTCGGCCGCCATGCGCGCACCTGGCGCGCTCTTCGCGGCGCTCCTGGTGTGGTTGGTCTGGCTCACCGCGCGGGGGTTCTTCGGTGGCAACGGCCGCGCTCCGTGGCTGCGACGCCCCTTCGCGCTCGTCGCCGCGGTGGGTTTCTTGTTGATTCCACGGGCGTTTTATCACAGCCACCTGGCTTGCTTCGACCTGACCATCGTCACGCTTCTGTACGCCACGACGCTGGCCTACCACCGCTCGCTGCGAGATCGCCGCTGGTTGCTGCCCACCGCGCTCCTGTGGGGGCTCTCGCTCCTCGCCAAGCACAACGCCTTCGTGCTGCCCGGCGCGCTGATGGCGCACTGGGCCTACGACGCTTATGTCGAAGGGCGGCTCTCGCTCTCGGGCCCCGACGGCGCGCCGGTCCGCTTGGATCGTCGGACGGCGCTCTGGCTCGCGGGCGGCGCGCTGGCCGCTGTGGTGCTGGGCGCGCTGGTGTCCAAGGCGCTCGCGCTCGCCGTGCTGCTCGCCGCCCTGGCGCAGGTCGCGCGGCTGCACCTCCCGCCGCTGCCAGCGGCCTGGTTCTGGATGCTGCCGGTGGGGCTGGTGGTCCTCGTGGTCGGTTGGCCGCTGCTGTGGGTCGACACGACCCACAACCTGCTCCGGTGGATCGAGTTCCACCTCCACCACGAGCACTACATGCAGCAGTACTTCGGCGCGGTGCTGGCGTACCCGCCCTTCCCCTTCGCGATGCCGTGGGTGCTGACCGCCACGACCTGGCCGCTGACCCTGCTGATCCCTGCGCTCGCAGGCTTCGGCGGCGCCACCTGGCGCGAAGCTCGGTGGCTCCTGGCGCGCCTGCGGGGGCGCTCGCTGGCCTCGCCGCCCGCGCGGACGGCCCTCGAGCCGCTCGCTCACACGGCCGCGGGTCGCAGCCTGCGGCGCCTGCTGCTGATGAGCGCGGTGTGGCCCATCGTGTTGATCGCCATGCCCAGCACGCCGGTCTTCGGTGGCACCAAGCATTGGTTCCTGGCCTACCCCTTCCTGCTGCTGCTCGCTGGGCTTGCGCTGCAGCGGGCCTGGCTGACCTTGGCCCGCGCGCCGCGGCCGCTGCACGTCGCCTTGGCCTGGGGGCTCGCGCTGCTCATCGCGGCGCCGGCGGCGCAGGCCACGCGGGACGTGCACCCCAACGGCACGCTCTACTACAACGAGCTGGTCGGGGGCGTGCCGGGCGCGGCGGCGGCCGGGCTTCAGCGCCAGTTCTGGGGCGGCGCCACCCGCGACGGCCTCGCCTTCGTCAACCGCCGCGCCGCCCGGGGAGCGCGGGTCTGGTTCCACAACAGCGCCTGGGGGGCCTACCGCATGTACCAGCGTGAGGGCTGGTTCCGCCGCGACCTCGCGTACCACGGCACCCCGAAGGGCTCGAGCCTCGGCTTCTATCACCACCAGAAAGACCACGACGACTACGAGCTGGACTGCATGCAGGACTACGGCGTCGCCGCGCCGGAGCGTCAGGTCCAGGTCGAGGGCGTGCCGGTGCTCTCGGTGTACGTGAGGCCGTCTGCCGCGCCCGCGCTGCCGAGCCCGCCCGTCGCCAAGCCCACCCCCGCGGCGCGAGCCCCAGCGGCGCCGGCTCGGCCAAGCGTCGAACCGGCGGCGCGCGTCCTCCCGCGGGTGCGAGGCGTCCACCGCCGCGCCGGGCTGGGCCAGCCTGAGCCCGCGACCCCGTCCCACGGGCGTTGAGCGCCGTCGCCTCAGCCAAAATGTGCGCTCGGCGAGCGGGTGGCGCTTCCCAACACCCTTCCCTACACTCCGCGGCCCCACTGTCGACGGAGCCTTCGTTGTCCACGCTGATCACGCCGCCCATCCGCCCACGCGCCGCGCCGCGTGTCGCACCGCAGCGTCGTCGGAGCGCGGCGTCGTCCGCAGGCGGGCCGACCCTCGTGACCCTCGCGGCCCTCCTGGCGAGCGCGATCGCCGTGGCGCCGGCGCCCGCGGGAGCCCAGCCCGGACCGGGAACGCCGAGCGACAGCCAGCCCCCGATTCAACCCGCGACCCCGGTCAACGCGCAATCGCTCGTTCGGGTCCACCTCACGGGGTGGCTGCGTGCGCGCGGGCAGTGGATTCGCAACGGCAGCCTCGGCAACGGCACGTCGGGCATCCCCGCGACGCTGGGTCAGCTCGACCCGAGCGGCGCCGGGTCGGCCAGCGACGACATCGCGCTCTCGCAGCTCCGGCTGCGCCTGGAGCCGTCGGTGGCCCTCGGCGCGCGCGCCCGCATCGACACCCAGCTCGACGTCGCCGGCGGGACCGTCCTCGGCGCCCACCCCACCGACGACAGCGTCATGGGTCGCTGGGTCGGGTTTGCCGGCAACGGCCGCGGGACCGAGACGGTCTCCGTGCGCCGTGCCTGGGCGACCTTCGACCTCTTCGGCCTCGGCCAGCTCCTCGTGGGTCGGGCGCCGGACCACTTTGGGCTGGGCCTCTGGCGCAACGACGGCCGCGATCGGCGCAGCGACTTTCAGTCCGACGTCGACCGCGTCGCCATCCGGGGCGACATCTTCGGCCTTCGGCTGCACATCTCGCGGGACGCCATGGCCGCGCTGCCCATGGTCAGCAAGGGCCCGTCGAGCCAAGACCCCGCGTTGAGCCTGCAGGACTCCGCCGACGTCACGCGCTGGCTGGCCCAGGTGGAGGGCGGCGCGCTCGCCGCCAAAGCACAGGGGCTGCGCTGGGGTGTCGCGCTCGCCTACCAGGACCAGGCCGTCGGCCTGCGCATCGAACACGCCGACGACCCTGCGGCGAAGCTCAACGAGGGCTGCGTCGAGACCGGCGTCTGCAACCAGCTGGTCCCGCGCGACGCGCTGCTCGTCACGCCGCAGGCCTACGTCGGCTGGCGCGGCAAGACCGGGCTGGGCGTCCTGCGCGTCGAGGCCGAGGGCGTGCTGCGCTTCGCGACCGTGGACAACACCGACGTGCTCGCCAACACCGACACCGGCACGACCTTCATCGGCGGCGCGCTGGCGGGTCAGCTCTCCCTGCGTCGGGGCGCCTCGGACTTTCGTCTCAAGGCTGGCTTTGCGAGCGGAGACAGCGAGGGCGGCTTCGGGGTGCTCGACCGGTCGAACCTGACCGTGATCGACCCGGTGACCAAGCAGGAGGTGCGGCGCTCCCTCGTGACCGGCATCGCGACGCACCGCGGCTTTCTGGTCGACGGCCTGCTCTTTCGTGAGGTCATCGGCGCGGTCGCCAACGCGTGGTACGTGCGCCCAGCCCTGCGTTGGCACGTCACGCCGCAGACGCCCGACGGTGGCCTCTCGCTGGAGCTGGGCTGTCTGGTCGCGGGCGCAGCCCAGTGGGGGGCCACGCCCGGCAAGCGCGCGCTCCTGGGCGTCGAGCCGGAGCTCTCGATCGACGCGCGATTCGGGCGCTTCGGCGGCGCCGCCGTCGACTTCAGCTACTTGCTCCCCGGCCCCGGCTTTGACGCCGGCAGGGGCGGCACGCCGGCCAAGGACGCCTGGCGCCTGAGCGCCGCCTGGGTCGTCGACTTCTAGTCCGCTGCACTCAGGCGCCAGGTAGGTCAGGCGTCTTCGTGTATCCATGCACAGTCGCGAGTGAACGCGTCGCTGAACACCCGTCGTCTGCCATTCCGTGATCTGCGCGGGCAGGCACAAATCGACCAATTTCGAGCCCAGAAGTTTGAAAGGGAGCCCGCGCCGATGCTACCTTTCCGCGCTGTGCATCGGCCGCGCCCCCCGCAGGCCGACTCGGAGACCTCTCATGCAACACCGCTTCCTGCTCTCCTTCGGCTTGTGCGCCGTCCTCGCCGCCTGTGGCACCGACAACGCCACCACGCCAGGCCCTGACACGACGCCGGCCGGCCAGGACAGTGGCGGCAACACCGACAGCTCCGACGACACCGGCGCGCAGGCGGACGGCACGACGTCCGACGCGGGTGGGTCCGACGGCTCCGCTACCGACACCACGGCGGGGGGAGACACCTCCGAGTCGGACGTCGCGGTCCCGGACGCTGGGAACTCCGACACCGCGGGCGCTGACACGGGCACGTCCGACACCGAGACGCCCGACACCGGCACGCCCGACACCAGCGCGCCCGACACGGAGACGCCGGACACCAGCGCACCCGACACGGCCACCCCCGACGCGGGTCCGCTCGACAAGGTCACGGAGCACACGGTCGCCTGCAAGAACGACGGCGACTGCACGATCCCCTGCGCGACCGGCACCTGCGTCGACAGCAAGTGCACCTACGACGTCGGCGGCGGCTGCCTCGTGCCCATGGCTGGCGACAAGGTGGCCTGCTACCCCGCGGGCGCCAAGAGCGCGACGGCGGCCTGCCTCGCGTGCAACCCCGACATCACCAAGAGCGGGCTCACCTCGGCCACCGAGCTGCTCGGCTTCGAGGATCCCTCCGAGGGCTGGACCTCCACCGACATCAGCGGCAGCGGCATGAAGTGGACGCTGGTGGACAAGCGCAAGACCGGCGGCAAGACCAGCCTCTACCTCGGAGACACCAAGAGCTTCGTGTACGCCAACGACAAGCACGTGAAGGCGTCCATGACGACCCCGGCCATGGCGGTGCCGAAGCACGACGGCGTCAAGCCCTCGCTCGACTTCTGGCTCTACCTCGACACCGAGGAGAGCAAGGGATACGACACCTTGCAGGTCGCCGTCGTCGAGGCCGGCTCCAAGGACAAGCCCACCGAGCTGTGGCACAGCGACAGCATCGGCGGCACCACCCACAAGGTGTGGGAGCTGCAGAGCGTCTCCCTCGACAAGTGGGCCGGCAAGAAGGTGCAGTTCGTGTTCACCTTCGACACGCTCGACGGCTTCGTGAACGCCTTCGAGGGTGCCTACATCGACGAGCTCACCGTGCGCACGGGCTGCTGCGGCGGCGCCAGCGACTGCGACGACGGCAACGCCTGCTCCACCGACGCGTGCGCGGCCACGGCCACGAGCAAGGGCCTGCCCGTGTGCGGCTACACCACCAAGAAGGAGTGCTGCAGCAGCAGCGCCGACTGCGACGACGGCAAGCCCTGCACCCTCGACCTCTGCAGCGGCCCCGGTGGATCGTGCTCCCACAACGCCAAGCCCGGCTGCTGCATGAAGACCGAGGACTGCGACGACAAGGACAGCTGCACCATCGACCACTGCCCGAAGGCCGGCGCCTCCTGCCTGCACAGCAACACCTGCTGCAAGGCCGACAGCGAGTGCGTCAGCGAGGACAGCTGCCTGGTCGGCAAGTGCGCTGGCGGGGACTGCGCGTTCACCAGCACCTGCTGCTCTCTCGACGCCGAGTGCGACGACTTCAACCCCTGCACGCTCGACACCTGTGACCAGGGCAAGTGCATCCACAGCCCGAGCAAGGCGCCCGGCTGCTGCGCGGTCGAGCCGGTGGTCTACGAGTTCGACAGCGGCATGGAGGGCTGGACCTCGGACAAGGCGCTGTCCAACAAGCTGGTCTGGCACCAGGGCAAGTACGTGTCCAAGGCGGGCGACCCGCAGAACAACGCGGGCGTGATGAAGTTCGGCATCCCCGGCCAGGACACGTTCAGTAACCTGACCGGGTCGAACTACCTCTACGTCACCAGCCCGGAGATCGAGCTGCCGCCGGGCCAGCAGTACACCTTGGAGATCAAGTACAAGTTCGAGCTCGACTACAAGACGACGTCGAACTACATCTACCAGTACTACCTGGTCGACGGAAAGCAGATCACCAGTTATTACAACTACTCCAAGCAGATCTACTACTACAAGAACCACAGCACCACGAACTGGGAGGTCTGGCAGAAGGACATCTCGGCCTTCGCCGGTCGCAAGTTCAAGATCAAGCTGCGTGGCCGCATCTACGGCTACTCGAGCAAGAAGCAGTCGGGCCAGGGCACGGTCATCGACTACGTCAAGATCAAGACCTCGTGCAACGCCAAGAAGTGCAGCGGCAGCGTCGACTGCACGCCGACCTCGACCTCGTGTCAGGGCGGCCTGGGCATCTGCAACGAGGGCGCCTGCGCCTACGTCGAGGGTTGCTGCAAGTCGAGCAGCGACTGCAAGAGCCCGACCCTGTGCTCCACCGGCACCTGCTCGGGCGGCAAGTGCAAGTTCAGCGAGAAGGCCAACTGCTGCATGGGCCCCGGCGACTGCGACGACGGCAACCCGTGCACGACGGACGGCTGCCCCGGCCCCGGCAAGGACTGCACCCACACGCCGATCCCCGGCTGCTGCCTGAGCTCGGGTGAGTGCGACGACAAGAAGACCTGCACGCAGGACACCTGCCTGAACAACAAGTGCACGCACCAGGACATCTGCTGCAAGTCGGACTTGGAGTGCGACGACAAGGACGACAAGTGCACCACCGACAAGTGCGGCTCGGACGGCTTCTGCAAGTACACGGCCACCGGCGCGGCGGGCTGCTGCGAGCCCAACCTCTTCGTCAATGACTTCAGCTCGAGCCTGAAGAACATGACCATCAAGAACAGCGCGGGCGCCACCAAGGGCTGGCAGCTGTGGCAGAACGCCACCATCTCGAAGTCGCCCAAGGGCGTGCTCTACTACGGCAGCCCGGCGCAGAAGAACTACAACTTCGGCGCGAACAACGGCACGGCGGTGACCCCCGAGGTCTCGCTGCCCGCCGGCAAGGTCACCACGCTCTCGTTGGCGCTCTACATGGCCACGGAGTCGGGCACGAGCTACGACAAGCTCTACATCTACCTCATCGACGCCAACGGCAAGAAGAACCAGCTCTGGTACAAGGGCAGCAAGGGCTTCAAGACCAACAGCTGGCTCGACCTGAAGTTCGACCTGAGCAAGTGGAAGGGCCAGAAGGTCAAGATCGAGTTCAACTTCAACACCTCGGACTCGGTGGCGAACTCGACGCTGGGCGTGCTGGTCGACGACCTCAAGCTGCTGGTGAAGTGCGACTGAGGTGCCCGCTCTCCTGAGGGGGCGCGTGGCTGCCAGCCGCGTCGTCTGGCCCTCGTCGGGGCTGAGCCGACCGCGCTGCGGTGCCGTCCCGCGCGGGCTGCCTGTCGACGTCTGGCGGGCGGGCGCCCGACCTTGCTAGACTGCGCCAACCTCCGGCATGTCCCGGTAGAGGAGGCCAGATGCGGCCCTCGCGCGCTCGTACCCCGTTGAACCCCACTGCTCCCCACACGACACGTCGTCGCGTCGCGCTGGGCGCGCGTCCGTGGGTGGCGCTGTGCCTGCTGGCCGGCCTGAGCCTCGGCCTCGGCGCGTGCAGCGAAGACGACGGCAAGAAGGACACCGACACCGCCGCTGGCGAGGACGCTGGCGAGGTCGACGCTGTGGCAGACGGCGGGCAGAGCGACGCGTCCGCGTCCGACGTGCTCACCGACGCCGCGCAGCCCGACACCGCCGCAGCCGACACCGCCAAACCGGACACGACCCCGGTCGACGCCGGGCCCGAGTGCTCCGCGGCCTCCGACTGCGCCGCCAAGGTGAGCCCCAAGGCCTGTGAGGAGGCGGTCTGCCTGGCGGGCACGTGCGGGGTTCAGCTCAAGGCGGGCTCCTGCTGCGAGGACAAGCACTGCGACGACGGCGCGGAGTGCACCCTGGACCAGTGCGACACGGCCAAGAACGCCTGCAGCAACACCGCCAAGGTCAACTGCTGCAGCGGCAAGGTGTCGCTGATGAAGCTGGGCTTCGAGCAGGGGGGCCTCGGTGAGCTCAGCGCGGCGGTGAGCAAGGGCAACACCGGGCCAGGGGCTGTCAGCTGGTCGGTCTCGGGGACGCGGGCCAGGCTCGGCACCAAGGCCTTGTACCTGGGCAACGCCTGCGGCAACTACGACACCTCGGCCGACCCGGCGAACAACTGCGAGGCGGGCAAGGACCCCGGGCCGGTGCTGGCGACCCTGGCGACCAAGGCCGTGACGCTGCCGAGCGACAAGACCACGCTGCTGCACTTCTGGCTGTGGCTCGACGCCGAGCCCATGTACGCCGACACCCTGCCCAAGGGCACCTGCGCGACGCCCTGCCCAGCTGGAGCGAGCTGCGTGAGCGTCAACGGGGCGAGTCAGTGCATTCCGGAGAAGGACGTGCTGACGGTCACGGTGACCGGAGACAAGGGCACGGTGAAGGTCTTTGACTCCACCGCGCTCGACAAGAGCACCGGCGGAACGTGGCGGCACGTGGCCGTGGACCTGAGCGACTACGCCGGCCAGTCGGTGAAGGTGCTGTGGCGCTTCGAGACCTTCACCGGCATCAAGAACGGCTTCGAGGGGGTCTGGCTCGACGAGCTGATCATGGAGACCGTGTGTCCGGTCAAGGGCACGCTGTGCACCAAGGACGCGCCTTGCCTGGACGACGGGGTGGTCTGCACCGCCGACGACTGCACCCTCTACGCCAACAACGCGGTCAAGGGCTTCTGTTTTCACGACAAGGCCGAGGGCTGCTGCACCGTGTCGAGCGAGTGCGACGACGGCAAGCCCTGCACGCTGGACACCTGCAACGCGGGCGAGTGCTCGTCGAAGCCCGACGCGACGAAGCCCTCGTGCTGCAAGGCGTCCATCGCGCTGGTCGACGACTTCGACTCCGGCGTGCTCACGGACTGGACGCTGCTCGGCGCCAACTCCGAGGCGGCCCGCTGGCGGATCGACCCCAAGGGCGGCGTGAAGGGCAGCCAGGCGCTCTACTTCGGCACCGCGAGCTTCGACGGCTACGGCGACGCCAGCCTGGGCAAGGGCGTCGGGCCCAAGGGGCAGGCGTGCAGCAAGAAGGTCAACCTGAAGGTGGGGGCGGTCTACAACCAGGCGACCTTCGCGCTGCGCATGGAGACCGAGTGGAGCTACCTGCCCAAGGCCATCTACAAGAACCCGCCCTTGGCCGGTCAGCCGAAGTACGACCATCTGGCCGTGGTGGTCTATGTCGGCACGAAGCCGGAGCCGGCCTGGTCGAGCGACCTGGTCTACGGCACGACCGACGGCAAGTGGCGCGACATCGTGGTCGACCTCGACAAGTGGCAGGGCAAGGAGGTGCAGGTGTGCCTGACTTTCGACACGGGGGACGACCAGGTCAACGACAAGCTCGGCGTGCACGTGGACGACTTCCGTGTCCGGGTCGCGTGCAGCAAGCCGGCCTGCTTCTACGACGCCGAGTGCGACGGCAGCTGCCCCAAGTGCCAGGCCCCCGGGTGCGAGAACGGCGCGTGTGGCTGCGTGGCGTTGCCCGGCTGCTGTACGAGCACCGCGGCGTGTGACGACGGCGATCCGTGCACGCTCGACAGCTGCCTCGAGGGCCAGTGCAAGCACGCCCCGCAGCAAGGCTGCTGCAAGCTCGACAGCGAGTGCAGCAGCACCGACGTGTGCGCCAAGGCCGTGTGTGACCAGGCCGCGCACACCTGCAAGACGGCGCCGGTGGCCAACTGCTGCAAGGCGGACAAGGACTGCCCGGCGATCAAGTCGTGCACGCTGACCTCGTGCGACCTCCAGGCCAACCAGTGCACCAGCAAGCCCAAGCCGGGCTGCTGTGGTCAGGACGCCGACTGCGACGACAAGGACCAGTGCACCAAAGACCTGTGCATCGACGAGAAGTGCACGTACCAGCCCTCTGGGGCCTCGGGCTGCAAGTAGGCCCTTGGAGCGCGCGCTCGCAGCGCTGCGACGGGACGACGACGACGCCTCGCCCGACCCCGTGTCACGGGCGGGGACGCGGCCCCGGATGTTTGCGCACCCTCCGGTGCGCCGGTAGACTGCAGCGGTAGGAAGACCTTCTCGCGCGAGCGTGGTGCCGGCGCAGCCCGGCACCCCCCGCCGACGCCCACAGGACAGACGATGAAGCGGATCCACCCACGGTCGGGGCTGGCCCTGAGCGCCCTCCTTGCGACTTTGGCCCTGGCGGCTTGCGGCAACGACGATGATCCCGCCGACGCGGGCGCGCAGCCGACCGACACCGGCGCTGGAGACACCTCTGGCACCACGGAGGACGGCTCCGACACCCCCGACGTAACCGACACCCCCGACGTCACCGACGTCACGGACGACGTCGGTGCGGACACGACCCCGACGCAGACCGACTCCGGTGGCACGCAGGACACAGGGCTGACCGACCTCTGTACCAGCACGCAGTACTGCCTGACGCTGCTGAAGGACGAGCTGCTCGGCTTCCAGACGGCCGTGTGCGACGACGGCACGTGCAAGAAGGTCACCAAGGCCGGCTTCTGCGCCAACGACGGCGACTGCGACGACGGCTCGGAGTGCACCACCGACAAGTGCGACATCGTCAGCAACAAGTGCGTGCTCACGCCGATCAAGAACTGCTGCGCTGGCAAGGTGAGCCTGCTCAACGCACGCTTCGAGCAGAAGTCGCTCGAGGGATTCAAGGGCTCGCTCACGCCCTCCGGCAGCTACAACGTGAAGTGGGGGCTCTCCAGCAACCAGGCGCGCTCCGGCAAGAGCAGCCTGTACCTGGGCAACGAGTGCAACACCTACGACACGTCCATGGTCGCGGCCAGCGGGTGCAAGACCGGCGCGGCGCCTGCGGCCTTCGAGGCGAACCTGCTCTCGCAGGAGGTGACCCTGCCGAAGAACAAGCCGGCCATCGCCCACTTCTGGGTGTGGATCAAGGCGGAGGACAAGTACCCGGCCGAGGGCAACTGCCCCAACGGCTGCCCCGAGGCTACGTCCTGCGTGAAGGTGGACGGCTCGACCTCGGCCTGCATCCCGGAGAACGACGTGCTGCGCGTGTTCGTGGAGACCGGCGCGCCCTCGCCCGACCCGGTGTGGGTCAGCACGACGGTCGACAAGAGCACCGACGGCTGGCTGCACGTCGCGGTGAACCTCGCCCCCTACCAGAAGAAGGACAAGGAGACGGCGCTGAAGCTGCGCTGGAACTTCAAGGTCAACGGCAACAAGAACAACTTCGAGGGTGTCTACATCGACGACGTGGTCATCGAGACGCTCTGTGTCACCGAGGGCACGGTGTGCAGCAAGAGCCAGCCCTGCGCGGACGACAAGAACCCGTGCACGGCCGACACGTGCACGCTCTACGCCAACGACGGCACCCAGGGGCTCTGCTTCTCCGACAAGGCCAAGAGCTGCTGCATCAACGTCGGTGACTGCAACGACCTGAACGACTGCACGGTGGACCAGTGCATCATCCCGAAGGACGGCAAGCAGGGGGTGTGTGAGAACGCGCCCGACGCCAACAACGTGCAGTGCTGCCAGCCGAAGAACACCTACAAGGACAACTTCGAGTCGGGCTCCACCGCAGCCTGGAGCCACGTGGGCAACAACAGCAAGACGGTGACCTGGCTGGTCAGCGACAAGGAAGGCACCGGCGGCGGCAGCAAGAGCCTCTTCTTCGGCAAGGGCACGCTCTCGGGCTACGACGACCCGACCTTGGGTTCGAGCAAGGGCCCCAAGGGCAAGATCTGCTCGCCCGAGGTCACGCTCGAGCAGGGCACGCTCTACGACGTGCTGAGCTTCGACCTGAAGCTCCAGACCGAGTGGTCGGGCAAGCCGGCCGCCAACTACAAGAACCCGCCGTGCCCCTCGAGCTTCACCCCCGAGCAGTGCAAGGGGCTGCCGAAGGTCGACCACCTCGCCGTCGAGATCTTCGACGCCGGGCAGTACAAGCCGGCGTGGTCGAGCGACAGCGTCAAGGGCACCACCGAGGGCAAGTGGCTGCCAGTGCTGGTCAACCTCGACGCCTACCAGGGCAAGAAGGTGAAGTTCTGCTTCTCCTTCGACGCGGGCGACGGCGGCGCCAACTCCACCGGCGGCACGTGGATCGACAACGTCACGCTCGACGTCTCGTGCAAGAAGCTGCTCTGCGCGACGGACCAAGACCAGGTGTGCGTGGACAAGTGCGGCGTCTGCGGCGCGCCTGCGTGCGTGCAGGGCGACTGCGAGTGCACGCCCATCGCCGGCTGCTGTGAGAACGACAAGGACTGCGACGACGCCGACACCTGCACCAACGACAAGTGCACGGTCAAGGACGGCAGCGGAACCTGCAGCCATGCGCTCACCTCGCCGACCTGCTGCACCGACAAGCTCGGCGCCAACGCGGCCTTCAGCCAGGACTTCGAGACCAGCTCCAAGATGCCCGGCGGCTGGGCGGTGCAGGTCCCCAAGGGCAAGAACGAGAACGGGCTGCCCTACGCCACCGACAAGGGCTGGATGATCTCGACCAAGAGCAAGCCGGGCAGCGGCAACTACGCGCTCTACTTCGGCGGCAAGGACGGCACCATCAACGCCGGCACCGACGTGCCCGCCGGGACGGTCACGGCGCCGGAGTTCCAGGTGCCGAAGAACGGCACGACCTTGATCAGCTTCGACCTCTTCCTCAGCACGGAGTGGGACGACTTCCCCTTCGCGAAGCCGCCGCTCGCCATCGACCAGCTCTTCGTCAACGTCGTCGACGTGGCCGAGAAGGACGTCAAGAAGGCGGTGATTCCGGTGTGGGATAGCTACGCCATCGAGGGCACCACCAAGGGCAAGTGGGTCGCCGTGGTCATGGCCGTGCCGACCGCGCTCGCCGGGAAGAAGGCGCGGCTGCAGTTCGTCTTCGACTGCGGCACCGGGCTCAACAACAAGGGCGAGGGTGCCTTCATCGACAACCTCAAGGTCGAGACCCTGTGCACGAAGCCTGCGTGCGTGTCGGACTCCGACTGCGCTCCCAAGGCGCCGGACGCGTGCAAGAAGCACTGGTGCGGCAAGGACGACAAGGGCGCGTTCGCCTGCCAGACCGAGTTCAAGCCCGGCAAGGGCTGCTGCGCCAACAGCGTCGCGCTGCCCTCTGAGACGGCCGAGGGCGGCAGCTTCAGCAAGTGGTCGGGCAAGCCCTTCACCGGCACCGTGAAGTGGCAGATCATCGACCACAAGTACCTGGTCGGGAAGAAGGAGATCTACTACGGCAACAGCGCGGCGTGGAACTACGCCGACGGCAGCGCCAAGGTGTGCAAGGCCACGGCCGACTGCACGGCGGGGTCTGGCGAGCAGTGCGTCGGCGCTGCGGGCGCGAAGAAGTGCTACAAGTCGGTCACCTCCGAGCTGCTGAGCGACCCCTTCGACCTCGACCCCGACACGAAGAAGCTGCCCGCCTTCAAGTTTAAGGCCTACCTCGACGTCGAGACCAACTGGGAGACGTTGGAGATCTGGGTCAGCTGGGTGGAGAACACCTCGGGCACGCCCACGCCCAAGCAGAAGAAGGTCTGGGAGAAGTCGAACCTCAAGGACATGCCCGTGGCCGACTACAAGAAGGTGGTCGACAAGAGCATCGATCTCTCGGCCTACAAGGCCTACAAGAACATCCAGATCAAGCTGGTGTTCGACTCCGGCGACCCCAACGGCAACGACAAGTACGAGGGCATCTTCCTCGACGACATGGTGGTCGAAGAGATCTGCCAGTAGGGCTCGTGCGTCCTATGAGGGGGCGCAGTCTGCTAGCGCCAGCTGCGCTGCGTGCTACCCCTGTACAAGACGCAGATCCGTGCGGCGCATCGCCCGCGCGTCCTCGCTGGAGGCGGCATGCCCGCATTGAACGACAGGACATTCAACAAGGGCGCCTGGGCGCGCCTGGGCGTCGTGGCGCTCGGCCTGCTGGTGTTGGGCGGCGTGATCTACGTCACGGTGCTCATCCACGAGGAGTACGTGGTGCTGCCGCGCATGCTCTCGCATCGGCACAAGGACCCGCTGGGGCACCCTGGCCAGGCGACGACGCAGATCGCGCGGCTGGGCGGCAAGGCGGTCGGCACGCTCCTGGCTGACCTCTCGGGTGACAAGCCGGCGGCGACGCGGTCGAAGAGCCTCGAGATCCTCAGCGCCATCGACGACCCGCGAGTGGTGCCGGCCCTGGTGAAGGCGTTGGGCGACGACAACCTGGGGATCCGCATCTCTGCGCTGGCTGGCATCGCGCGCACCAAGCGGCCGGAGCTGATGGAGAAGGTCTGGCCCCTGGCGCGGTCGGAGAACGCCTACCTGCGGCACCGCGCCCTCGTGACCCTGGGGCTGCTCTGTGACTTGAAGTCGGTGGACGCGCTGGTGGCGGAGGCCAACAAGTCCTCCGGCAAGGACCAGCTGCTGCTGGCCTGGGGGGCCGGGTACGCCCAGCGCCGCGCCAAGCTCAAGGACGAGACGAGCGAGCGGGTGCGGCCGCTGGAGCTGAAAGACGACGCCCACGCCATGGCCGTGCACGACGAGGTGCAGACGCTGCGCGCGGCGTTCAGGGACAAGGGGGTCGACAAGGCGCAGGCCGAGCGGCTCGCGGAGCTGGTGACCATCGACTTCGGGACGTGGAACCTCGGCCACCAGATCAGCTACCAGACCGTGGCCGTGGACGGCCCCATGGCGGTGCGGGGGCTCGCGCGCATCGACCGCGTCTCCGTCCCGGCCAAGCGCAAGGACACGCCGGTCGGTCTGAAGCTCAAGCAGCGCGACCGCAGGCGGGAGCCAGCCGCGCTGTGACGTGAGCGCCGCGCGCAGGCGCGCAGGTGTCCTTCGGGTGAGCGCTGATCCTGGCTTGCTCCTAGCGTCGAGCCTTGTGAATTTCCATGTGTGCCCCGGCCGGCGCCTTGCGACCGAGGTGCTCGGCGCGGTGTCATGGGAGTCTCAGCCTGGGCGAGCCCTCACTCGGCAAGTCCGCAGCAGACAAGGAGTGTTGGATGGCTCGCGTGCTCTTGGTAGACGACGACGTTCGCTTGGGTCAGCTGCTGGAGCGGCTGCTCAAGCCAGAGGGCATGCAGGTGGAGCTGGTGACGGACGGGCTCCAGGGCGTGCGCCGGGCGACCGGTGAGGTCTTCGATCTGATCATCCTCGACGTGATGCTGCCCGGCCTCGAGGGCTTCGAGGTGCTGCGTCGCATCCGCGCGAGCAGCGAGGTGCCGGTGATCATGCTCACGGCGAAGGGCACCGACAACGACCGCATCGTCGGGCTCGAGCTGGGCGCTGACGACTACCTGCCGAAGCCCTTCAACCCCCGTGAGCTGGTGGCGCGCGTCAAGGCCGTGCTGCGGCGGGCCGAGGGCAAGTCGTCGGGGGGCCGTGACGCGGTGATCCGCTGCAACGGCCTCGCCATGGACCCGGGCAAGCGCGAGGTGTCGGTCGACGGTGAGCCGGTGCACCTGACCACCACGGAGTTCGACCTGCTGCGCTGCTTCATGCGCTACCCGGGCAAGGTGCTCTCCCGCGACGCGCTGATGGACATGCTACGGGGCGTGGGCTACGCCGCCTACGACCGCTCCATCGACGTGCACGTGAAGAACCTGCGCGCCAAGATCGAGGAGAACCCGAGGAGCCCGCAGCGGATCAAGACCGTCTGGGGCACGGGCTACATGCTCGCCGCCGACGCCTGATCACCCATGGCGGCGCCCCAATCCGCGTTGGACCGCTTGCTGGCCCACTTCGACCTGCTCGCCATCGCCGCGTGTGTGGTTGGCGTGGGCGCGGTGGTGGGCGCGGGCGCGCTCGTGGCCCGGCTCTACGGGGGGCTGGGCGGCTTCAACGCCTTGATCATCGGCCTGTTGCTGCTCGCCGCCGCGGCGGTGATCGCCTACTACGTGCTGGTCACCCTGGCCCGGCAGCGGCTGCACATGCGCCTGGTGGAGATGCGCGACGCAGCCCACGAGCTCGGTGGCGGTGACCTGTCGGTGGCGGTGCCCGAGGCCGAAGACGACCTGGGGGCGCTCGGCGGTTCGCTCAACACCATGCGCGAGCGCATCGCCCGGCTGCTGACGGCGCAGCGAGAGCTGCTGTCGGGCGTGAGTCACGAGCTGCGCTCGCCGCTGGCGCGCATCGAGGTGTCGCTCGAGCTGATCAACATGGAGCTCGAGTGCGAGGACGAACACGAGCTGGTGATCGGCATCCGCGAGGAGGTGGCGCTGCTCGAGCGGCACATCTCCAGGCTCTTGGAGGCCCAGCGGGTCAGCCGCGACCGGGTGGTGCTCACCCGGCGACCGCTCCAGGTCGACACGCTCCTGGGGCGGGTCATCGACCGCGAGCGACTGCGCATGGCCAAGCTCGGCTGGCGTCTGGACGTGGCCCTCGGCGCCGGTGAGGCCGAGGTCAACGGCGACGACAACGCGCTCGACCGGGTGTTCTCCACGCTGATCGAGAACGCCATCCGACACGCGGCGCAGCCTGGGCCCGAGGCGGCGTACAGCGGCTCGTTCGCGGCCGTGCCCGAGGGCTCGGAGCCGGCTGAGACCCGCGCGGACGCGCCGGGGGCCGACGAGCTTGTGACGTCCGCGGAGCCGCCAGCGGAGTCGGCGGTGGAGTCGGCGGCGGAGTTGACCGGGGAAGCGCAGGCGTCCGAGCCGAGAGACGAGGCTGGGCCCGCCAAGCCGGCCCCCGCTCCGGAAGGCGAGGCGGCCGAGCCCGACGCGTCGCGGGCGGCGGCCGACCCCGAGGCGTCGGCAACGGCGGCTGAGCCGACGGCGGCTGAGCCGGCGGCGGCTGAGCCAGCTGCGGCGGGGCGCGCGGCGCAGGGCGCTGTCTGGGCGCCCTCGCTGCGCATCGAGACCGAGGTCGGCGAGGCGAGCGTGACCCTGCGCTTCATGGACCGCGGCCCGGGCTTGGACGAGGAGCAGTGCGCGCGCGTGTTCGAGCCCTTCTTCCGCGGGGACCGCTCCCGCAGCACGGCCACGGGCGGCACCGGGCTGGGCATGTACCTGACCCGCAACATCCTGCGCGCCCACGGCGGCGACGTGCTGGCCCGGCCACGCGACGGCGGCGGGCTGGTCGTCGAGCTGCGCATGCCCCTGCGCGGCAACAAGGAGGTCAAGGAGACCATGCGCGTCCAGTGGTCGGACCTGCGTGAGGACGGGCTCTAGCGCGCGCTGCGGCTTGCGCCGAGGCCGGTCGCGCTGAACACTGCGGCCATGAGCGCGATCCCGAAGCCAACCCACTCCGACCCGCCCCCCCGTGACGCCCACCGGAGCGACCGGCGGAGCTCTGGGCTCGGGTGGGGGGAGCGTGCGGCGACGCGGGCGCCTGTGGTGCACGCCTTCTCCGTCGACGTCGAGGACTGGTTTCACATCCTGGACTGCGAGGGGGCGCCCGACGTCGCGTCGTGGGCGCAGCAGGAGTCTCGGGTCGAGCGGGCGACGGAGCGACTGCTGGACCTGCTCGACCAGCACGGACATCAGGCGACCTTCTATGTGTTGGGGTGGGTGGCCGAGCGGCACCCCGACCTCGTGCGCGAGATCGCGCGGCGCGGGCATGAGCTCGGCAGCCACAGCCACCACCACGGCCTGGTGTGGCAGAGCTCGCGGGACGACTTCGCGCGGGATCTGGACCTGTCGCTCGAGGCGATCACGCGCGCGAGCGGCGCGGCGGTCACCACCTTTCGCGCGCCCGGGTTCTCCATCGGCCCTGCCGAGCACTGGGCCTTTCCGCTGCTGGTCGACCGGGGCATCACCGTCGACTCGTCGCTCTTCCTCGCGCAGCGCGCCCACGGTGGCCACCCGCTGCAGCGCCTGCGGCCCTTTGAGCTGGTGCTGCCCGACGGGCGGACGCTGCTCGAGGCGCCGGTGGTGCCGCTGCAGCTGCCGCGCGGGGCGCTGCCCTGGTCCGGCGGGGGCTACCTGCGCCTGCTGCCGGAGGCGGCCCTGCTGCGCCTCTTCGCCCTGTCGGAGCAGGCGGAGCGCCCGGTGATCACCTACGTGCACCCCCGCGAGGTGGACCCGGCGCAGCCTCGGATGCAGCTGCCGCCGTGGCGGCGCTTCAAGTATTACGTCGGGCTCGACACGGTGCTCGACAAGCTGGGCGCGCTCTTCTCCCGCCACGCGTTCGCCAGCGTGGGCGACGTGGCCCGCGGCGGACTCAAGGATCCACCCGCCTTCCTGGCCGACGCCGCTTGAGCTCGACGAGGACTGCCCTCCGTCGCCGGCCCGCTCGGGCCCGCGTCCGGACCGCCGCGGCCGCGGCGCTGCTCGCGCTCGCCGCGAGCGTGCTGCCGGCGACCCCGACCGCCGCCTCCACCCTGGAGCGTGGCGGCACCGGCGCCCGCGGGCGCGGCACGCTCGGGGCCGCTGCGGCGTTGAGCGCCGGTCCGGAGGCGGTCTACGACAACGCCGCCGCGCTCGGGGGCATCGACGCCGCCAGCGCCCTGCTGAGCGTGGGCTACCGGCGCTACGCGGTGGACCTCACGCAGGAGCGCGGTCATACAGACCTGCCCGCGGTCTCGCCTCCGAACCGCACGCTGGCCACCGCCGCGGTGGCCTTGCCGCTCACGTCCACCCTGGGCGCTGGGCTGCTGGTCCACCTCCCGCTCACGGGCCCGTCGCGGTTGCTCGCCTACGACGCTCGGCGTCCGCAGCTGCCGCTCTGGCAAGGCCTCGGCGAGCGCCTCGCGATCAGCGCGGGGGTCGGCTGGCGCGCGCTGCCAAGCCTGCGCCTCGGGCTCACGGCCCACGTCGCGGCCGACCTCGACGCCACCGGCGCCTTCGCCCTGGATCTCGGCCGGGCTGACGTGACGCACCAGGAGCTCGACATCGCGCTCAACAGTCGCCTGGTGCCAGGGGCCGCCCTCGCGTGGCGCCCCGCGGATCGTTGGCGGGTGCTGCTCCGCTTCCGGGGGGCCTACCGCGTCGGCTTCGACGTGCCGCTCACCGTCGCCGTGGACGGCGTCACCGAGGCGCGCATTCGCGTCTCGGGGCAGGGCCTGCTCTCGCCGCAGGTCTGGACGCTGGCGAGCGCCTGGCGTGCGCACCGCCGGTTGGACCTCGTCGCCTCGCTCCGCTGGGAGCGCTGGTCGGCCATGCCCTCGCTGGCGCCTGCTGTGCGCATGGCGGTCGCCGACGCGCTGGCGGTGTCGAGCAGCTCCCTGCCTGTGGGCGCCGCAGACGTCGCGGTGCCCCAGCTCGGCGCGCAGTGGCGCGCGCTCCCCGACGTGGACCTGCGCGGGAGCGTCGGCTTCCGTCCGACGCCGCTGCCCCGCGCCGACGGACAGGCGTCCTGGCTCGACTCGCACGCCGTCGAGCTGGCCGTCGGGACCACGTGGCGGGCCACGGGCCGTCTGGAGGTGGACTTCGCGGTGACGTGGTCGCACCTTGTGCCTCGCCGCGTGGTCCGCGCCGATGCCTCGCATCCTGTCGGCACCACCGCGCTCTCCGGCGACATCTTCCAGGTCGCGCTGACCCTTCGGCACCGCCTCGCCCCACGCACGCCATGAACGCACCGCCACCCACAGCTCCCCGCCAGGCCCCAGCAGCCTTCGCGCGGGCCCGTGCCTGGCTGCTCGTGGGCCTCGTCGTCGCTGCAGCTGCGTTCTTCTACGTGCGACGCGCGGCGCGGCGAGCGGCGACGCCGGCGGGCGCGCCCATGGCCCTGGCCGCCGAGATCATCTCCAAGGAGCTGCGCAAGGGCGACGGATTCGCGGTCGCACCCCAGTGGTCGGGGGCAGAGCGCCACCGCTTCGCGCACGTCTGGGCCAGCAAGGGCCTCGACTTCTTGAGCGCCTGGGTGCCCGGGGAGCCGCTCGACCGCTGGGACGCCGACGGGCACAAGCGCCTCTGGCTCTTGACCACCCACGACGCCAAGCCCGACCTCTCCGCCTTCGGCACAGAGCTGCGGGCCGAGGTCCTGGGGCCGGGCATGCGCCTTCGCCTGCTGCGGCTGCCGCCGTCCGAGACGGTGCTCGATCTGCAGAAGCGCCTGCTCGACGCGGACGTGCGCCGGGTCGGCCCCAAGCGGGGGCAGGAGCAGCGGTGTCGGGCCGCGGGCGACAAGCAGCGCTGTGGCGGGGAGTGGTGGCGCGACCTCTTCGTCGGCCTCAACGAGGTCGGCAACAGCCGTCGCCGCTGCATCTTCGCTCAGCCCCACCCCGACGGCGCCGTGCTCAAGGTGCGCTGGGACGAGCTCCCGGCGGCCCAGGCGGTCGCTGGCCGGGTCGGCAACCGGCTGTGGGCGGTGCGCCATGAGGAGGGCAGCCCGGTGCGCTTCGCCGTGCGGGTCGGTGACACGATCCGCCACGAGCAGACGCTGGCGCCTGCCGACTTTGGCTGGCACGCCTGGCGTGTGCCGCTCGCGGCCCGCGAACGCGGCCTGCCCGTGACCCTCGAGCTCAGCGCGGCGTCGGCCACGTGGCGACAGGTGTGCTTCGACGCACGCCTCGTCGGCCCCGTCCCCGGCGGCGCGCGGGCCAAGCGCCGAGACGAGGCCCCGCGCGCGACCGACGCGCCGCCACAGGCCCCGCGGGGCCCGGCTGCTTCGGCGACCGTCACGGGCCGCGCGCGGTGAACGACGCCGCCCGCGCCGACGCCCTGTTGACCTGGTTCGCCGCCGCGCAGCGCTCGCTGCCGTGGCGACAGACGCCCCCCGACCCCTACGCCACCCTCGTCTCCGAGCTCATGCTGCAGCAGACGCGAGTCGACACGGTGGTGCCCTACTTCCACCGCTGGATGGCGCGCTGGCCGGACCTGGCGAGCCTCGCCGCCGCCACGCTCGACGAGGTGCGCGCAGCCTGGACCGGGCTCGGCTACTACAACCGCGCGCGCAACCTGCACCGGGCCGCCCAGGCGGTGGTGGCGCGTCACGGAGGCCAGCTGCCCGCTGACCCTGCCGCCCTCGCCGCGCTGCCCGGCGTGGGCCCTTACACCCTTGGCGCCGTGCGCTCCATCGGCTTCGGCCAGCCCGCGGCCTTGGTCGACGGCAACGTGGCGCGAGTGCTGAGCCGCTGGTTCGCCCTCGACGCCCCGCCGGCGAGCGGCGCCGGCAGGAGGGCGCTGTGGGCGCGCGCCGAGTCGCTGCTGCAGGTGCCCGCCGCCCGCGCCGCGCCCAGCGAGTGGAACCAGGGGCTCATGGAG
Organism: bacterium; assembly: GCA_030425545.1. Classification (GTDB taxonomy): domain Bacteria; phylum Myxococcota_A; class UBA9042; order UBA9042; family UBA9042; genus UBA9042. The sequence goes on along the minus strand of JAUIAC010000005.1, from coordinate 22,149 downwards.
CTGGGCGCGCTGGTCTGCACGCCCAAGGCCCCGCTGTGCGACCGCTGCCCGGTGGCGCCATGGTGCCTGGCGCTCGCCCAGGGCCGCGTCGCCGAGCTCCCCACCCGCACGCCGAAGAAGCGGGCGACCCCCGTGGCTGCGGCCTACCTGCTGCTGGTGCGCGACGGCGCCGTGTGGTGCGGCCAGCGACCCGAGCGGGGCCGGTGGGCCGGGCTGTGGGAGCCGCCGGCAGCCGAGGGGCCCGACGCCCACGCAGCGCTGGCCCGCACCCTCCCGATGATCCACGACGCGTCAGCGCTACCCCCGCTCACCCACACGCTGACCCACCGCCGCTACACCGTGACGCCCTACCTGCTCGATCTCCAACGAGAACCACCGGACCTGAGCCCGCTCGGCTACACCGCGTCGCGCTGGGTCTCTCCCGACGAGGCGGCGGCGGCCTCGTCCGGGCTCTCGCGTCTGGCGCAGAAGCTCGTCGCCACGATCTCAGCGCGTTGACGCCGGCTCGGCCCGCCGCCAAACCCCTCCCTTGCTCCCCCCACGGGTGCTGAGCCACACTCCGGTCCGCTGGGAGGCCGCATGGGCATCACTTTTGTGGAGAAGGGAGGCGAGCGGCGGCGTCCGCACGCCAAGACCGCCCTCGTGCTCGCGGGCGGCGCGATCTCCGGCGGTGCGTTCAAGATCGGCGGGCTCATCGCGCTCAACTCGGTGCTCCACAACCGCTCGGTGTGCGACTTCGACACCTATGTCGGCGTCAGCGCTGGCGCTTTCTTGGCCGCGCCCCTCGCCGCTGGCGTCCAGCCCGAGGAGCTGCTGCGCTCCATCGAGGGCCGCTCCAGTCGCATCGGCCAGTTCCGCCCCACCCACTTCTACCTCCCCAACTGGCGCGAGTTCGTGGGCAAGCCGCTCACCTTCGCCAAGGACGCGGTGGGCCTGGTCCCCGCCACCACACTGACCCTGGCGGGCGTGCTCACCAACGATCGCTCCCGCATGATCAACCGGGCCCGGCGCTTCCTCGAGGCGCCCTCGTACAGCCACGCCGAGCAGCTCGTCCTGCCCGTCGTGCAGGCCTTTCAGCGACGCAGCCAGCTCCAACGGGGGCTCAGCTACCTGCCCAGCGGCGTGTTCGACAACAGCGGCATCGAGCGCTTCATCCGTGAGAACTTCGAGCGCAACGGCATGCCGAACCACTTCCGTCTGCTCAAGCTCGAGCGCGACAAGGACCTCTACATCGGCTCCACCAACCTCAACACGGCCGAGGCGGTGGTCTTTGGCCACGACGAGGACTGCTCGGTGACCATCAGCGAGGCGGTGCAGGCGAGCTCGGCCATCCCGGGGTTCTTCCGGCCGGCGCGCATCAACGGCCACGACTACTGCGACGCGGGGATCCGCAAGACGGCCAACCTGTCCCAGGCGGTCAAGTCGGGCGCGCAGCTGATCATCGCCTACAACCCCTTTCGCCCCTTCGTGAACTACCACGCCGACCAGCTGCTCAACGGGCAGCGGGGCATGAGCGACATGGGCATCGTCACGGTGCTCAACCAGGCCTTTCGCACCCTGCTGCACACGCGGCTCATGCTCGGCATCGAGAAGCTGCGCCTCGACCAGTCCTTTCAGGGTGACGTGATCTTGATCGAGCCGAGCGAGACCGACGTCACCTTCTTCAACCTCAACCCACTGGCCTTCTGGCGTCGCGCGGAGGCCGCAGAGCACGGCTTCACCAGCGTCAAGGAGGCGCTGGAGCGGCACCACGAGCGCATCTCCAGCATCTTGGGGCGCTACGGCATCTCCACCAGCCTCGACCGCCTGCGCCGCAACACCGAGTTGATCCGCAAGGCCAACTACGACAACGCAGCTATCCTCGACGTCTTGGAGCAGCGCGTGCACGACCGCCGCGCGGTCCCACGCAAGCCGGTGAAGCTGCGCGTCGTCGGCGAGTGACAGCCCGCCCCTCAGGAGCATCCATGGCAAGCAACCAGCGCCGCTACTTCGGCACGGACGGAATCCGCGGCGAGGCGAACGCCGGCATCATGACCGTCGAGACCGCCGTTCAGGTGGGGCGCGCCGTCGGCAGCGTGTTCAAGTCCCGCCACGAGCGCCCGCGCGTGCTCATCGGCAAGGACACGCGGCGCAGCGGCTACCTCTTCGAGATGGCCCTGGTCGCGGGTGCCTGCTCCGTCGGCGCGGAGCCCTATGTGCTCGGCCCCCTGCCGACCCCGGGCATCGCGTTCATGACCAAGGGCATGCGGGCCGACGTGGGCGTGGTGATCTCGGCCAGCCACAACGCCTTCTTCGACAACGGCATCAAGCTCTTCGGGCCCGACGGCTACAAGCTGCCCGACGAGGTCGAGCTGAGCATCGAGCGCTTCATCGAGGACGACGCCGCGATCACCGGGGCGATCAAGACCGGCGCCGACATCGGCCGCGCCTACCGCATCGAGGACGCCCGCGGCCGCTACATCACCTACCTCAAGACCACCTTTCCCAACGATCTCACGTTGGACGGCGTGCGCATCGCCATCGACTGCGCCAACGGCGCCGCCTACAAGATCGCGCCCGCGGTCCTCGAGGAGCTCGGCGCCGAGGTCATCACCCGCGGCGTCTCGCCCAACGGTCTCAACATCAACGACGGCTGCGGCGCCCTCTACCCGCGCAAGCTCGCCGCCATGGTGCTCGAGAACGGCTGCGACATCGGCATCGCGCTCGACGGCGACGCGGACCGGTTGATCTGCGTCGACGAGCGCGGCCAGCAGGTCGACGGAGACCAGATCCTGGCGCTGACCGCCACCCGCATGAAGCGCGAGGGGACCCTGGCCGGCAACGCGCTGGTCGTCACGGTCATGAGCAACTACGGGCTCGAGATGGCCATGCGCGAGCAGAAGATCGACCTCAAGCGGACCCAGGTGGGCGACCGCTACGTCGTCGCCGAGATGCGCCGCGGCGGCTACAACCTCGGTGGCGAGCAGAGCGGTCACATCGTGCACCTCGACCACAGCACCACCGGCGACGGCACCTTGGCGGCCCTGCGCGTGCTGGCGATCATGCAGCGGGAGCAGCGGCCCCTCTCCGACCTCGCGCGGGTGATGCAGCCGGCGCCGCAGACCCTGATCAACGTGCGCGTCGCCAAGAAGCCGCCGCTGAGCGAGCTCAAGTCGGTGCAGGAGGCCGTCGCCGAGGCCGAGAAGACGCTCGCTGGCGAGGGCCGCGTGCTGATTCGCTACTCGGGCACCGAGAAGAAGTGCCGGGTGATGGTCGAGGGCGCCGACCCAGGCAGCGTCGAAGGCCACGCGAGGCGGATCGCGGACGCCGTCACCGAGGCCATCGGCGCCTGAGCGGTCGCCGCAGCCGCTGCTCAGTACCTCCGCCCAGCACCGCCGCCCAACGCCGCCGCCTCACCCCTGCCTAGACCCTGGGGGTGGCCGCCGCCCCACGAGGAGCCGCCCATGCCCGCCATCCGTCTCGGTGTGAACGTCGACCACGTCGCGACCCTGCGCCAACAGCGCGGGACCGCTTACCCGGACCCGGTGTTCGCCGCCGCGCTCGCGGAGCAGGCCGGTGCGGACCAGATCACCATCCACCTGCGCGAGGACCGCCGGCACATCCAGGACCGCGACGTGGCGGTCATGCGGCAGACCGTGCAGGTCCCGCTCAACCTGGAGATGGCCGTCACCGAGGAGATGATCGGCATCGCGCTGCGCACCCGGCCGGACACGGTGACGCTGGTGCCCGAGAAGCGCGAGGAGCGGACCACCGAAGGCGGCCTGGACGTGATCGGTCGACGCCAGGCCATCGCCGACGCGACCCGTCGCCTGGCCGACGCGGGCATCGTGGTGTCGCTCTTCATCGACCCGGATCCGGCCCAGGTGGCGGCCAGCCACGAGGTCGGCGCGAGCGTCATCGAGCTGCACACGGGCGACTTCTGTGACGCGCCGACGCCCGCCATCGCCGCGGGTGAGCTGGAGAAGCTGCGTAGCGCCTGCGAACAGGCCCACGGGCTGGGGTTGGTGGTGGCGGCCGGTCACGGCATCGACTATCGCAACGTGGCCGACGTGGCCGCGCTGCCGCACGTGGAAGAGCTCAACATCGGTCACAGCATCGTCTGCAGGGCCGTGTTCGTGGGCTTTGAGCGCGCGGTGAGTGACATGGCCGAGGCGATGCGCCTGGCTGGGGGCACGAGATGAGACTGCTCAGCGCGGACCAGAGCCGCACCCTCGACCGACGCACCATCGACAAGCTGGGCCTGCCCGGCGTGACCTTGATGGAGACCGCCGGCCGTGCCGTGGTGCGCGAGATCTGCGCGCGTGTCGGCGAGCGGGGCGAGAGCCGCCTGGTGACCGTGCTCTGCGGCGCCGGCAACAACGGCGGTGACGGCTTCGTCATCGCTCGCGAGCTCGCTTGGCGCGGCTTCCGCGTCTACGTGTACGGCGTCGGCGACCGCGACAAGCTCAAGGGCGAGGCGCTGGTGCATCACGGTGTGCTGGTGGCGTCGGGCGTGAAGCCGCGCTGGAGCGCGGAGGCCCCCAAGGGCGGCGAGCTGAAGAGCCTGCACCGGTCGCTGCTTCGGTCGGTGGTCGTGGTCGACGCGCTGCTCGGCATCGGCGCGACCCAGGCGCTGCGCGAGCCGATGTCGACGTGGGTCAAGCAGCTCGACGGGCGGCATGAGGGGCTGGTCGTCGGCGTCGACGTGCCCAGTGGGGTGCACGCCGACACGGGCGCGTCGCTGGGCGCCGTGGCGCAGGTGGACCTGGTGGTGACCCTGGCCGCCGCCAAGCCTGGGCTCTTCCTCGGGGAGGGCGCCGGCGCATGGAAGGAGCTGGTCGTCGCGGACATCGGCGTGCCGCCCAAGTGGATCGCCCAGCAGCGCCCCATCCTCCGCGCCTTGGAGGACGGCGACCTGAGCGCGTTGGTGCGCCCGCGGGACCCGGAGAGCCACAAGGGCACGGCGGGGCACCTGCTGGTGGTCGCCGGCTCGGCCGGCAAGAGCGGCGCGGCGCTGCTCGCGGCGCGCAGCGGGCTGCGGGCTGGCGCCGGCCTGGTGACCCTGGCCACGGCGGGTGAGATCCGCGCCCGCATCGAGGGCCTGGTCCCGGACATCATGGTGCAGGCCGTGCGGGGTGGCGCCGCCGAGGCGCAGCGCGTCGCCAAGCTGCTCGAGGGCAAGGCCGCGGCAGCCGTCGGGCCCGGGCTGGGCACCAGCGCGCCCGACATCGACCTGGTGGGCCGCGTGTGTACCGCCTGCGCAGGGCCTGTGCTGCTCGACGCCGACGCGCTCACCGCGCTGGCCGGACGGCCGGAGCTGGCGGCCAACGCCAAGGGGCGGCTGGTGCTGACCCCGCACCCTGGAGAGATGGCGCGGCTGTTGGGCTGTGAGGTGGCCGAGGTCCAGGCCGACCGACTCGGCGCGGCCCAGCGTGCAGCGGAGCGCTTCGACGCCGTGGTGGTGCTCAAGGGCGCGCGCACCCTGATCGTGTCGCCCGACGGTCGCTGGGCGGTCCGCAGCGCGCCCGTCCCGGCGCTGGCCGTGGCTGGCAGCGGCGACGTGCTCGCAGGCGTCATCGGCGCGCTGCTCGCCCAGGGGCTCGCGCCCTTCGAGGCGTCGTGTGCCGGGGTGTTGGCGCACAACCTCGCGGGCGCGGCGGTGCAGGCCCAGCGAGGCGCCCGCGGGACGCTCGCCAGCGACGTGGTCGACGAGCTGCCCAACGTCTGGCCGCGTTGAGCACGTCGGAGTCGGCGCGGAGACCCCTCGCGGTCGCGGTGCTCCTGGCGACCGGCGCCGCGCTCGGCTGCGACGAGGTCCTCGCGCGGGTCGGCACGGCGCCAGCCGCGAAGGCCGCGCCGGCGATCGCCCCACGTGCGGGCGCCCCGTCTGCGAGCGGCGCAGCTGCCCACTTCGCCGCGCCGCGCGGCACGCTCGTGTTTCGCCTCCGAGGCCCGTCGGTGCTGCTCACAGGCACGGTGCCTCACGGGCTGTTTCCGGGCGCCGACGCCAACGGCGACGACCGCATCGACGCCGCCGAGCTGCATCGCTCACGCAAGGCCATGGCGGCGCTGGCACGGGCCCGGCTCTACGTGGTCAACGGCGCCGGCGTGCCTGCCGAGGTCCGCATGTCGTCGGTGGATCTGCCCACGGGCACCACGTCGTCGGCCGCCACGGTCAGGCTCTTCATGGAGATGGGGTGGGCCCGCTCCCCGCGCTCCGTGGTGGTGGAGTACCGGCTCTTCGACCCGATGCAGCCCACCCCGCTGCTGTGGCGCGTCCGCGACGCGGACCGGCGCGGGGGGCCGCAGCGCTCCGGGGTGCTGATGCCGCCCAAGACGCGGGCCGAGCTGCGCGTGCCGCCCCCGCGGCCCCCGCGCCGCCCGGTCCAGCCAGAGGACGCCCCAGCGCCCAAGGACGACGAGCTGCCGTGGCCTTGGATCGCGGCCGCTGCCGCCGTGCTGGTGGGGGGGCTCGCGCTGCGCGCGCGACGATGACCCGCTGCTGGGCGGTGCGCCCTGCGCCGCGCCCGCTGCAACTTGCTGCCCTCCGGGGCCAGCGCTAGCCTGAATTCTCCCGCTGACACGGCGACCCATGGCCACCACTGCACGAACCGTCTGCCTGCTCACGTTCCTGACCTGGGCGTCGACAGGCTGTGACGCTGCTCAGGTGGGCGCCGTGTGCGTCGCGTCGAGCGAGTGCGCGAGCGGACTTTGCTACGTCAACCGCTGCCGCGCCCCCGACGCCGACGACGACGGCGACGGTCTCGACAACGCCGTAGAGCACGCCGTGGGGACCCACCCCGACCGCCGGGACTCCGACGAGGACGGCAAGCAAGACGACGTCGAGGTGGGGCCAGACCCGAGCGCGCCCATCGACAGCGACAACGACGGCAAGCCCGACGCGGTCGAGTCGCAGGTGGCCGACGCCGACCTCGACTGCCTGCCGGACGAGCGCGACGCAGACGACGCCGTGCCCAACGCCGACCCACGCGTGTTGGCCCGGGACGCCTGCAGCAGCGACGGGGTCTGCGCGGGCCAGGCGATTCACATCAGCGCGTCGTGCCAGGTCGGCGCCGGCACGCTCAGCTGCGACTACACGAACGTGCCGGGCTGGACCTCGGTCGAGACCTGCGACGGTCTGGACAACGACTGCGACGGCGCCGTCGACGAGGGCCACAGCTACCAAGGCGTGCCGGTCGGCCAGGCCTGCCAGGGCGTCGGCGCGTGCGGCGTGGGCTTGGTGCAGTGCCAGCTGGGGCGCGCGACGTGCTCGTCGAACCCCGGCGGTCCAGGCTCCCAGGACCAGGGCGAGCAGTGTAACGGCGTCGACGACGACTGCGACGGCGAGACGGACGAGGACTTCAGCGTGTCCGGCGTGCCCGTCGGCGCGCCATGCCTGGGCACCGGCGAGTGCGGCGTGGGCAAGGTGGTCTGCGGCAACGTCGACGCCGCGGTGTGCTCGACCGACCCCGAGGGGCCTGCCAGCGAGGCCGCGACGGAGTCGTGCAACACCCTCGACGACGACTGCGACGGGCAGACCGACGAGGACATCGGCCTGTCGGGGACGCCCCTGGGCGGCGGCTGTGTCGGGCGCGGCGCCTGCGGGGCTGGTCAGGTGGTGTGCAGCGTCAAGGGCGAGCCGGTGTGCTCCACGAACCCTGAGGGCCCGCAGTCGAAGGCCAAGCCCGAGGTGTGCAACGGCCTCGACGACAACTGCGACGGCGCCACCGACGAGGGGTTCACCTGGCAGGGCCTCGGCCTGGGCGCGGCGTGTGAGGGCGTCGGCGCCTGCGGCAAGGGCACCATCGTCTGCGCGAGCGGCGGCCTCGCGACCTGCTCGACCTTGCCGGGCGCGCCTGGGGTCAAGCCGCTGGTGGAGACCTGTGACGGCACCGACGACGACTGCGACGGCAGCACGGACGAAGGCTTCGTGTGGCAGGGCGTGACCTTGGGCGGGGCCTGCACGGGGCTCGGTATCTGCGGCGAGGGCGTCGTCGAGTGCAACGCGGCGGGCGGCGTGACCTGCTCGAGCAACGCCGACGGCGCCAAGTCGGAGGCCGTGGCGGAGACCTGCAATGGCGTCGACGACGACTGCGACGGACTGACCGACGACGGCGTCCCGGGCTCTGGCGCCCCGACCTGTCCGGCGCTCGGCGTGTGTGTCGGCGGGCAGGGCGCGCCCGTGTGCGTGGCCGGCGCCTGGTCGTGCAGCTTTGCCGCCGTCGCCGGCTACGAGGGGCCCAACGAGCTCACGTGCGACACCCTCGACAACGACTGCGACGGGCTCACCGACGAAGGGCTGCCACACACCTGGGCTGACGCCGACGTGGGGCTCGACGCGGGTGGCCCTGCGCCGCGGTGGCCCGACACCGCCGCGGCCGCCGCCGGCTTTGGCTCCCTGTGTGTCGTCGGCGGGCTCGTGGCGCGCCTGGACGCAGCCACGCCGGCGGCCTCAGGCGAGCTCTGGTGCGTCGACCCGGCGAAGAAGCGGTGGCGTCTGCTCGCACAGGCCCCTGCGCTCGCGCGCGTCTCGGCGACGCTGGTCGCGGTCCCGGCGACGGTGGATCCAGCGGGGCCGGCCTGGTGGGTGCTCGGCGGCACGTCGGCCACGGGCGGCGCTCAGGGCGACCTGCGGGTCGACGCGGTCAGCGGCAAGATCACCCCGCTGCAGCACACGGGGACGCCGGGGCGGGGGTTGGCCTTTGTCACCGACCAGGGCTTGGTCCACGTCCGGCTCGGCGCGGGCTCCGGCCCGCCGGTCCACGTCTTCAGCCCAGCCACCTCCGCCTGGAAGCCGATGCAGCAACAGCCGGCGCTGGCGGCCGGCAGCGCGGCGTGCCAGGACGCCAGCGGGCAGCTCTGGCTCTACGGTCACTCCCCGGCCCAGAGCGGAGCGGGCGCCAAGGTCATCGCGCCTGCGACGCCGACGCCCTCCGACGTGGGCGCGCTGTGGCGGCTGAAGGCCGGGGTGTGGACCAAGCGCTCGGCGCCGCCGGCAGCCCCAGGCTGGGCTGCGCTGCACGGGGGCGCGCTGCTCTGCGACATGGCGCCGAACCAGCTCTGGTTGCACGGCGCCGCCACGCCCAAGGACACAGGCTACGACCTGCTGTCCCTGCGGCGCTACGACACGCTGTCCGACGCCTGGTCTGTCCCCACCGTCGACCCCTCGCCAAAGGTGACCCGCGCCTACGCCGCGCGCGTGGGCGGGAGCGCGGTCGTCGCCTGGGGCCACGGCGTCAGCGCGCCCTCTGCCGCCGTGTGGCGCCTGGAGGGCAGCGCTTGGAGCGACGTCCCCCTGGCGCCGCCTCCGGCCCTCGGCCGCACGCTGGCGAAGGTGGCGTCGGGCTGGGTTTGGGTGGGCGGCGCGGCCGTGGGGCACACGCTCGACGTGCAGGCGTCTGCGCAGGCCTGGCGGCTGCAAGGGGACGCTTGGGCGCGCTTCGAGGCGCCGAAGGGGGCGTCGAAGCGCGCCTGGCCGCTGGCGGTCCACGCCGCGGCAGACGAGCTGGTGGTGTGGGGCGGCGTGGCCGCGCTTCCGGCGCCAGCCACCGCCGCGGTCGGCGGCGTGTCGCTGCCGCCGGCGCCCGGAGCCGAGCGCTTCGCGACCGCCACCGGGACCTGGAGCGTGGTGTCCAAGACCCAGGCGGCGCAGCTCCCTGCGGTGCGCTCCGGCGGCCTCGTCGCCGAGGCCACCATCAGCGGCGTCCGCAGCGCGTGGGTGTTTGGCGTGCCGGCGGCAGGCGGCGCGCCGCAGCTGTGGCACATCGCCACCGCGACGCTGAAGACCCAGCCGCTGTGGCAAGGGCAGGGCAGCGGCCCCTCGGCGGTCGCCGGCGCCGTGCTGCAGGTCGACGCCGCGGGCGATCGACTGCTCTGGCTGGGGACCAAAGGCGGGCTGCAGCTGTGGTCGTGGCCGCTCGCCCCGGCCAAGCCAGGCGCACCTGGGGCGTGGACGCTCCTGGCCTCGGACGTGACGGCGCCGGCCGGGGCGGTGGTGTTGCTGGGCGACCCCAGCATCGCCGACCTGCTCGTGGCGGTGCTGCCCAGCGATCCGAGCGCCAAGCCGGCGCTCCGCGGCCTCCAGCTCGGCGCCAAGCCGGCGTTCTCACCGTCTGCGCTCCCGCCACCGCCGTGGCGGCCGCCGGTCTCGGCGGTGTGGAGCGCGTCGTCTCAGGCGGCCGTGCTGAGCCCGGGGCCCGCGAGCACGGGGCTGCCCACGCCGGGGCTGCGGGCCTGGCCACGCACGTGCGTCGGCCCCTGACCCGACGGCTCAGGGCCGGATCGGCCCGTGCGGCAGGTTGATCGGCAGGGGTTTGTACGGCGGCGCCCAGGGCTTCGCGTCGCGCTTGTGACCGAGCCCCCCGAGCACCAGCAGGGACCCGTCGCGGTGGCGCGACACCCGAGCGCGCACCTCGTGGGTGCCGCCGACGAGGTCCACCCACCACGTCTGGTCTGCGTCGAGCCACGTCGCGCGCACGACCTTGTAGCCGTGCGGGAGGGTCAGCTGCACCGCGGCGGCCTGCTGCAGTCGCTCGCCGGTCTTGGCGAAGGGCTGCTTGGACACCAGCCACACATCGAGCGCCTGCCGGTCGCCCCGCACCACCGTGCGGCGCACCACCGGTTTGGCAAAGAGGGTGAACGCGGCCTCTGCGGGGTGGATGTTGGGCGGCGGCAGATCCCCGGCGAGCGCGAGCCCGACGCTGAGCGACGCCACCACACCCGCCACCGCTGCGAGGGATTTTCTCATCTTCACGCGCTCCGGGTGCAGTCGGCGAGCCCTCCGCAGAGACGCCCTCTGCGACGCAGTTTGGGCGCCATGTCGACGCCCGGCAAGTTGCCGCAGACGTCGCCGGGGCCTCCGCCGCTGGCCCCTCGCGCCGCAACTCGAAAAAAAGCCAGAAAAGTCTGGGTCTTAGCCCGCATGGCCGCGGGTTGACTGCAAAAACGCGCCCCGCCTATACTCCGGCCGTTCCAAGCGCAGTGGATCCCGCTGCGTTTTCGTGTCTGGCCCGACGGCTCGACGCGGGCGGAACGCGGCAACGCGATGGGTGCGTCAGCGCCCTCGCCCTGGCCGTCTGCCCTCCCGGGGCCGCGGCCAGCCAAACGAAGACCGCGAGGTTCCACCCTCCTGGTCGCAACGTCCTCCGGTCGCAAAGCGCATGACAACCACACGAATCTCTTGATTCGTGGACGTCGGCCTGCCGCCTGTGACCGCCAGCACCGCCACCGGACCTCGCGCCCGGACCTCGGCCAAGGCGCCCGACCCGCTTCGCCCACTCGCGGCGAACACCACACAAAGGGGAACCAGCTCATGACTCGACGCCGCCTCGCGCGCACCCTCGCGTTCGCCCTGGCCTTCGCCACCGTGCTGCCAGCTTGTCAGCGCGGCGAGAAGTCGTGCCGCTACTACAGCCTCGTGCTCGAGAAGAGCGAGGACCCCCGGGAGCGCACCTCCGCGATCAAGGAGATCCGCGCCCTCTCGTCCAAAGATCAGCTCAAGTGCGACAACGACAAGGTCTTCGAGCGCTTCGGTCAGATCATCGACAAGGAGGGCAAGTTCCGGGTCGCGCTGGTCGAGGCCCTCGACAGCGTCGGTCAGGCGAGCCCCAAGCTGAACAAGCGGGTGCAGGGCATGTTCGTCAAGGCGCTCGGGCACCTCGACAGCGCGCCGACGGTGGCCAACATCATCAGCACCTGGCGGCGCGACAGCCACGAGCGGGGCAAGGACTGGGCGCCTGAGAAGCCGGTGGTCAAGGCCCTGGCGGCGGTCATCAAGCGGGTCAAGGACGCCGAGGCCAAGGGCAACCTGCTCGACGCGCTGTGGCTCTCGCTGCCCGACGAGAAGGACAAGCGCCAGTACGTGGACCTGCTGCTCGAGCTCGCCGACGCGGACCCGTCCAAGCAGAGCATCGCCATCAACATCAAGGCGCTGAAGTACCTGACCAAGCTGCGCGTGAAGACCGACAAGGCCTTCGAGACCTACGTCAACGCCCTCTTCATCAAGGACGCCGCGCGCGCCGAGGCTTACGGTCAGGCGCGTCTCGCGCTCGCCGTGATCCCCCCGGACCAGGTCGCGGGTCGCATCCTCGGCATCTACATGAAGAAGGACGAGAAGTTCGAGAAGTGGGCCAAGGAGAAGGGCCTGTTCAAGTGGGAGTGGAACGAGGGGCCGAAGCTGACCCAGATCCTGGGCGACCTCCACGACAAGCGCACCGCCGGCGCCATCGTCAAGCGCATCGCCATGCCCATCGACGCGTCCGACACGGGCAAGCCGAAGATCTGGGACACCGTGAAGCGCGGCTTCCCGTGGAGCGGCTACATCACCAGCCGCATCCAGCTGTCGATGTGGGCGCTCGCCGCCATGGGCGAGGGTCTGCAGCCGGTCGCCGCCGAGATCGGCAAGCTCGCCGCGACCCAGGGACCGACGGTGGAGCAGCGCACGATGCCCTTCATCGCCCTCAGCATCTCGGGCGCCAGCAACAGCTGGACGGAGATGGTCAAGGCGTACAACGCGATTCAGCCGAACGAGCGGGGCGACTTCATCACCCCGATGTCCTACGCGCTCGAGCCGGCCAACTGGGCCGAGTGGCAGTCGGTGGTTGTGGCCGACAAGAACGAGGGCACGCAGAAGGCGATTCAGGACCCGACCATCGTCGGCCGGGTGAAGGTCGTGGAGCAGTGCAAGCAGGCCTGGGACGCCGCGCCGGATCCCAAGTCCAAGCTCGGTCAGCTCTACGCGTGCTATGTCGGCTTCCTGAAGAACGGCGGCAACATCGAGAAGGAGAAGGCCGCCATTGGCCTGGTCCACCTCGCGGCCAAGGGTGCGGACGTGGTCAAGCCGCTGCTGGCGGCCTTCGAGAAGTCGGCGCCCTCGGACACCACGCTTCGTCAGGTCATCTTCGTCGGGCTCAAGCTCGGCGCGCGCAGCGTGGAGCACATGAAGCTCATCTACGCGACGCAGCAGCGTGAGGTTCAGAAGCCGAACAACGCGACGTGGGACTGGGAGTTCGACATCCTGCTCAACCACATGCTGAGCCGCCTCGAGGCTGCCGCCAAGGCCATCGACGCTCAGAAGAAGGGCGGCGCCGCCGCGCCGCCGGCTGGCGCGCCGAAGGCCGCCGCGCCCAAGGCTGTCCCCGCCGCGAAGTAGCGCCGCCACGCGGGGACCTCGGGTCCCGGCCGGACGTCCAGCAGCGCCGACGGCGCCGCCTCCCTCTCGGAGGCGGCGCCGTCGGTCTTTTTGCGCCCTTGCCAGGCGGGGTGTGACGAAAACCGCGCTGGCGCACGTCGGACTACAGGGGGGCTTTTTTCCCTTTGGAGGTCGACATGGACAGGAGCACACAGGGCAGCGCCGGCAACGGCGGGACGTTTGAGCGCGAGAGAGGGCCTCGAGGGCGCGACAGTGGGGCCACCGGAGGGCCGAGGCGGGCACAGGTCGTGGCGTGGGGCGGCGCCCTGGCGCTCACGCTCGCCAGCTGCGTCGGTGTGCCGAGCCCCACGTGGGCCGGCCGGCGGGACGCGGCGCCCGGAGACGTCCGCCTGACCCTGCCGGAGGCCGGCGGGCACGACGGCGAGCGGGGGACGCTGCACGGGGCGTGTCGGCCACCCCGCACGGGAGAGCTCGTCATCAACGAGGTCGCCCTCAGCCCCGGCGGGCTCGATCTCGACGGCGACGGCGCCAGCAACGGCAGAGACGAGATGGTGGAGCTCGTGTCGCGCGCCGACGAGCCGATCAGCCTCGCTGGGCTCAGCCTCTTCTGGCGTGGGGAGCGGCGTGGCGGCGTGGAGGCGTCGCCGTGCGTCCCACCGCGGACGTCGGTGGTGCTCCTGGGTCAGCTGGGCCTGGAGCCGTCGCTGCCCCCCGGGGCGACGCTGGTGCGCCTCGACCGCACGCTGCGCCTCACGGACTCTGGTGGGACGCTGGCGCTCCACGGGCTCGTGGACGTGCGCGGCGAGGGCTCGCCACCCGAGACGCCGCGCGTGCTCGCGGCGCTGACGCTGCCCGCGGCCGTCACCCCCGCCGCCCCCGCCGTCTGGGCCCGCTCACGGGACGGGGACTGGGACGCGCCCCTGGCCTCGCACGGCGCGCTCACCGAGCGGCCCTGGTCCCCGGGCCGGTGCGTCGGTGGCGCCCTCTTCCCGTGCTGCCTGGACTGGCTCGACGCGGAGCACGAGGCCAGCCGGCTCCACGAGCGCGTCGGAAGGCCCCAGGAGACGACCCATGACGCCGCCCCCTGAGCACCCGCGGGCCAAAACGCGGACCGCCCCGCACGCTGGGGGCGTGCGGGGCGGTCGCGATGCTGCGAGAGAGCCGAAGCTCCGGCGGCGCTGACTACTCGCCGGCGCTGGGCAGGTTGCCCAGGTCCAGCTTGGCGCGAATCAGCTCACCCAGGGTCGTCGCCGACTCGGGGGCCTGGTTCTCGTAGGCGTAGTCCTCGTCGTCGTGACCGACGCGCTTGATCGAGAGGCCGAGCTTCCGCTCTTCCGGGATGATCGAGATGATCTTGACCTCGACCTCCTGGTTCTCGCTCAGGGCGCTGTGGATGTTCTCGATCTTCTCCTCGGCGATCTCGGAGATGTGGAGGAAGCCCTCGATGAACTCGTCGAGCTCAACGATGGCGCCGAAGTCGAGCAGCTTGGTGACCTTGCCCTTCTGCACCGAGCCACGCGGGTACTTGCTGTGGATGCTCATCCACGGGTCGCCGAGCAGCTGCTTGATACCGAGGGAGAAGCGCTCCTTCTCGGGATCGATGCTCAGCACGACCGCCTCGACCTCGTCGCCCTTGTTGTAGACGTCGGCCGGGTTGCTCACGCCATGACCCCAGCTGAGGTCGGTCACGTGGCAGAGGCCGTCGATGCCCTCGTCGATGCCGATGAAGATGCCGAAGTTGGTGATGTTGCGCACCACACCCTTGACCTTGGTGCCGGGGGGGTAGGTCTCCGCCAGCACGTCCCACGGGTTCTGCTCGGTCTGCTTCATGCCGAGGCTGATGCGCTTCGAGCGGCCGTCGATCTCGAGGATCATCGCCTCGACCTCGTCGCCCACGCTGAGCAGCTTCGACGGGTGCTTGACCCGCTTGGTCCAGCTCATCTCGGAGATGTGCACCAGACCCTCGACGCCCTCCTCGAGCTCCACGAACGCGCCGTAGTCGGCCAGGCTCACGACCTTGCCGCCCACCTTCGCGCCGACGTGGTAGCGCGAGTCGACGCTCAGCCACGGATCCTCGGAGTTCTGCTTCAGGCCCAAGCTGACACGCTCGCGCTCGGCGTCGTACTTGAGCACCTTGACGCGGACCTGCTGGCCGATCTCGAACATCTCGGACGGGTGGTTGATGCGCGCCCACGACATGTCGGTGATGTGGAGCAGGCCGTCGATGCCGCCGAGGTCGATGAACGCACCGTAGTCGGTGATGTTCTTGACCACGCCGTCGATCAGCATGCCCTCCTGGAGCTTCGCCAGGGTCTGGGCCTTCAGGGCCTCGCGCTGCTTCTCGAGCAGGGCGCGACGCGAGAGCACGATGTTGCCGCGGCGCTTGTTGAACTTGATGACCTTGAAGTGGAAACGCTGGCCGATGTACTTCTCGAGGTTGCGCACGGGGCGCAGGTCGACCTGGCTGCCGGGGAGGAAGGCCTTGACGCCGATGTCCACGGTCAGGCCGCCCTTGACGCGGCCGGTGATGACGCCCTCGACGAGCTCCTCGTTCTCGCAAGCCTCGGCGATCTCGTCCCAGATCTTGAGACGGTCCGCCTTCTCCTTGCTGAGCTCCACGAGGCCGACGTCGTTCTCGCGACGCTCCACGTAGACCTCGACCACGTCGCCCGGGACCACGGTCACGGTGCCGTCGTGCTCGGTGAACTCGGCGGTCTGGATCTGGCCTTCGGACTTGTAGCCGATGTCGACGACGACGAAGTCCTTGCCCACCGTGAGGATGGTGCCGTTGACGATGGTGCCTTCGTCGATGGTGGAGCCCTTCTCCCACTCGGAGAAGAGGGCCTCGAACTCAGCCTCTTCGGCTGGCATCTGACCGCTGGTCATGTGTGTCTGCATGGATGATTCCTGGGGTGCTCGCTGGGCGCTGAAGTGTGATCAGAGGTACGCGTCGGGCACTGCCCTGCGTGCGGTATTGGGGTCCGCGCGCACCTGCCTCCTGATTCAAAAGGCGCCGAAGCCTGCGGGCAGGGAGCCCTGGATGTCAAGCGAAATCCGCAGGAATTCGGGCTTTCAGCCCGTGGTGGCGGCTCGTCTGCGACGTCTCAGGCGGGCGGCTTCACCCCGCTTGGGGCGGACGCGCGGCGAGGCGCTCGAGCAGATCCCCGTGCAGCCCACGGAAGTTGCGCCCGCTCATGCCCAGGATCACGTCACCGGGCGCCGCTTCAGCTGTCACGATGTCCACGATGTCCGGCACCTCAGGCAGGTAGCGCGCCGGCGTGCCCGAGGCCGCGATGGCGCCGACCATGGCCGCGACGTCGAGCACCTCGTCGTCCCGGAGCTTGTCGGTGCTCTTGCGCAGGGGGCTGCAGAAGATGACCTCGTCGGCCTGCGCGAACGCGGGCGGGTAGCGCTGCTCGAAGATCTTGCGCCGCGACGTGTTGGACTCGGCCTCGAAGAGCGCCCACAGCTTGCTGCCCGGGTAGGCGGCGCGAATGGCGGCGATGGTCTCTTGCACGGCGGTGGGGTGGTGGGCGTAGTCGTCGATGACCGTGACCCCGTCGACCACGCCAC
Organism: bacterium; assembly: GCA_030425545.1. GTDB lineage: Bacteria > Myxococcota_A > UBA9042 > UBA9042 > UBA9042 > UBA9042. Next base: position 5,447 of record JAUIAC010000005.1, on the reverse strand, counting down.
GGATCTCCTGCCGCTTCTTGATCCCCCGGAAGCGCTTGAGCGCCGCCTGGGCGTCGGCCACGCTCACACCCAGGTCGAGCACCGTCAGCAGCGCCGCGGTGGCGTTGCGCACGTTGTGCTCGCCGGCCATGGGGGAGTGAAAGCGCCCGACCAGCGCGCCGTGCAGGTGCAGGTCGAAGTGCGCGCCGTCTGGCCCCAGCTCGTGCAGCGTCGCCACCGCGTCGAGATCGTCGGCGTCGCCGGCCAACCCGTAGCGCACGACCTTGGCCCGGCATGCGTCGAGCACGTCGGTGACCCGAGCGTCTCCGCCCCAGGCGCAGAGCTGACCCTCGGGGTGGACCAGCGAGGCCAGGAGGCGAAAGGCCCGGCTCACCGCGGCGAAGTCGGGGTAGATGTCGGCGTGGTCGAACTCCACCGAGGTCAAGATGGTGTGGTGCGGCCGGTAGTGCACGAACTTCGGCCGCTTGTCGTAGTAGGCCGTGTCGTACTCGTCGCCCTCGATGACGAAGGTGTCGCCCTCGCCAGCCTGAAAGGACTTGCCCAGGTTCGCGGGGACGCCGCCCACCAGCAGCCCCGGCGAACGCCCCGTGGCCTCGAGCAGCCAGGCGGTCAGCGAGGTGGTGGTCGTCTTGCCGTGGGTCCCCGTGACCACCACGGGCGTGCGCTCGCGCAGGAGCCACTCTCCCAGCGCCTCGGGGAACGAGGCGTAGGGCAGGTTGGCGGCGCGCATGCCCTCGGCCTCCGGGTTGTCCCGGCGAATGACGTTGCCGACGATGACCAGGTCCGGCTTCCAGTCCAGGTTGGCGGCCTGATAGCCCTCGACAAAGGGGATGCCCCAGCTCTCGAGGTTGCTGCGCATCGGGTCGAAGATGCCGGCGTCCGAGCCGCGCACCTCGAGCCCGCGGGCCTGCAACATCCCGGCGAAGTTGCCCATGGCGGAGCCGCCGATGCCCATGAGGTGCACGCGCTTGACCGCGGCGTAGTCGACCGGAGGCCGGGGCTCGGGGACACGCTCGGCCGGGCCAGGGACAAAGCTCATCGGAACTCCACGCGGATCACGCCCTTGGCGACGTCACTGGTGCGCGCGCGCCACACGAAGAGCACGCGATCGTCGGAGAAGGCGACCACCCCGGCCTGGTCCTGCTCCCCGGTGGCGGGCGACACGAGCAAGGCGTCCGTGCCGTTCCACGAGCCGGTCGGCAGCAGGTCGCGCACCCGCAGGTCGTAGCCGTTGCTCTTGTCGTAGCTCTGCCACACCAGCACGGCGCGTCCCTCGCCGTTGAGCGCGATGGCGGGACCGCTCTGCTCGCCCTCCGTGGTCGCGTGCACGACCGACGGCTGGCCCACGGGCTTGAAGGCGCTGTCGAGGCGCACGTGCATGACGTCCGCCCCAGCTGAGCCGCCGTTGAACTGCCGCCACACCAGCTGGGCCTGACCGCTCGCCGAGACCGACAGCCGGGTCTGGCTCGCGCTCGGCTGCCCCGCGGTGACCGCCACCGGGGCGCCCTTGGCCACGCCCGCCGACGAGAAGCGGCGCACAGCGATCGCGCCGTTGCCCTGCACCACCTGGACCCACGACACCAGCAGGTCGCCGCCGGAGAGCACGACGACGTTGGGGTCGCCCTCGTCGCCAGACTCGCTCGTCGCCTGGGCGTCAGCGTTCTTGTTGACCAGCACCTCGTCGCCGACCGCCTTGCCCGCGCTGTCAAAGCGCTGCATGACCACGCCGGTGCCCTGCACGTCGACCGACTCCGACTCCCACACCACCGCCAGCCCGCTGCTCAGCGTGGCCAGCGCGGGGCTCCGCTGCACGCCCGTGGTGGTCTTGCCCATGATCTGCTCGGCGGCGAGCGCCTTGCCGGCCGCGTCGAAGCGGCGGAGCACGACGTCGCTCGACTTGGCGTCGGTCGTCCAGGCCACCGCGAAGCCGGTGCCCAGCGCTGCGACCGCCGGCCTGGACGCGCCGGGGATCTGCTTGTCGCTGACGTTGACCTCCGCGCCCAGCGCGGTGCCGTCCGACTTGTAGACCCGCGCCACGACGATGTTGTTGAGCGGCTTGGCGGCGATCCACGTCACCACGAAGCCGCCGCCGGACAGGGGCGCGACGGCGGGCATGCTGCCGCTGACGCTCGCCTGGCTCACGTCCACCGCGCCCTTGACCACGCACACACCAGCGCCGGTGCACTTGCCGGTGGCGCAGGTCTCCAGCTTCGTCTGGCTCTTGCCGTCGGCGGAGCACTGGACCACGTCCCCCGGCTTGGCGGCGTCACAGCGCTTCTCGTTGGGGACGCAGAGCTGGCAGGCGCCGTCCACGCACGCTGGCGCCGACTTCGGGCACGCCTTGGCGCTGCCGAAGGCGCCGTTGCTGCAGGTCAGGGTCGAGCCGCTGTCGGCGCAGGTCACCGTGCCGTTGTCGACGTAGCTGACCGAGCCGTTGGACTCCCGCCGCGCGCACTGGTTGGCCTTGGCGGTGCAGACCTTGCCCGTGCCGCCGAGCACGTCGCTGCAGCTGCCGTCGGTGCACTGGGCGTTGGCGGTGCAGGCCTTGCCCGCGGCGCACAGGCCGGTGTCGGTCTGGCCGTCGCAGTCGTTGTCCTTGCCGTCGCAGGCGGTCTCTGCGCTCTGGAAGTCGGGCGAGGTGTAGGTGCACAGGTACTTGCCGCCGGTGCACTGCGCCACAGCGGCGCCCTTGCACACCCCCAGCGTCTTGCACGCCGCGGCGCTGTTCAGCCCCTCGTCGGTCTGGCCGTCGCAGTCGTTGTCCTTGCCGTCGCAGGTGATCTCTTCGCTCTCATAGCCCGCGACGCCCGAGAACGAGCACTGCCACTTGCCGCCGCTGCAGGTCGCCTGGGCGGCACCCTGGCACACGCCCTTGGCGCAGCCGCTGTCAGCGACGTTGAGGTCGGCGGGCTCGTCCGTGACGCCGTCGCAGTCGTTGTCCTTGCCGTCGCACAGGGTCTCCGTGGCCTCGTAGGCGAGCACGAAGCTGTAGTCGCAGGTGCCCTTGCCCTCGGTGCAGGTCAGCGCCACGCCGTGCGCGCAGACGCCCTTGGCCTTGCACCCGATGGGGCTCGGGGTCTCGTCGGTCTGGCCGTCGCAGTCGTTGTCCTTGCCGTCGCAGGTCTGCTCGAAGGCCTCGTAGCCTGACTTCGCCAGGCTCGCCCAGTCGCAGGTCCAGATACCGTCGGAACACAGCGGCGTGCCACCGGAGCACACGCCCTTGGCGCCGCAGGGGGAGGTCGCCGGCGCGGCGAGCCCGTTGTCGGCCTTGCCGTCGCAGTCGTTGTCGCGACCGTCGCACAGGGTCTCTTTCGCCTCGTAGTAGGGCACCTGACCGTAGTCGCAGGCCCACGTGCCGTTGCTGCAGGCTCGGGAGACCTGCTCGCTCGACGCCGCCTTGCACACGCCCACCTTGGCGCAGTCCTTGGTCTCGCTGTCGCGGAGCGGCTGGCTCGTGCCCTGGAGGTTGTCGATCTGTCCGTCGCAGTCGTTGTCCTTGCCGTCGCAGGTGCCTTCGACCGTCTCGTACCCGCTGACCGAGGCGTAGTCGCACGCGGCGATGCCCCCCTTGCACACCACCGACACGCCGCCGGAGCAGACGCCGTCGCTGGCGCACTTGGCGCCACCGGGCAGCGCGGACAGGCTCAGGTTTGCGTCCGCCACGCCGTCGCAGTCGTTGTCCTTGCCGTCGCAGGACTGCTCGGTGGCCTCGTAGTCCGCGGCCTTGTCGTAGTGGCAGTCCCAGGCGCCCTGCGTACACGTGGGTGCGCTCAGGCCGCTGCACACGCCGACCCGCTTGCAGTCCTTGGGTCCGGCGACCGCGTCCTCGTCGGTCTCGCCGTCGCAGTCGTTGTCCTTGCCGTCGCACAGGGTCTCGCTGGCCTGCCAGTCGGTCGCGGTGGCAAAGGTGCACTGCCAGGCGCCCGCCACGCACGTGGCGCTCGCGGCCTGGCCGGTGCACACGCCGACCGTCGGGCACGCTGTGGCCAGGTCGGCCTTCGGGGACTCGTCCGTGAGGCCGTCGCAGTCGTTGTCGAGGCCGTCACACAAGGTCTCCTCAGCCTCGTAGGCCGCGGGCTTGTCGCCGCTGCCGCCGCCGGTGGGCTTCCACCCGGAGCAGACCGCGGCGCCGTCCTTGGCGGTGCAGGTCGCGGTCCAGTCGGTGCAGACCCCTTGCTTTTCGCACGGGTTGGGATCGCAGGGGTCGGCGCCCGTGGTCGACTTGTCGTCGATTTGCACCACGCAGCCCGACACCAGGATGGCGAGGACGGCGGCGGCGAACTTCGATGCGTGCATGGTGGTCCCCAAGGGGCACGGGTGAGCAGCGCGGCGGGACCGAGGGTCCGGACGCGCTCAGAAGCGCCAGAGCGCGCTCCAGCTTTGACCTGTGAAGAGCACCCCGGCCGGGGCCAGGGGGTGTGCGTCCGCCACGTGGCTCCGGCGCGGCGCGAAGAGCCACCACGCGGTCCCAGCGGCCGCCAACACGCCGCCGGCGACAAAGAGCCCCGTGGCGGCGGTGGCGCGTGTGGTGGCGCCGTCGGCGTAGAAGTCGAGCTGCGTTCGGTAGTCGCTGCGGGTGGGCGACAGCGCGTTGGCCTGGTCGGCCCACTGTGTCGCGTTGAAGCCCAGGTAGCCGCCGACGCCCAGCGCGACCACGCCGAGCCCCGCCGTCGCGATCGGGCCCCACTTGTGGAGCGCGCTGGTCCCGGCGGCGCGGCGCTCGGTCACCCCGTCACCCGGCGTCCCCGCGCCCGACGCTGGGTCGGCAGGGTCCGAGTTCGCCGGGTCGGCGCCACCCGCCGCCATCGCGGGGTCCTTGCCAGCCGGGTCCGATCCCGCGGGGTCCTTGCCGGTGGGGTCTGGCGTTGCCGGGTCCTTCGTGGCGGGGTCCTTCGCGGCGGGACCTGTGCCGTCGGGTCCCTGCGCGATGGCGCCCTGGCCAGCCGGGTCTTTCGTGGCTGGGTCCTTGGTGGCTGGGTCCTTGGCGGCTGGGTCCTTCGTTGCGGGGGCACCTGGGTCGCGCGCTGGCGACGGCTCCGTCCCGCTCGCCACCCGCGCGGGCCGCATGCCAGCGATGCGTGGGGCGCCGGCGCCTTTCTCCAGCTGGATCACCACCGTTTGGGCTCCGCGGCGGCGGACCCGGAAGCCGCGCAGCTCGCTCTTGAAGCCGTCCGCGCTCGACGCCGCCTGCCAGGTGCCCGCCTTCAACCACACGACGCCGTCGCTGAGCATCAGCCGCTGGGTCTTGTCGTCGGTGCGCTCCAGCACGACCCGCGCGTGCGCCGGCGACACCTGAATCAGCACCGGGGCGTGATCGGCGGGCACCTGAGTCGACAGCCGGTCGGCCTGAGCCTTGGCCCGCTTCCTCTGGGCCGGCGTCAGCGGGTGACGCAGCACCTCGAGCCACGCCGCGTGCGCCTGGCCCAGGCTGCCCGCCCGCTCGGCGG
>JAUIAC010000287.1 GCA_030425545.1 bacterium | reverse complement strand
CGGCGCCTCCTCCGCGGTGGCGACCACATAGCGAGCGCCAAAGAGCAGGCCGAGGCGCGCACCGAGGTCCGGGACGTGGCGCTGCCCAGCGCGCAGGTTGTTCCAGAGCTGGAAGTGCTTGGGCGAACGATAGGCGAGGTAGTTTGGGTCCAGACCAATGGCGAAACGCAGCTGCGGGCTGTGAAACCACCATCGTGGAAAGAGGTCCCAGCGCAGGTTGAACACCACCTCGCCCGGGCTCGCATGTCGCTCCAGCCAAGCCGCCCCAGCGCGGTAGTCGTCCGCGCCCGCGCCCTGGCCCAAGAGCGCGGTGGTGGCCGCAAAACGCCCCGGGAGCAGGCCCACGCAGAGCAGCGCGCAGAGCGCGACGCCAGCGCGCAGCGAGCGCGAGGGTGGCGCCGCGTGGTCCGTGGACGCGAGGGGCCCCCGCGCCGCTCGCAGCGCGTCTCGCGCGACCAGGGCCGCGAAGCCCACCTGCACGGGGACCAGGAAGCCCACGAAGCGACCGTGTTTCAGCGTCATCACCACGAAGAGCGCCCACACCCCGGCCATGGCCAGCGTGTCGGCGCCGACGCTCGGCCCACGGCCGCGCGGCGCAAGCCCCCCGAAGCGCGCGAGCGCCGCCACGCCCGCAAGGAGCGCGAGGTGCGCGGGCCAGAGCTCTGAGGCGATGTAGTCCGGGCGGGCCGGCAGCCACTCGCCGCCCACGGGCAGGCCGAGCGGGTTCGCGGTCTTGAAGAGCGCGTGAAAGAAGAGGTACTCGAGGTTGTCGGGAAACCATGGGTTGACGAGCTGCCCGAGCACAAAGCCGGCGCACAGCCAGGCCGCGGCGCGCCCCACGTCCGCGAGCCCCGCGGCCGCGCCGGGCCGGTCGACCGCCCGGTCGGGTGTCGAGCCGGCCAGCCGCCGCGCCAGCCACACACCCACGACACACACCACCGCCACGGGCAGCAGGACCGTGGCGCCGTGGTGGGTCCAGGCGAAGACAAAGGCCAGCAGCGCGGCCGCGCGGCGCCGCCCCGCGATCACGAAGGTGACGGCGAAGAGCACGAGCGGGACGTCGACGGTCTGCGTGCGCAGCAAGCTCATGCGAAAGTTGTAGACCTCGCTCGTGGCCAGCAGGAGCAGGGTCCACAGCCACGGGGCGGGCGCGCGCATGGCCCGCAGCCACGCGACCACGCCGCAGGTGGCGACCCCGGCGAAGAGCAGCGCGGTGAGCTTGACCCCCACCAGCCCGCCGACGAACGAGAGCGGCAGCCCCAAGACATGAAAGAGGAAGTGGTGGTCTGGCCCGCCCTCGCCCAACACGGTGAAGGGCAGCGCCCGCACCCCGGCCGTGAGCCCTTGGGTCCACAGCTCCCGCGACTGGCCCACGTGAAAGTAGGCGTCCACGCCGGCGTAGCGCTCAGGCACGAAGAGGAGCGCGGCGTGCCAGGCGACGGCTGCGGCGACGGCGAGACCGTCCCACAGGAGACGGCTCGTCGCGCGGGAGGTGCCCGGCGCCGCACGCGCGGCCGGCGGCGTCACCCGATGTCCCAGTCCACGGCCCCGCGCAGCGCGTCGGGCACGTCCGACTCCATGCGGCGCACCACCTTGTCCGGGTCGAGGTCGGAGGGCGCGCGACACAGGAAGGCGACCTGCCCCTTGAGGAAGCTCTTCTTCTCACCGACGACGTGACACCCAGCGCTCTCGAGCACCCCCCGGTGCGACGCCGCGGCCGCCTCGAGGCCCTTGGGATCGAGCCCCTTGACCACGAAGCGGAAGGAGATGACGCGGCCGAAGAGCAGCAGCACACCGAAGATGAAGAGCGTCACGGTCACCGCGACGTGCGGCAGCTGCAGGCCCGCGCACAGCCCGATGACCGTCGCCAGGATCACCCGTCCCGTGGACTCGGGCGTGCCGAGGTTCGAGCGGAAGCGCATGAGCCCGCCAATGCCGAAGACCACCAGCCCGACACCCATGCCGTAGTGCACGACGATCGTGCCGATCACCGCGCCGATGACACCGTAGGTCACCATGACCATGGGCGTCGCTGCCCCGGTCATGCGGCGCAGGTAGCGCAGGTGCCGCGGGCTCCACCCGACCACGAGCGAGAGCAGCGCCGCCAGCGTCAGCGAGCTCATGAAGTTGAGCAGCAGGCCGATGTCGTTGAAGCCGGCCCAACCGTCGACGTGCAGCCCCTTGGAGTCCCCAGCCAGGATGATCCCGTTGGCCAGCGCGGACCCAGGCAAGAGCAGGGCCAAGCAGGCGACCAGCGATCGCAGCCCCGGCCACCGCCGTGGGGGCCGGCGCGCACCCGTGGGCACGACGACGCGAGCGTTCAGGCGATGTTGGTGAGCGACTTCACGCAGCTTGGTCATGGCGGGAGGCTAGCCCGGCGCACCTGCGTCGGCAACGCGACGCGCGATGTGCGCCTTGGAGAGCGCGCGGCGCGGGGCCAGACCTCGTCCCCGCAGGCCGAAAAAGTGGGGTTTCAGCGACACAGAGGTAGGCTGGCGCTCACCCCTTCGCTCGACCCCCGGAGTGCGACCCATGACCCGACAGCAGCGCGAATACACGCGGCATCGCGCCGCGCTCAAGGTCGACGTGCGCACCCGCGAGGGGTGGCGGCCGTGTACGACGCTCGACGTGTCGCGCAAGGGGCTCTTCGTCAAGTCCGACGCCCGTTTCGACCTGCAACGTGTGATCCAGCTGCGGCTCAACCTGCCCGAGGGGGACCCGGTCACCGTGCTGTGCCAGGTGCGGCGCCATGTGATGCAGGTCGGAGACAAGGAGCCGGTGCCCGGGATCGGCGTCGCGTTCTTCTCGATGCCGGTCGAGGTGCAGGCACGCTGGGACCTGTACGTGTTGTCCCTGAGCGAGGCGGACCGACAGTCCATGGCGGACGCGGTGCTCGAGGACGACGCCGACCTCGTCGGACGGGCCCCAGTAGCCGAAGCCCAGACCGCGACCGGCGCTGCGCCGCGGGGCCCGGCGGCCCGAGGCGGCGGCGCTCGCCGTGACCCGCGAACGCCCCCGGAATCCGGCGTCGGCCGCGCTCGACCCTCGCCGAGCGCGGCCCGCGAGCGCGGCACCTGGACAGCCACCGCGGGGCCACGGCTGCGCGCCCGCCCGGCGGGGCGTGCGGCGCGCCAGGGGCCAACCTACGCCGCCGACGCCTCGCAGCCGGCGGTGATCATCCGGGTTCGCCCACGCGAGTCCGGGCGCCTCAAGCGCATCATCGAGCAGCGACTGTGGGGCGAGCCGCTCACCCTCCGCACCGGAGAGGACATCGCGGTGAACCAGCCTGTGGAGCTGGTGCTGGTGCATCACAAGACCGACGCCGAGTTCGTGCTGGAGGCGGCCTGCGGCGTGCTGGGGCCGCGGGACCGCACGGGCCACGCCAACGTCAAGCTGTCGTTTCCGCCGGTGACCGACGCGCTCAAGGCCAGCCTGTCGCGCTTCCTGCGCACCGGCACGCGGGACCAGCAGCACATGGGGCGCGGCGAGCGCGCCCTGCTCGAGCGACGGCGCGAGCGGGCCGAGCGCAACCCAAGCGACCCGCAGGCCCTCTTGGAGTTCGGCTGGGCCGTGCTGGCGGTGGAAGAGCAAGCGGAGGCTGCCAGCGAGGTCTTTCTGCGGGCGCTCGCCCTGGCGGAGCGGCGTGAAGACGTCCACCACGCGCTGGGCATCTGCTACGCGCTCATGGGTCGTACCGATCTGGCCTACCAGTTCATTCGCAGCACCCTGCGATTGCAGGACGGCGGGCACGACGTCGCGCCCAACGCGACCGCAGCCCCCCACCGGCCGGCCGCTGCGACCCAGGTGTCGGGGCGCGGCCGCGGCGCAGGTCCGTCCACCGCTCGGGACGAGATCGGCCTGATCCGGCGCTCGTGACGGCGTGGGCCCCCGCGCGCTCGCTCAGGCGTCGCCCGCCTCATCGTTCGACCCGCGGCCGACGAACCACACCGCGGCGACGGCCACCAGCGCCAGCAGGATCATGATCGGCACGTCCGAGCCGCCGGCGATGCTACCGCTGCCTGTCGCGGCGGCTGCGGGTGCTACGGGCGCGGCCGGCGCGGCGGCGGCGGGCGCGGCGGGCGGAGGCGCCTTCGGCACGGGCGCAGCAGCCGGTCCGGCGGCCTTGGCGGCGCGCTGGATGCTCGCGGCCAGCTTGGCGGCCTCGCTGGCGCGGTAGAAGTAGGGGAAGCGGGCGTTGCCGCTGTTGATGTCGGTCGCGACGGTGCCGTCGGGCTTGAGGAAGAACACCCGCGGCACGTAGTTACCCAGATCACCGAAGCGCTGCTTCAACCAGCCTGGACGTTCGTCGCTGTTCTGCAGGACCATGATCACGTCTTTGCTCGCCCCAGTGACGGGCTGCTCGGCGAAGCGCGGCGCCAGCGCGCGGCACTTGGGACACCAGTCGGCGTAGATGACCACGCACACCGCCTTGTTCTCGGCCTTGGCGCGCGTGAGGGCCTGGTCGAAGGGCACCCAGTCGACCCCTTGGTGCCACTTGATCGGCGGCGCGTTGCCCGCGAGTGCGGCGAGCGGGGCAGCGACGAGCGCCAGGGTCCCAGCCAGCAGGAGGGCCCGCCGCAGTCGGCTCCCACGCGGGGACCTGTGGGGCGGAGCGATGCGCTCGCTGCGGGCAGCGGCGATGCGATGTGGGTGACGTGTGTTGGGCCGGGTCATGGAGCCTCCTGTCCAGGCGAAACCTACGGTCCGCGGCCAACGCCGACAAGTCACGGATTGGGACTGCGCGACTCTATGCGTACACTGCTGCCGCATGTCGCACCTCCTGACCCAGCTTCCGCCTCGACTCACCGCAGAGACCGTGCCGCGTCTGGCCCCTGCGCTCGCAGAGATCAGCCGCGGCGAGGGGCCGCTCGCTGTGGACCTGACTCCCGTGGCGCACATCGACAGCGCCGGCGTGGCCTTTCTCACCCTCGTGGCGCGGCGCGCCTCCGCGGCGGAGCGCGATCTTCACGTCACCGGGGCGTCGCCGGCCATCGCGCGCACCCTGCGCATGTTCCCTGCGCTCCCGGCGGCCACGGCCCCGGAGCGGACCTCGAGCAACCCGATTGCGGACCTGGGCGCGCGGGGCGAGTCGGCGATCAACGAGGCCGGCGCGTTCTTGCAGCTCAGCGCCGACGCGCTCTGGTTCACGGGCATGACCCTCCTCGGTCGCTATCGGCTCCGGCCCGGTGTGGTCACGTGGGAGATGGCGGCCATGGGCAGCCGCGCGCTCGGCGTGGTCGGCCTCATCGCCTTTCTGGTGGGCGCGACCATGGGGCTACAGTCCGCGGCGCAGCTGCGTCGCTTTGGGGCCGACATCTTCGTGGTGGATCTGATCGTCATCACCCTGCTGCGTGAGCTCGGCCCGCTGATGGCGGCCATCGTCGTCGCGGGTCGAAGCGGCGCCGCCATCGCCGCGGAGATCGGCACCATGGTGGTCACGGAGGAGGTCGACGCGCTCCGGACCATGGGGCTGCACCCGATCCGCTTCCTCGTGGTCCCCAAGGTGATCGCGATCACCGTCGTCCAGCCGGTGCTGACCATCTTCGCCAACGCCCTCGGCGTGTTGGGCGGCTTCCTCGTGGCGACCGTGTACCTCGACGTCGGCGCCGACAGCTTTCTGAACCGGACGCTCGAGATCGTGCAGGTGCGCGACGTGATGACCGGCCTGGTCAAGAGCCTGCTCTTCGCGTGGCTCATCGTCTTGCTGGGCGCCCACTTCGGCATGACCACCCGCGGCGGCGCCGACGCGGTCGGTCGCAGCACCACCACCAGCGTGGTCGCGGGCATCTTCGCTGTCGTCGTGGCCGACGCGTTCGCCAGCCTCGTGTTCTACTTCGGAGGATGATGTCCCAGCCCCCGCCCAGCTCCGAGCCCAGCTCCCCGCCCAGCCAAGACGACGCCTGCGCCCTGGCCCTGGCCGGTGGGGGCGCGTGGCCCGCTGGGGTGCCCACCGTGCAAGTGACCGACCTGGTGGCGAAGTACGGCTCGCGGGTCATCCTCAACGGCGTCGACGTTGCCGTCATGCCGGGCGAGATCCACGTCATCTTGGGTGGCTCGGGCTGCGGCAAGTCGACGCTGCTCAAGCACATGATCGGCATGTACACGCCCGCGGGCGGCCACATGTCCCTGCTGGGGGTCAACTTCGCTCAGGCCGACGAGCCGGAGCGCGATCGCGTGCTGGGGCGGGTGGGCATGCTCTTCCAGGCGGGGGCGCTCCTCAACAGCCTCAGCGTCCGGGACAACGTGAGTCTGCCCATCGTCGAGCGCACGCACCTGCCCCCCGCGGTGGTGGCCGAGATGGTGCGCATGAAGCTGGCGTTGGTGAACCTGGACGACAAGGCCGACCTGATGCCACCGGAGCTCTCAGGGGGCATGAAGAAGCGCGCCGCCCTGGCCCGCGCCATCGCCACGGACCCGCTGGTGCTCTTCTGCGACGAGCCGGGCGCCGGGCTGGATCCGATCTCCATGGCGGCCCTCGACACGCTGCTGGTCAACTTGCGGGATCGCTTCGGCATGTCCATGGTCGTCGTCACGCACGAGCTGCCGAGCATCGCGCGCATCGCCGACCGCGTGACGATGCTGGACCAGGGCAAGGTGGTCGCGCAGGGCACGCTCCGCGACGTCCAGGCGACGGACCACCCCCTCGTGACGGCCTTCTTTGGCCGGGAGGCCGACGACCACGATCTCGGCACCAGCGTGTGGGAAGCCCTCACCGCTCAGGGAGCGCAGACATGACGCTCAGTGGCGCACAACGGACCCGGCTCGGCCTGTTCCTGCTCACCGGCATGTTGCTGCTCGGCGGCACCCTCTTCGGCGTGCTCGGGTCGACCCTCTTCGCCGAGGTCGACCTCTATTCTGTGCGGTTCAAGGAGAGCGTGAGCGGCCTCGAGACGTCGAGCCAGGTGAAGTACCAGGGCCTGCGAGTCGGGCGCGTGCACAGCCTGCGCATCGCGGCAGACGAGCCGGGCGCCATCGAGGTCACGCTGGCGCTCAAGCCGGGCACCGTGCTCTACCAAGGCACCGAGGCCCGGCTCGACTCGTCGGCGCTCACCGGCTTGACAACCATCAACTTGTCACCTGGCGACCCACGGAAGTCCAAGCTCACGCCGGGCGTCCAGCTCCCCGCCGGCATGAGCTTCACCGATCGCATCACGGGGCAGGCTGACGCGATTCGCATCAAGTTCGAGACGCTGACCAACCAGCTGATCCGGTGGACCGGCGACAGCAACCGGGCGCGCTTCGAGCACCTGCTCGACGACACCCACAAGCTGGTGAAGGACCTGGACGCGACCGTGGTGGCGCTGCGCCCTGCCCTGTTGGCGAGCGCCCGCAGCGTGGAAGACGCGGGGCGCGGCGCTGTCAGGCTCGCGCACGCTGGCACGCGGACGCTGCGGAGCACGCAGGACGTGGTGCGGTCCACCGGGGCGCGAACCCAAGCGGCCTTCAACGAGGTCGACCGTATCTTGAAGGGCGTCGACGTCAGCGGCGTCGCCCAGACCCTGACGTCCGCGCAGGCGACCTTGAGGAAGATCGACGCTGCGGTCGGCCGCGTGGACCTCACCGGCGCCATCAAGGGCGTCGACGGGG
>JAUIAC010000286.1 GCA_030425545.1 bacterium | reverse complement strand
GTGGGCCCCCGCGGTGCTCACCAGCAGGGCCTCGGCGCGCGTGTGCCAGAGCGCAGCCTCCCGATCGACGATGCGCGGACTGACGTTGAGCGCCTGGTCTGCGTCGCGCAGCAAGGCCAGCTTGTCGCCCAGCGCGACGCTCTGCCACGGCGTCTGCGTCGGGTGGCGCCACGTGCCGCGGGAGGTCGGGGGTGGCAGCGGGGGCGCCACGGCGCGGGCGGCGCTCCACCGGGCCCACGACTGGGCGCGCCGGAGCGCCTCCAGCAGGCCGCTGGGGCTCAGATCGCTGGTCCCAGCCCAGCCCTCGCCGCCCTCGGTCGCGACCACCACCGTGGCGCCGAAGTCGTCGCTCCGCGTGACCGGCTCCACCACGCCCTGGCGCACACGCAAGCGCTCACCGCGCTGCCGCAGCACACGCAGCGTGACGTCGCCGGCGCCCGCCGGCAGGTGCTCGAGAAAGGCCTCTCCGATGCGCTCCATGCCCTCTCCTTACCGCTGCAAGGGGCAGCGGTCGACCTGCGGCCCCCGCGTCTGGCGGGGCCCGTTCGGCGGGGCACGCTCCAGCGCGCTCCGCCCCGCGGCGACTCACTTCGCGCAGTGTTGGGTGCCGTCCAGCTTCATGCGCACGACCCAGCCCGTCAGCGTCTTTCCGGACGCGGTGGTCCCGGCGGCGGCGATGACGTCGCCCACGACGTCGACGCTCACGAGCTGAGCGCTGTCGAGGTAGGCCAGCTTTCTGCGCCACAGGAGCTTGCCCTGGGCGCTGACATGCACCATCAACCCGGCGTCGGCCAGCGAGGAGGACTCCCGCCCGACCGCGACGACAGAGCCTGTGCCCGTCGCTGCGACGTCTTCCAGCATGACCTCGCTGGCGCCCGGGACGACGTCGCTCCACCAGCTCCACAGCGTCTTGCCGTCTTTTGCCTTCACCGCGCGCAGTTGGGCACGAGGCGCCCCCATGCCATAGAAGCCGCCGCAGCCTACGACCTGGTCTGCCGACGCAGTGGCCACACCCGTGAAGGGCTGGATCCCGAAGCCGCTGGCCGTGGACGTCCACAGCTGCTTGCCGCTGTCGTCGAAGGCGATGAGGCTGCCGTGAACGTGTGGTCCCTGGGCATAGTGTGCCGACATGACATACTTTTTCGTCGACATCTCGGTGATGCCGGTGGCGAATCGGGTGCCCGTGGCGTCGACCGTGACGCGCTGCTTCTCCTTGCCGTTGTGGTCGACCTTGATCAGCACGGTGTGAAAGGCCTTGCCCACCGCTGGGACCATCGCCGCGATGCCCCACCGATGCTTCTCTGAGAGTCGCGTGATCGCCTTGAGCCCGCCCGGGAGCGTCGCCTTGTAGGTCACGACGTCGGCGGCGTTCACGCTCGTCCCGTTGAAGCGCACCGCGAAGCTGGCCGAGGTCGACGGTCGGGTCGGCTCCGACACGCACAGGGCCGTGCCTGCGTCCTTTCCTTGGGCCAACCCAACCACGCTGCTGTTGAGGTAGGACTTCGACACCACGTTCGCCACGGTCGCGCCGAGCTTGCTGACGCGGCGCAGCCAGAGCCGGTCCGTGCCCGTTGGGGGCCCATGGTCGACGCCGCCCAGCGTGATCGCGCCGGTCGACGTGATGACCACGGACTCGAACCCGCTGTCGGTGCTGGAGCCTGTCGCGCCGTGCCCCGCGCTCCACCACTCGCACGGGCCGCACGAGCCATTCCCGCACGTGGCGCCGGTCGAGCTGCACGTCTTGCCGTCGTTCTGGGGCTTGTAGACGCAGCCGCCCGCGCTGTCGCAGGTCGCCTTGGTGCACACGCCGCCCTGGCAGGCGCTGGGGTCGGTCACATGGGCGCACTGACCCGTGCTGGAGTCGCAGCTGTCTTTGGTGCAGGACTTGCCGTCGTCGCAGCTCTTGGCGGTGCCCTTGCAGGCCTTGCCGACGCACGTGTCGCCCGTGGTGCACGGGTTGCCGTCGGTGCAGTTGGTCGTCGCGGTCACCGCCGTCGAGAGGCAAGCTCCGCCGTCGCACGCGTCGCTGGTACACGGGTTGCTGTCGTCGCAGTCCTTCGGCATGCCGAGACAGCTGCCCTTGGTGCACGTGTCGCCGGTGGTGCACGCGTCGCCGTCGCTGCACGACCCGCCGGTCTTCTTGGTGAAGGCGCAGCCGACGCCGGGCTTGCAGGTGTCGGTAGTGCAAGGGTTGTTGTCGTCACAGACCGTCGTCGCTCCCTTGCACGCGCCGCCCACGCACGCGTCCTGGCTGGTGCAGGGGTCGTTGTCGGAGCATGAGCCCGCTTGGAGAAGGGTGGCCGTGCAGCCCGTGGAGAGGTCGCACACGTCCTTGGTGCAGGGGTTGGCATCGTCGCACTCCGGGTCGTTCTTGCACGGGGTGCAGCTCGGCTTCGGCGCGTGGCTGCACTTGCCCGTCTGCGCGTCACAGGTGTCCGCCGTGCAGGGGTCGCCGTCCGGGCACAGGTTGCTGGTTCCCGCCGTGCAGGTGTCGCCTTTGCACGCGTCGTTGAGCGTGCACGGGTCGCCGTCCGTGCAGGGGCCCTTGACGCCGGTGTGGCTGCAGCCGGTCTTCGCCGTGCAAGCGTCCTTGGTGCACATGTTGGCGTCGTCGCAGTCTGTCAGCGCCTGGGCCCAGGCGCAGGACCCGCCGACGCACGCGCTCTTCGTCGTGCACGCGTCGCCGTCGTCGCAGGGCTTGCCGAAGGTCGAGGTCGCCAACCCCGGCAGGCACAAGCCGAGCTTCGGCTCGCAGCCCAGGTCGTCGCAGGGGCCGGACCCCGTGCATGTGAGCGGTGTCGTCACCGCCGTGCACACCTTCGGAGACCCCTTGGGGCCGGTCGCCAGGCAGCGCAGGCCGCCGTTGCACAGGTCGCCGTCGGACTCCAGGGCCAGGCAGTCTGCGGTGGTCGTGCACGCCAGCGCCGCCTTGCCGACGCAGGTGCCTGAGCTGGTGCAGGCGTCGCCCAGGGTCCAGTCCTTGCCGTCGCTACACGGGGTGCCCGTCGGGGCGAAGGTGGTCTCGCAGACGGCCTTGCCCTGCGCAGAGACACACGAGGCCGCTGCGCACTGTGGGTCCTTGCCGGCCTCGAGCTTGCATGTGGTCTGTGTGCCCGCCTTGACCGCGCACGTGAACGCCCCAGCCGCGGTGTCGCAGTAGAGCTCGCCGGCGCAAGGGTCGGCGCCCAGCAGCTTGCAGTCAGCGTCGCTGGTGCAGGCGCACACCTTCACGCCCACGGTGCAGACGCCGTCCTGGCACGCGTCGCCCTCGGTGCACGCGTTGTTGTCCGCGTTGCACTGCGCGCCGTTGATCACCGGTGTCGGGGCGCAGGCTCCGCTCTTCGGATCGCACGCGTTGACGCTGCAGGCGCTGTCGCCGCTCGCGCTGCAGTGCACGACGGTCGCGGGGTTGACGCGGCACCGGAACTTGCCCTGCTCGGTGGTGTCGCAGTAGAGCGCGCCGTTGCACGCGTTGCCGTCGTCGTAGGCGGCGCAGTCGGAGTCTTTGACGCACTCGCAGGTGTTCGTCTTGTCCGCCGCGCACAGCCCCTTGGTGCAGGCGTCTTGTGGCGTGCAGGGGTTGCCGTCGGCGTCACAGGTCGCCCCCTCTGGCAGCGCCACGGCGGTGCACACCCCCGTCTGCGGCCCGCACGTCTGCTTCACGCAGGCGGTGTCCTGGCTTGGGTTGCACACCACCACGGTGGAGGGCGCGACCTTGCACACGAACTTGGCGGCGCTCTTGTCGCAGTAGAGCTGGCCATTGCACAGGTCGCCGTCTTCGAAGGCGGCGCAGTCGCTGTCGACCTTGCACGCGCACTGGTTGCCACCCGACACGCAGGCGCCATCTTTGCACGCGTCCCCCAGCGTGCAGCTGTCGCCGTCGGTGCACACCGTGCCCGCGGGCTTCGGCGCGACCACGCACTTGCCCGTTCCCGCCGCGCACGTGGTCTCTTCACAGGCGCCGTCGAGCGACGTGTCGCAGGTCACCACGGACTTCGGGTTGACCTTGCACACGTAGGGCGCGCTGCTGGTGTCGCAGAAGAGGGTGCCGTTGCAGACATCGCCGTCGTCTTTCGCGGCGCAGTCTGCGTCGCTCTGGCAGGGGCACACGGGCTTGCCGGGCTTGCAGGCCCCCTCGGCACAGGCGTCGCCCTGGGTGCAGACCTGGCCGTCGGTGCAGGTGGTGCCGGCGGGGAGCGGGACCACGACGCACTGCCCCGTCTTGGGCGCGCAGGTGCGCTCCGTGCACGTCGCGGCGGTCGGCAGGCAGGTCACCACGGTGGCCGGGTTGACCTTGCAGCTGGGCGGGAAGCTTGTGTTGTCGCAGTAGAGGGTGCCGTTGCAGAGGTCGCCGTCCTCTTGGCTCTTGCAGTCGGCGCTCGTCGTGCACGGGCATTGATTTGCGCCGCCCGCACAGCTCCCCTGCACGCAGGTGTCGTCTTTGGTGCAGGGGTCACCGTCGCTACACGCGGTGCCATTGGGTGCGGGTGACGCGACGCAGGCGCCGGACGTCGCGTCGCAGGTCTCCGGGGCGCAAGAGGTGCCGCCCGTGCAGGTCACGACCGTGCTTGGGTTCACGCGGCAGCCAGGCGCGTCGCCGCCGGGCTCGCAGTAGAGCGTGCCGTTGCACGGGTCCCCGTCGCCGTAGCTGGACTCGCAGTCCTTGAAGTCGTCGTCGCCGGCCTTCTGACACGGGCAGACGTTCCAGCCCGGCTGGCACAGGCCCTGTTGGCACTGCTCGCCCGACAGGCACGCGTCGCCGCTGTCGCACGCCGTGCCGTTGGCCTTGGCCTGCACCACGCACGCCCCTGTGGGCAGGCACACGTTGACCTGGCACGGCCCCACAGCGCCGGAGCAGTCCGCGTTCGACGTGCAGCCGCCTGCCGCGTCGATCGCGTCCCCGGAGCTGACGTCGGTCGCGCCGCCGCTGCCGTCCTCGCCGCTGTCCGCGGCGAAGACGTCGCCCTCGTCCTGGGTCGGGAAGTCGTCGCCGCAGCTGGCGAGCGCCATGGCGCACAGCGCCGCTGTGACGACTCTGGCGGCGCTGGAGCTGGCCCTGCTGTTCGTGTTCCTCATGCCCGGAGCGTGCCAGCCGCGTTGACCGCGTTGCAAACGTCCCGCGCGCGCGCACCGGGGTCGGCCTTGGCGGCGGCCGCTCGGCTCACGCCTGACCCGGGGCGTCCGGCTGCTGATCCGGATGAGCCGCGACAAAGGCGGGCAGGGCCGCGCAGCGCGACTCGACGGCCAGCACGCGGGGCAGCCCGCTCAGGTCGCAGCCGAAGCGGCGGGCGTTGTACAGCTGTGGGATCAAGCAGATGTCGGCCCACGAGACCGCGTCGCCGACGCAGAACTCGCCGGCGGTGGCCGCGAGCGACGCCTCGAACGCGGCCAAGCCCTTGTCGATCCACTTTCGCCCCCACGCCTTGCGGGCCGCCGCGCCGGCCAGGGCCTCGATCTCCACCAGCAGCGCCAGGTTCTGCGCAGGCTGGATGCCGGCGTTCACGGTCTCGGCCAGCGCGATCGCCTGCGCGCGCTTCAGCGGGGCGTCCGGGAGCAACGATGGCGTGGGGGCTAGGTGCTCCAGCAGGTCCAGAATCGCCATGCTCTGGCTCACCGGCGTCCCGTCCACGGTCAACACCGGAATCTGACCCATGGGGTTCCGGTTCAGATGCGCGTCGGTCAGGTGCGCCGCCTCGAGCAAGGGCACGGCGTGGTAGGTGTAGTCGAGGCCCTTGAGCGCCAGCGCGATGCGCACGCGCCAGGACGACGACGATCGCCAGTAGCTGTAGAGCTCGAGTTTCATGGGTTCGCCTCACCGTGGGTTGTGGGCGACTGCGCCTCGGTGGGCGAGCCGCGGCGGGGGCACGACGCCGGCCACGCGCGTCGGCGTCGTGCGGGATCGCCGAGTCTACGCTTCGAGCTGCTCTCGCTCGATGGCCTCGAAGAGCGCGCGGAAGTTGCCGCCACCGAAGCCCTGGTCGCCCCGCCGCTCGATGAGCTCGTAGAAGAAGGGCCCTGCGTGGTCGTCGGAGTAGGTCGTCATGGCGTCCTTCAGGAAGATCTGCACCAGGTAGTTGTCCACCGGGGAGCCGTCGATGAGGATGCCAAGACCGCGCAGGTCGTCGATCTTGTGGGCGATTCGGTCCGTGTGCACGCCGTTTTCGAGCAGCCGCGAGGGAGCGGAGTCGTAGTAGTTGCCGGGGGTGTGCAGAAAGTCGATGCCGCGCGTGCGCAGCGTCTGCACGGCCTTCATGATGTCGGTGACCTCCAGCGCAACGTGCTGAATGCCGGCGCCGTGGTTGTCCTCGATGAACTTGTTGATCTGACCCTCCTTGAAGAAGGGCTGCAGCGGCTCGTTGATCGGGAACTTGAGCTCCGAGCGCGGGTCCCACATCACCGCGGAGCGGAGGCCGGTGCCGACCTCGGCGTCCTGCTTGACGTCGTCGGTGTGGAACTCGATGTCCCAGCACTGCTCCATGCCCATCACATGCTCGAGCCAGAGCTTGAAGCCCGCCATGGTCTGCGCGTTGCACGTGATGTGGTCGACCTTGGTGAAGCCCATGGGGTTCACCACGCCGGTGGGCGCGGGCAACGGCTCGTAGCCCGGCGCGAAGCCGTCCCAGTCGTCGATCTGGATGAAGCGGAAGGTCACGTCGCCGAGCGCGGTGGTGATCGAGAAGTGGCGAAAGCGGCCCTGCTGCGAGCCGTTGCCGACGCGGGTCTCCTGGACGCCGTGGATCGGCGTCGCGTCCCGCCCGGTGAGGAAGCGCCACGCCTGGTCGATGTCGGCGACCAGGTACGACACGGTGCCGATGCCGTCCGGGTGGCGGCGCAGCCAGCGCTGAGCGCGCGGATCCAGCGAGCCGTCGTGCGCGGCGGCGGTGGACACGGCGACACGCACGTCTCCCGCCTCGTAGACCGTGGAGGTCTGGCCCGTGCGCTGGGTGACCGCGGCAGAGCTGCGGTGGGACGCGTGCCAGCCAAAGCGGTCTTCGTAGAACACGCGGGAGCGCTCTGCGTCGTGAACGAAGTAGTGAAACGAGTGGACGCCGAGGATGCCGAGCTGTTCTGAGGCTGCCATGGAGAGCTCCGAGGGGGCGCGGGGGGCGCCAGGTTTGGGGGAGGGCCGACGCTGCGCGCCGCGTCGCCTGCGCCACAGGTAAGGACTCTGGCGCTGCGCTTCCAGCCTTGTCTGCGATGAGACCGGCTCTGGCGGTCGCCTGGACCCAGCGCGGTCGAGGGCCGGCGTTCACCGCGCGGGAGGGTACCCACCGTGGTGAGGGGCGGCAACGGCTCGTCATCGGCTCGCAGCATGGATCGGAAGTCGCTGCCCGACGTAGGTGCCGACGTAGGTGCCCGACGTAGGTGCCAGGCATTTCGCTTGCTACCGACTTCTCATCGGACTTTGGACACACGTGACCGGTCGCGCCCGCGCGCGGTCATCTTGAGCGAGGTTTGTGTAGCCCCCCTTGGGTCGTCAGCTCACTGAACAATCTGGTTCCGGCCCGGATCTACCGCGGCAGCGCCAGCGGCCGCCTCACCCGGGCCGCGCCGGGCTCAACGCCAGGCCCAGCCAGCCGCGGCAACGGCGCGCGCACGAAGCCGCCCAGCGGCCGAAACGTCCCCAGCGGGAACGCCACGTCGCGGTCCCCC
>JAUIAC010000285.1 GCA_030425545.1 bacterium | reverse complement strand
CGATCTTCTCGGAACAGTCGGCCTTGGTCATACCAGCCTGGGCGCTGGCCTTGCGCACGATGTAGTCCCGGTGGTCGTTGACGTAGCGCCGGGCGATGGCGCTGTACATGGCGCCGACCTTGGCGTCGCCGGCGGGCAGCGGCGCGGTCACGACGTGCACGCGGTACGTGGTGGTGCGGTCGCGCTTGGCGAAGTCGTCCGTGATCTTCACGTTGCGGACCGGCGAACAGGCGGCCAACGTGCTCACCGCGAGCACGAGCCACAGCGCGCTGCCCCGGACGGCGTGAGCGCCCTCGCTGCGCCCGAGCTGAGGTGTGGTGGGGGTCATGGGTCACTCCAGAGCGGCGGGCGCCGCAGGTGGGCGGTGCGCGCTGACGGCGCGAGGGCTGTCGGCTACTCGGCGGCGCTGCTCGGGGCCGCGGGGGTGTCGTCACCAGTCGCCTTGGTCCGGCGGTCGTGCAGCAGCTGCATGACAGCGGGCATCACCGTGAAGGTCACGAGCAGCGTCGCGGTCATGCCCAGGCAGGCGAGCGTGCCCATGGACTTCATCCCGCGGTGCGCGGCCGCCATCAGCGCGGCCCAGCCGGCCAGGGTCGTCAGCGTGGAGCAGGCGACCGCCGTGCCCACGGAGCGCAGGGCCTCCATGGGGCTCGCGCCCTCTTCGAATCGATGCATCAAATACACGCCGTGGCTCAGCCCGTAGCCCAATACAATCGGGAATACGACGACGTTCATGAAGTTCAATCGAATGTCCAAGAGCGCCATGGCGCCGAGCATGGAGCCGACCCCGAGCAGGAGCGGCAGCAAGGTCACGAAGGTCCGCGTCGGCGAGCGCAGGTCGATGAGCAGCAAGAGCAAAAGCAGCACGCTGGTGACGCCCACAGTGAAGCGGGCGTCGTGCAGCACGATGCGCGCGAGCTTGGCGAAGAGAATCGGCGTGCCCGCGGCGTTGTAGGCCTTGCCGTCGGCCAGGTGAATCGTCTCCACCTGGTCCGCGAACGCGAGCATCTGCTTGCCGTCCCACAGGTCCACGGTCGGGTAGACGAAGGTCAGGAAGCCGTGATTCTCCGGCTTGGTCGTGGGCAGGTGGCGGAACATGGAGCGCAGGTTGTCCGGCACGTCGTCCACCGTGTACGGCTTGACCTTCAGGTACTTGAGCGCCTCGTCCCACTTCTTCTCGTACTTGGGCGGCAGCGCGGCGCGGTCCACCTTCTCGAGCTCCTTCAGCCAGTCGACAAGCACGGCGTGGTTGGCCTTCTGACGCTCCATGGGCGGCACGAAGCTGAACATCGACACCACCTGGTCGACGGTGGAGTGCTTCTTGGGGTCGAGCGGGTTGAAGAGCGCGAAGATGCGCTCGGCCTCCTCTCGCGTCTTGGAGTACACGCCCACGGGATCCGACGAGATCTGAAAGCGCTTGTTGACCTCGTCGCCCAGCAGCACCGAGGGCTGCTTCTCCACCATCAGCGCGCGGGTGTTGTATTCAAAGGCCACCTGGGGCGCGAACGCCGCGAGACCGCCGGCCGCCAGCACCGAGAGGGTCAACCACAGCGCCGGCTTGGGCAGGCGGGTGCGCTGCCCTTGGGTGGACGAGGCCACGAGCCCGCCGAGCAGCTTCTTGGCCGTACCGGGCTTGCGCTTCTCCAGCAGGAGCAACACGCCCGGCACCCAGACGTACAGCGCGGTGCCGATGATGATGACGCCCGCGCCCGCGAGCACGCCGAACTCCGAGAAACCGGCGAACTCGGACAAGGTCAGCGACGCGAAGGCCGCCACCGTGCCGGCGCCCGAGACGACGGACGCCATGCCCGACGAGGCCACCGTCTTCTCCAGAGCCTTGCCCAGCGGGACGTCGCGGCCGAGCTCCTCGCCGAGCCGATAGAGCTGATGGATGCCAAAGTCGATGCCTAAGCCCATCAAGATCCCCGCGAGGATCGAGGTGATCATGTTGAGCTGGCCGATGGACACGCGCGCGAAGCCGAAGGTGAGCACGACGCCGAGCACCAGGCCCGAGATGACCAGCAGCACGGCCAGGATGTGGCGGCGGAAGAAGAGCAGCAGCACCAGGCACACGCCGGCGAAGGCCCACGTGGACACGGGCGCCAGGCTCGACTTGATCAGGTAGCTGTCGTCGTAGTTGCTCGTGTAGGTGCCACCAAAGCCGAACTCCACCCGCTTCTTGTCCGCGTCGGGCTCGCCGTCGTAGTCCTCAATGAGCTTGGCGCCGTGGGCGTTCTTGGCGCTGTAGTCCCGAAAGTGCGCCTTCATGCGCTCGAGCAGCTCGCCGGTCTCGGCCAGGCGGGTGTTCTCCCACATGGGCTTGACCAGCAGCAGCAGCATCTTCTTGTCTTCGCTGATGTAGTAGTCGTCAGCGATCGAGCGCTTCCCGATCTTGGTGTACTTGTCGATGATGTCTTGCAGCTTCAGCTCGTAGGGCTTGGTCTCCTCAATCTCCATGAAGAAGGGGTCGGCGCGCTTCTTCACGTCGGCGAGCTTCAGGTCGACGCGGCGACGGACCTCCTTGAGATCCTTGGTCTCCATGAAGAGGGCGCCGTGCTGCCGCAGGAAGGCCACGTCGACCTTGTAGGTGACGTTGCGGATGCGCTCTTTGTCCGCCAGCAGCCACGCGTTGGTGTCGTCGGCGACCCGCTTGAGCAGGTCCGGATCATTGCCCCGCAGCGCGACGATGAGGTGGCCGTTGCCGCCGATCATGTCGATGATGCGCTTGACGTCTTTGACCTGCCGCAGGTCCTGGCTGATGAGGTCGAGCTGGTTGGTGTTGATCGTCAGCGACGACGCCCCCCAGGCCGAGAGGCCGGTGAGCACGAGGAAGACGGCGAGCACGGGGCCGGGGTGGGCGACCACCACGCTGCTCCAGAGACGTGCGACACGCTGGCTGAGGGTCATGGCGGAGCTCTCCTGCTGGGGGGCCGGCGACGGCATGCACGCGGCGCGGCGTCGGCGCGCCTTGTATCACGGGCCCGCGGACAGGGCACAGCGCGCGGGGGCCAACGACAAGCGGCCCGCGTGGGCGGGCCGCTTGGGAGCCGAGGCTCGAGAGGGCGACGTGGGCGCGCAGCGCCGCGCGCCGGTCAGCCGAGCTTGGCGACGCGCTTGCGCATCAGCTCGAGCAGCTTCGGCCAACCGCCCTTGGCGAGGATCTTCTGCACCTGATCGTCGCGGATGCGGGTCAGCATCGACTTGTTGCCCTTGACGGTCACGTCCACGACCTTCCACGTGGCGCCGGTCTTGTTCATGTCAAAGGTCACCTTGATCTCCTGCTTCTTCATCGGGTGCAGGATGACGATGGTGCCGTCGACGGTGGCCTTGTTGCCGCGGACCTTGGGCGCCGCGTAGAGCACGGTCTCGAGGTTCTTGAAGTTCTTCTGGATGTTTGGGAAGGCGATGCCGGCGAACATCTTGTGGAAGAGCGCGATGAACTCGGTCTGCTGGGCCGGCGTGGCCTTGGCCCAGGCGGCCGCGCCGAGGAACGCGCCCTGCGCGGGGCCGTCGAACTGGGCCAGCGCCTTCGCGTTCCGCTTGTAGCGGATGGCCCCAATCATGCGCTTGAGCGTCTTGTGCATCACCGCGGCGCCCGCGTCTGCGCTCGCCGCCGGCGCGGCCTTCGGCGCCGACTTGCGCGCCTTGCCCTTGGCGAACGCGGACCCGGCGAGGGTCAGCGAGGCGAAGGCAGCGACCACGGCGACAGCCCGAAGGGCGCGTGGGGTGCGTGAGGGCGACGAAGTGCGTGCGTGAACCATGGTCGTTCTCCAATGTTGCGGGGACTTGCCCGGCGCGGAAGGTAGCGGTCGGCCCGCGGCGCGACAAGCGGCCCGGAACACACCGCAAGACGAGCGCGCGGCCCGGCGAATTCAATGACCCGTCGCGGCCGACTCACATCGCCCCCTGCCCGCCGGCGAGGGCGGAGAGCAGCAGCGCGAGCGACACGCAGAGCAAGGTCGCCATGACCCCGGTCTCGAAGCGCGCGCGCAGCCCAGCCGAGAGGCGCCGACGCAGCCACACACCCACCTCGTTGCCCGCCGTGATCATCAGCGCGAGGCCCCCAGCCAGGGCGAGGTCCGTGGACGCCACCGCGCCGCCGAGGCTGTAGCCGGTGAGCCGACCGAGGTGCATGGCCACGGCGCCAACGGAGTTGGTCGCGATCCACGCGTCGCCCGCCAGGCCCGCCGCCATGAGCAGCGGCGCCGTCAGCAGCCCCGCCCCGCCGGAGGTGGCGCACACCGCGCCGTTGACGAAGGTCGCGGGGCCCACGTGGCGCGGCGCGATGCGCCAGCGCAGCCAGCCCATGCGCTTGCCCAGGGCGACCATGGCCATGGCCGCGACGCCCAGGCGCAGCGCCGCCTCGGGCAGCCGCACGACCACGAGGGCGCCCAACACGCTGCCCAAGAAGCCACCGACGACGAGCGCCCTGGCCAGACGTCGGTCCACGGCCGCCCGGTAGCGCATCACGCGATGCAGGTTGCCCAGCAGCAGCGCCGGCGCGGTCCAGGTCAACGCCGCCCGCGGCCCGGCGATGAGCGAGAGCACCAAGAGCAGGGTCATGCCCCCGCCCATGCCGCCGACGGTGGTGATCACCCCCGCAGCCACCCCCGCCACCGGGATGGCCACCGCGAGCGGCCCGAGCCCGCCGACCCCACCGGCCACCTCGGCCAGGGCGCGCCGCCAGAGCGCGGCATCCACCGGCCACGCAGCGACGAGCGCGCTCGCGAGCGTGAGCCCGACCAGGGCGCCAAACGCCCGACGAAGTCCAATGTCCATGACCACCTCCCCGCGCACCTCAGCGCGTGGCGGTGACCCTAGGGCGGGGAGTGAGTTCCGGATATTGGAAGTTTTGGATGATTTCCATCACGATTACTGATGATGACCTTGGACGGACTCCACCACCTGCTGCTCATCGACGCGCACGGCACCTTCACCGCCGCGGCGCGCCACGCGCACCTGTCTCAGCCGGCGTTGACCGCGTCGATTCAGCGGCTGGAGTCCAGCGTCGGCGCGACCCTGCTCGACCGAGGTCGCCGCGGCGCGTCTTTGACCCAAGCGGGGCGCGCGCTGTTGCCCTACGCGCGCCTCGCCCTGAGCGCGGTGGCCGATGGGGGCGCGGCGGTCACGGCGGTGACCGGGCTGACCGCCGGCGCGGTGGTCCTGGGCGGCGGCGCCACGGCGTGTACCTGGCTCTTGCCCACCCCGCTGGCCCACTTTCGCGCCGAGTTTCCGGGGGTGTCCGTGTCGCTGCGCGAGGCGTCGACCGACGAGAGCCTGCGCGCCGTAGCGGCCGCCGAGGTCGCGCTGGCGGTCGTCACGGTCGGGCCACCGCCGCCGCGCGGCGTGGTGGTCGAGCCGCTGTGCACCGACACCCTGACGGTGGTCGCAGCGGCGGCGACGCCAGACGACGCGCCGTGGATCGCCCTGGGCCGGGGGACACCGACCCGTCGCCTCCTCGACATGCACGCGCCCCACGCGGAGATCGCCGCAGAGCTGAGCTCCGCCGGGGCCGTGGTCGCCCTGGCCGAGGCGGGCCTCGGGCGCGCGCTGGTGAGCACGTCAGCCACCCGCCTGGCGCTGAGCGAGGGACGCCTCCGGCTGGTGCCCACCCTGTGGGCGCCCGTGAGCCGACACCTGGGCCTCGCCCACCGCGGGCTCGACCGGCTCGACCCCGCCGCCCGGGCGGTGCGCGAGCGGCTCCACCGGGACCTCGGGCCGCCGCCGACGGCCTGAGCGCGCTTGGACGGCGCAGGGCCCGTGCCGTAGCCTCGCGCCATGGCCAGGACCCGCCGATCCATGTCACTCCCCATCGTGCTCGCGAGCATCGCGGTGGCCGTGAGCATCACGCTGCTGGTGTTCTGGCTGCTCATCGTGGTGCGCGACTACGAGCTGGGCACCCAGGTCAGCGACAACACCTGGCTCATCGTCTTCGGCAGCGTGGCCTTCGCCTTCATCATGACCGTGCTGGTGCTCTTCGCGGTGTTCCTCTTTGCGGAGCGCCGCGAGGTGCAGCGCCAGGACCGCTTCATCGACTCGGTGACCCACGAGCTCAAGAGCCCGCTGGCGTCGATTCAGCTCTGCCTGCAGACCCTGGCGCGCGACGGGCTGGCCACGAGCCAACGCGAGGATCTCCGCCGCATGGCGCTCAAGGACGTCAACCGCCTCCGCGACTTCATCGACGACATCCTCGCCGCGAGTCGGCTCTCGCACGAGCGCGCGGGCCACGACGTGGTGGACGTCGCGCCGGCGATGTTGTTGCGCGACGTCATCGAGCGGGTGGCGCGGCGACACGACGAGGACCCCAGCATCGTCACGGTGGACATCCCCCAAGACCTCATGCTGCAGACCGACGCCACGGCGCTCGAGACGGTGCTGCTCAACCTTATCGACAACGCCGTGAAGTACTCCGACCCGCCGCGGCGCGTCGAGGTGACCGGGCGCATGCGCAAGGACGGGCTCCACCTGACGATCCGCGACCATGGCATCGGCATCCCGCCTGCACATCTGCTCACCATCTTTCAGCGCTTCCACCGTGTACCCTTGCCCTCGGTGCGAAAGCGGCGCGGCACGGGGCTGGGGCTCTATGTTGTGTCGGCGCTGGTCGAGCAGTTCGGCGGCCGGCTGCGGGCCCATAGCGAAGGCATCGGGCACGGCACTACAATCGAGCTCCAGGTGCCGGCGACCACGGCAGGCAAGGGGACCAAGTCCGAGGCGTGGACGCCCGCGGAGGCTGGATGAGCGAGCCCGTACGGCTGCTGGTGGTGGAAGACGAAGCGCACCTCGCTGCGGGGTTGAAGCTGAACTTCGAGCTGGACGGCTACCAGGTCGACGTCGCCAACAACGCCCGCGACGCCGCGCGGCTGCTCGCTCGCCCCAACGGCTACGCCACGATCGTGCTCGACATCATGCTGCCCGACCTCGACGGCTTCGCCCTGTGCCGCCGCCTACGCGAGGCCGGCAACTACACCCCGGTGGTCATGCTCACGGCCCGCAACGCCTCCGAAGACCGGATCCGCGGGCTCGAAGCGGGCGCCGACGACTACATCGTCAAGCCCTTTCACCTCGACGAGCTGCTCGCCCGCGTCCGAAGCCAGATCCGCCGGGCCCGGTGGGAGCGCAACCGTGGCGGACCGGCGGTGGGCGGAGATCAGCTCAGCTTCGGCCGGGCCCACGTGGACTTCGCCGCGCACGAGGTCAGCGTCGACGGCGCGCCGCTCCACCTGACCCGGCTCGAGTTCGACCTGCTGCGCTACTTCGCCGACAACCCGGCGCGCGTGGTGAGCCGCAAGGAGCTGCTCGAGCAGGTGTGGAAGCTGCGCAACTATCCAAACACCCGCACGGTCGACAACTTCGTCGCGCGGCTGCGAAAACACTTTGAGGTCGAGGCCGCGCGCCCGGAGCACTTCCTCTCCGTCCGCGGCGCCGGCTACAAGTTCGTCCCGGAGGGCAACGGCTGACCGGTCCACACGGCCGCACCAGCGAAGAGACGCACCCCGGCGCCCCAACGATCATCCCACTTCGACGCCACGTCGGCGTCTGTCCCCCCGCCCCCTGGCGACATGACCGCGGCACACCGCCCGTGACCTGGAGCCCGATTGCAGCCCACCACCCTCGAGATGGTCGCCGCCGTGCTCTTTGGCGCCGCGGTGATTCACACCTTCTCCGTCAAGCGC
>JAUIAC010000284.1 GCA_030425545.1 bacterium | reverse complement strand
GTGTGGCCCTCGACCTGGACGCGCACGTCCGGCCGCGACTTCAGCGCGTCCGCGGCCTCGTCGAGGATCTGGAAGGAGATGGCGCCGACGATCTTCGCCGAGTTCGTCTTGAAGCGGATCTGCTTCTTGAACACGATGCGGTCCTTCTCGACCACGATGTTCTTGTACTCCTTCGGCTTCGGCGGCGCCGCCTTCTTGTCCGGGCAGCCGTCTTCGTCGTCCAGGCCGTTGTAGACCTCGGGCTTGTTCGGGCACTTGTCGGCCTTGACCGGATAGTCGAGCTTGCCGTCGCCGTCGTTGTCGAAGTCCGGGCAGCCGTCGGCGTCCGCGTAGCCGTCCTTGTCCTCCGGGACGTTGGGGCACTTGTCGCGCTTGTCGGGGATGCCGTCGCGGTCGTTGTCCTCTTCCGGGCAGCCGTCTTCGTCGAGGAAGCCGTCCTTGTCCTCGGCGTTGTCCGGGCACCGGTCTTTCTGATCGTGCAGCCCGTCGCCGTCGCGGTCGTACTCCGGGCACCCGTCGGTGTCCTCGTCGCCGTCGAAGTCTTCCGGGTCGTCCGGGCACTTGTCGCCCGCGTCGCAGAAGCCGTCGCCGTCGCGGTCCGGGCAGCAGCCCTTCTTGTCTTTGACGGCGAACACCTTGGCGGTGTGCTTCTTGGCCAGGTCGAGGTGGTGCTTCGCCGAGATCGTGTCGCCGCGGGCGGACTCCACCCGCGCGAAGTCGATGTGCGACTCCGCCAGCGCGAGGTCACGCGGCGCGCAGTAGTACGCCGGCACCTTGGCCGAACGCACGATCTCCGACATGCGCTGGGTCTCTTCGGCCACCTTCGACGAGGTGACACAACCGGTGGCGAAGACCAGGGGCAGGGTCGCTGCGAGCAGCGCTGCCGTGCGGCAGAGAGCGCGGGTCATGCGGCTCATCGGCCACCCCCAGGGGTGAAGGAGGGCGGGGCCTTCTTCTTTTTCTTGCTGCCGAACTTGTCTTTTCGCTGCGTCCGCTCCTGCGCGAGCCGGGCGACCTCGACCGCCTTCTCGCTCATCAGCCGGCTGCGGCGCGCGTACGTCCCGGCCTGCTCGTAGAGCCCGTGACCTTGCAGCTCCTTGGCCTTGTGCAGGTAGGCCGCGGCCTTGGAGAACTCGTAGGGCGCGTTCTTGTCGCCCTCGAGTCCCTTGACCTCGTTGAGATCCTGCTCGGCGTCGGTGATCACAGACTGCGTCGACACAGGGCCGCACGCCGCCAAGCTGGCGATCAACAGGAGCGCGCTCAGGCCGCGGAGGGGGCGAAAGATGGCGCGGGAGACCGCGGACGCACAGGGCAACTGCATGGGGTGCCGGACTCCTGACGCCGTGGTCGCGGCGTGGCGAATGGCGGATCGTCCGGTACTTTCGCGCTGGCCAGAGGGCGTGTCAAGGCGCCGGCCACCTCCGGAGAGGACCGGGCGCCCGCCGCCTAGGAGCGCCTGAGCACGCCGTACTTGGTGATGGCGTAGAGCGCGCGGAATCCGTCCCGAACGCCGATCTTCTTGCCGTCGGCGTAGGTGCGGCCGTCGTAGGAGATCGGGACCTCCCACACGCGCAGGTTCATCCGCGCGATCTTGGCGGTCATCTCGGGCTCGATGCCGAAGCGATCCTCCTCGAGGTGCACCTGCTGAATCACCTCGCGGCGGAAGCACTTGTAGCAGGTCTCCATGTCCGTGAGGTTCAGGTCGGTGGCCATGTTGCTCATGATGGTCAGGAACCAGTTGCCCACGCTGTGCCAGAAGTAGAGCACCCGGTGCGAGTCGCCTGCGAAGCGCGACCCGTAGACCACGTCGGCCTTGCCCGCGACGATGGGGCCGACGAGCCGGTCGTACTCGTCCGGGTTGTACTCGAGGTCGGCGTCCTGCACGAGCACGATGTCGCCGGTGGCCTCCTTGAAGCCTCGCCGCAGCGCCGCGCCCTTGCCCTGGTTGTGGGGCTGCAGCAACACGCGAATCTGGCTGTGCTTCTTGGCGAGGACCTCGAGCATGTCTCGCGTGCCGTCCGTGCTGCCGTCGTCCACGATCAGCAGCTCGATGTCGAAGGGCTGCGAGAGCACCTTGGCCACGATCTCATGAATGGTCGCCCGCTCGTTGTAGCAGGGCATGACTACGGTGAGTTTCACGTCGATTCCTCCTCAGTCGGTCCGCTCGCTTTCGTTGCGCCAGGGTGGGCTCAGGGTCAACCGGGGCGGTTGCGGGTCCCGAGCGCCCAGCGATCGCGGGGCCGGAGTGGGCTGCGCGCCGCGCCGGACTCCCGCAGCACAGGGGCGAGGCGCGGGAGAGTGCGTCAAAGGGGCACGCGGCTCAAGGGCAGCGACCCGCGACCCGTTCAAGTCGCCCTGGGCGCGGCGCGTCGACCCGCCGGCTCAGTCCGCTGTGACGAAGCGCCACGAGAGCGTGCGGTCCTTGCCGTCCACCGTCACGCTCAGCTGCACGGTGTAGGTCGCGCCGGCGAGCAGCGGCTCATGGGCGTAGAGCGCCACCGAGTGCCGGTCGAACGTCTTCATGTTGGGGTCGTTGTCCGCGCTCAGGAAGACGTGCGGGACCGGCGCGCCGCTCGCGTCCACCAGCGCGTGGCTGCCCCAGGCCGTGGCGCCGCTGACCCGGGCGGTGATCACCGGGCCGCTCGGATATCCGCCAGGGGGGGGCGGCGGCTGCGGGCCCTCGTTGCCGCTCCAGGAGCGCGGCACACCCGTCTCTCCTGGGAAGGGGACGACCACCACAGGGTCGTCCTTGCGCGGTGCCCGAGAGGAGAAGTCCATGACCTCGGTGGCCGCGCCGCCGCCCTTCGCCGCGCCGTAGCCGAAGAGCACGGCCGTCGGCGAGACCAGCGGCAACCGGTGGTAGACCGTCTCCATCCACCCGCGCACCGCCCCTTCGGCCGTGCCGGTGAAGGCCATGACCTCAGCGCCGGGGGCGCCCGTGAATCCGGCCGCCTTGACGCGGTCGCCGACGGACTTGCCCGTGAAGCCGTCGCCGAAGGAGGCGTCCTCGGCGTGTGGGCTCAGCCCTGCGGCCTGGTATTTCTTGGCGTGCTGCACGTAGAAGTCGGCGTGCGCCTGGGCCGCGGCGGCCAGCTGCGCGTCCTGGCTCACCGGCCCGGCGCCGATGGCGGCGCGCACGGCGAGCAGGGCGGCATGGGCGGCCTGCTGGTGCGGCGCCAGCGACGCGCTGCCCTCGGCCGGCGGCAGGCTGTGTGCCGGGCCGGGATGCAGGTCGCCGGTGGACGCACCCTGCCAGTCCGGCGAACCGGCCACCACGCCACCGTCGCTGCCGCCGGACGCGTCCGCGCCGCCAGGGCCGGGCAGGTCTGCGACATGGTTCGCCGCCCACGCGCCGACAACGCGGCAGCAGCCGCCCTCCGGACCCATGAACACGGAGCCTGAGACGGTGAAGCGCGAGGTGAACGTGCCCTCCACCCGGTAGTCGCCCTGGTGGATCGACAGGGTGGGCAGGGCGGCGTGGGTCCCGGTGAGCGCAGCGCCGTAGGTGACCTCACAGCCCTCGTCGCCGGTGCACGTGGCCTTGTGGACCACGACCTGCTCCGCGACCCCGTCGCGCAGGACAAACGAGAGCTCCTCGCCCTGCCACACGCCGTCCTTGGGCCCCGTGGGCCCCGGGTCGTGAGCGCCGCCGCACGCGCTCGCCCACACCAGCGCCGACAGCAGCGGCGCCCACATCGCGCAGCGCGCGCCCGCTGCAGCGCGGCGTGGGTGCGGAGCGGCGGCGGTGGCGGGTGGTCGCAAGGTCATGGTCAGTCCATCTCACCAGCGGTGGCGTTCGGTGGAGCGGGGCACGTGGGAACCCCGCGTCGCCGTACAGAGGGCGTGGCCCCGCGTGACCGGTCGAGGGGCCAGCCCACCGCGGCGGGAGCATGCCAGACGTGCCCGGGTGTCGCATCAAGATCTGTCGAGTCGACCGGTCGCTGCGGCCCCGCGCCGCGCCGTGAACCGATGCAAAGCGAGCGGGGTTGCCGCGGATCATGCCCTGAGTGACCATGACCGCCTTCCAGGAGGACCGCCTTGAACCTGAGGTCACGCCAACGCTGCCCCACACGCCCCGCGCGCCGCGTCTCTGCGCGCGTCGCGCTGACGGTCGGGGTTGCCCTCGCGACCCTCGCAGGCTGCGGGCCGGCGAAGGCCGACCGCGCCAAGGCCGAGGCGCTGCGCAAGACCCAGCTCGCCATCCACAGCTACTCCGAGGCGTCGAAGAAGGCCAACGGCCTGCACGGCGAGGTCATCAAGCAGTTTGGCAAGGCCAACGCGTCGACCAACCTCCAGGACTACCGCGAGGCCATGCGCAAGGACGTGCTGCCGGCCATGGACCGCTTCGTCGCCACGCTGCGCGGCATGCCGACCTCGACGCCGGAGCTCGAGCGGATCCACGCGGGGCTGGTCTCGGCCTACTCCGAGGCGCGGACAGACATCGCGGCCTACGTCGACCGCTTGCAGACCGCCCGCGACCTCGAGCGCTTCGTCGACATCCGCAAGCGCCTCCAGCGCCGCGTGGCCGCGTACCAGCGCGACCTGGCCACCTACTACAAGCAGTGGAACCGCCAGCTGCGCCTCGCTGACCGCGCCGCCGGTGGGACCGCGCCGCCCGAGGCCAGCACGCCCACGGCGGCGCCCTGAGTCCGGACCCGACCCGCTCGCCCCCCAGTCCCCCAGGCCTCGCCATGCCGCCCACGCAGAAAGGCCCTGTCCGCGGCGCCCCGGGGCGCGTCGACCACGCGCTCCTGCTCGCCGCGGCGCTCGCCCTGGTCGGGTGCAGCGCCTCGGCCCCCGAGCGCCCGGCCCCGCAGCAGCGCTCGGTGCGCGCTGGCTTGTTGAGCGCCATCGACGCGTTGGATCCGGCGCAGCCTCTGGCCGTGCGCTACAACCCGGCGCCCTGCGCTTGCCCGCCCTTTGAGGTCGCGCTGGGCCACCGGTGGGTCCGCGCCCGCTGGCCGAGCTTGCGCGACGAGCGCTGGCGCAGCCTGAGCGTCCGGCTGGCCGCCACGAGCGCCTCGGACTGGCCGGTGTCCCTCACGGTCGTCGGCCGGGTCGAGCGCGAGCTGCGGCGCACGCGCGGCGGTGTCTACGCCGTGACGCTCGACGTGGCCGAGGTTCGGTCGGCCGGCCGGGGGGACGCCCAGCGCAGCGAGCGGCCGTCAGCGGGCGAAGGGTCGCAGGACGACCGCAGCCGCCCGGCCCCAACGCGGCCGCCGAATTCTTGACGCCCGATCGGCGTTGTCGAGGATGAAGACACGGTCACCCAAGGAGTCTCATGTCCTCACACGCCCAACGCTTCCACCCCCGTCTCCAGCTCGCGCTCGCGGCCCTGGTCGGGGTCGCCTGTGCGCTCCCCGTCCCGACCCTCGCCGCGAAGAAGGTGGTGAAGCCCGCGCTGACGCTCAAGGTCTACAAGGGCAAGCGCGCCGTCGGGACCGAGCTCCTGCGCGTGAAGTCCGGCGAGGAGAACCGCTACGTGTCGACCCGCGCCAAGCTGCGCATCAAGGGTCGCCGCTACGTCTTTCGGACCCACACCGTGCTCGACGAGAAGGGCGCCATGGTCACGTTCGACCGCTGGATCGACGTCAAAGGGGCGACGCTGCGTCGGCGCGTGTTCGCGTTCAAGGGCGCGTGGAAGCACGTGGTGTTTCCGCAGCCGGGACAGAAGCGTCAACCCCCCACCGACCTGGAGCACAAGGGCAAGCTGGCCGTGCTCGACCCGCGCTCCCCCATCCTCGTGTCGCTGGCGGCGGACCGCCTCGTCGGCGGCGCGCCGGTGAAGTGGGTCGACGCCAACTCGGCGAAGACCGGCACGCTGGCCCTGACCGCGGAGCAGCTGGTGGACCCCGCCGGCAAGCGCTTTGTACGCCTGCACCTCAAGGGCGATCGCGCCGGCAAGCCGGTGGCGCTCTCCGTGCTGCGGGACGCTGAGGGCAAGACCCTCGAGGTGACCGGGCTCGACGGCTTCAGCGGCCGGACCAAGGGCTTCTCGTCCGCGAACCTGACGGCCGCCCCCGGTGGCGAGACGCCGGGGGTGCCGAAGGACCCCGACGCGCCGATCGCGCCGCCCAAGGGCCCCGGGGACAACGCGAAGCCAGCCGACGCTCCCGCGAAGCCGGCCAGCGACGACGCCAAGGCCAAGCCCGGCAGCGCGAAGCCGGAGGCCAAGGCCGCAGAGAAGGCGGCGACGCCGAAGCAGTAGGGGGTTCCCGCTGTCTGGCCAGCGGCGCGAGCCGTCGTGTGGCGGCAGGCGTCAGTCGCCCCAGCGAGCCGCCGCCTCGTCTTTCCACTCGTCGGGAAAGTAGTAGAAGCCCTCGCAAGCCGTAGACATGAAGCAGGTCTTGCAGGGCTCTTCGTGCCGACGTCGCGCCTGGAGGTAGTCGAAGAGGTTCACGTCCTCCATCGACACGAACACCATGCGACGCTCGAGCTTGTAGATGTCGCCGAGACAGTACTCCTCGTACCCCGGCATGTAGCAGAGCGGCAGGTTGATCACCTGGAACTTGATGCGCTCGCCGTAGGTGTCAATCAGCTGCATCACCGCGGGCGCGACCGCCGCCGGGTCGGGCTGCGTCGCCGCTGAGGCCCGGCCGAAGGGCGTGACGAACTGGATGTTGCAGAGCTCCACCCCGAGCCGCGTCAGCAGCGCGCCGTACTCCATCAGCACTGGAAAGTTCGTCTTCGTGAGCGTGACGTTGACGCCGAAGCCGACGCCGTAGCGCTTGCACAGCTTCGCCGCGTTGGCGATGCCCTTCACCGTCTGGCGGAAGGCACCCTTGGACTGCACCTGCTCTTCGTGCACCGCTTCGTTGGGGCCGTGCAGCGAGATCAGCAGGTTCGTGATGCCGGAGCGGACGATCTTCTCGGCGTTCTTGGGCAGCATGAGCATGCGGCCGTTGCTGGTGAGGTTGATCTGCTCGTAGCCGAGCGCCTTCGCCGTGCGCAGGAGGTGAAAGAGCATCGGGTTCGTGGTCGGCTCGCCGCCGTCGAAGTCGATCAGGTCGTAGCCCTGCTCGCGCCGCATCTTCATGAAGCGGATCTGCTCGTCCACCTCACCGTGGGTCGGGAGCCGGTTGCCGGTCGCACAGAACACACACTGATTGTTGCAGATGTAGGTCGTGTTCATGATGACCTTCCGCGGCTTGTGGGCCCGCAGCTTGGTCTCGAACACCATCTTGGCCACGGCGAGATCGCGCGCCGTCCACGACTCGGGATCGCCCTCGCCTCGCTCGTCGAAGCAGGGTTGGCCCTGAAAGAGCGGGCCGATGTCGCGGTCTTCCCGCTGCGTCCACAGGCCCCGCTCCGTGACCGTGGTGTGCAGCGCCGTCCCCAGGATCGGCGTCGCGAACTGCAGGAGCGGGCGCGCCCCGGTGTCCTCGAACACCTGCCAGGCGGTGTTGAGGGTCGCCAGGATCTCGGTCCGAGTCTCGCTCGGCTGGCCGATCATCCAGTGGACCACGACCGGCAGGCCCGCCGCGGCGCCCCAGCGGGCCACGCGCCGCGTGGCTTCGAGGTCGAAGCGCTTGCCGATCACGTCGTTGGCGACCCGGTCCGTGGCGCTCTCCGCGCTGATCGACAGCTTGGGCGTGCGCTGGGCGAGCCGCTGGACCTGCCGCTCTGTCAGCCGGTCCGCGCGCATGCCGTTGGGGAAGTCGACCCGCATGTCGAGGGCCTCGAGGGCGTC
>JAUIAC010000283.1 GCA_030425545.1 bacterium | reverse complement strand
CTGGCGCTGCACCTGCTGCGCGGCGGCGGGCGCATGACCGAGGTGCGGGTGCTGAACACCGGTGGGCGCGGCAAGCGGTGGCTGGTCACGCTCGACGAGCGCGAGGTGGCGCGCTTCTCGAAGCTGACCGACGCGGTGCAGGCGACCGAGTTCGAGGTGGAGCGCATGGGCCAGCGGGTGCACGCGAGCGGGCTGCCGAGCGCGCCCTGGCGGCAGGTGCCGGCAGAGGGCGAGCTCGCGGAGCTGGCGCGGCAGGCCCGACGGGGCCGCCCGGTGGCGACCGTGGCCGAGGCGCTGGCGGCGCTGAGCTACGCCGAGGTGGTGGGGTAGCTGACTGCCGTGGGGGCGGGTGCCAGAGCCGCTACACCACCTCGTCGAGCGCCGCTGCAATGTGGTGGATCAGCCGCTGCAGCCGCACGTCGCCGCGCTGCGTGGGCAAGAAGAGCGCGTGTACGTCGACGCGGGTGAGCGGCGCGTCCTGCAGCCGGACGAGCTGGCCTTCGTCACGGGCGGGCTCGCCGAGGAAGGCCGGCAAGACGCCAGCGCCTGCGCCCCAGACCAGCGCGTCCGCCACCGCCGCGCGATCGTCGACGACCACGGAGAGCGGGCCACCCTCTGGCCAGCGCCGGCCGAGCAGCGCGCGGTCGCCGACCGCTCCGATGACGGGGATCTGGTCTGGCGGCGTGGCGGCGTAGCGCGCGCTGGCGTAGAGCCACAGGGGCACACGCGCGAGCTTGCGGGCGATGAGCGACGAGTCGGGGAGCTGCCCGCCGCGGATCGCGAGGTCGAAGCGACCCGCCACGAGGTCGACCCGCGCGTTGTCGAGCACCACCTCGAGCCCCACGCGCGGCAGCTCCCGGCGAAAGGCGGCGATGACCCGACCGCCGACCACCCGGCCGAAGGGCACGGGCACCGAGACCCGCAGCGTGCCGCTCGGCTCGTCGCCCGTGGCGGCGGTCTGGGCCACACGGGCCGCCGCCAACAGCGCCCGCGACGCCTCGTGAAAGGCCCGCCCGCGCTCCGTGAGGGTCGTCGAGCGGGTCGTGCGACGGATCAGGGTGCCGCCTGCGCGGGCCTCCAGCCCTTGGAGCCAGCGGCTCGCCGTGGGCTTGGGGATGCCCAGCTCGCGCGCCGCAGCGGTGAGGGTGCCGAGCGTGGCGACCCGGTCGAAGAGCAGGAAGTCGCGGATGCGCAGGGTGTCGAAGGGGTCGTTCACGGCGGGCTCCGTCAAGAGGGGCGGGGACCCGGGTCCGGGCCGCTGGCCGCGCTCCGTCGCCCGGCCCCGACGCACTCGCGCCTTTGTCTCATATTTCGAGAAACTGATCTGCCCAAATGCGGCCTACCGGACAAATTCTGAGCCATTAGGCTGAGGACGTCAAAGAGAGGCGCCCCGCGGCAGCTCCGCCGCCCCGCCCTCGCTGGAGGTCCCATGTCCACGCCCCTCGTCGGCCTCATGGCCGCCGCCTTCGCGCTCGGCGCGACGGTCTGGTTCTTCTTCGTGCAGGCGCCCTTTTTGCTCCGCCGGCTCGGGCGCGAGCGCTTCGTTCCCATCCAGATGCTGGCCACGCGGCAGTACGGCCGCGCGCTGGTGGTGGCGACCGGCGTGATGCTGGCCGCCGCCGTCGCCGACGCGCTGACCCACGGGCTGGCGCTGGCCAACCTGCTGACCCCCCTGGTGGGCACCGCCGCCCTGGCGACCGTGGCCGCGCTGGTGAACGCGCGAGTGCTCATCCCCCGGGCGATCAAGGCGGGCGGACGGGGCTATCTGGACGTCCGCGGCCACGACAGCGAGGCGTCGACGGCGAGCTTTGCGGCAGACGGGGTCGGCGAGGCGACCGCCACGATGCACCGCCTGGTGGTGCTGGCCGTGGTGACGATGCTCGCTGGCGTCGTCCCGCATCTGATCCTGCTCGGGCCTGCGGACGCGCGCCCCGCGCAGGAGACTGGACCCGCAGCGCACACCGAGCCCAATTCCACGCCCGTCGTCCTGCCCCTCGGCGAGCACGCCAGCGTAAAGATGGTGCGGATCACCATCGCCCCCGGCGGCGTCCTGCCGGCGCACTCGACGCCCGTGCACGCCACGGTGGCCGCCATGTCGGGCGTCGGCAGCGTGACCATCGGGCAGGCGCGCCACGACCTGCCACATCACGGCGCCGTCTTCCTGCCGAAGCAGGTCCCGCACGCCGTGGTCAACACGGGCGACACGCCGCTCGTGATCTTGGTCCACCACCTCAAGACCACCCGCTGACTCGGCGGCTCAGCCGTCACACCCGGCGCGCTGCGCTCCAGACCCAGGACCCAGTCATGTTCGCCAACGCCACCCACTCCGATGTCATCATCGTCGGCGCCGGACCGACAGGGCTCACCGCCGCCAACGAGGCCCGACGGCACGGCCTCTCCGTGCGCATCTTCGACCGCAAGCCTCACCGCAGCACGGTGTCCAAAGCCCTGGTTGTCCACGCCCGCACCCTGGAGGCCTTTGAGAGCATGGGGGTCGCGGCGCAGGTCGTCGCCGCTGGCGTACATTTCGAGACCTTGCGTGTCATCCCCGGCACGGGCGCCACCCCCGTCCCGGTCGACCTGATGAACCTGGACTGGGGCGACACGCGCTACGGCTACTGGCTCTCGCTGCCTCAGTACGAGACCGAGCGTTGTCTCGAGGAGCACCTGAACGCACAGGGCACGGAGGTCTCGTGGGGCTGTGGGTTCGCAGGGCTGACCTCCTTCGACGACCACGTGGCCGTAGACATCGACCTCGGCGACGGCAGCCAACGGACCTACACCGCCCGCTGGCTCGTGGGCTGCGACGGCGGACGCAGCCCGGTCCGGCAGGCCGCGGAGATCCCCTTCGACCAGCAGGAGATCAACCAGACCTTCGTCATCGCCGACGCCCTCGGCGAGGCGCCGATCCCCGAGAACCACGGCACGTCCTGCATGTCTGACGAGGGCGCGCTCTTCTTCGTCCCCATGCCGGAGCCCGGTCGATGGCGCGTCATCGCCCACGTTCCCGACGCCGTCGACGGGGAGCGGATCGACATCGACGTCCCCTACGTCGAAGCGCTGATTCGGTCCCGCCTGGGCTTCGACTTCGGCACGCGGGACCTGTCGTGGACCTCGCAGTTCACGCTCAAGCAGGGCGTCGCGCGCCGCTACCGCGCCGGACGGGTGTTCATCGCCGGGGACGCAGCCCACCTGCACAGCCCGGTCGGAGGCCAGGGGCTGAACACAGGCGTGCAAGACGCATTCGCGCTCCTGTGGCGGCTCGCGCTGGCCAAACGGGCGCCGACGGCGGCTCCGCTGCTGCTCGACAGCTACGGTACAGAGCGCCGCACCGTCGCGGCGTCCATGGTGCGCAACACGACCCGCGCGACGCGGATCGTGACCTTGCACAGAGGGATTCTGGCGAAGGTCCGCAGCCTGGTGGCGCGACATGCGCTCCGGCTCCAGCGTGTGCAGCACCAGCTCGGGCGCGGCGTAGGCATGCTCGACGTCGCCTACACGGACACCCCGGTCGGGCTGCGAGAGGCGCGGTCGAAGCTGGGGGTGGGCGCCCGAACCCCGGACCTCAGGGGCGCCGACGGCCCCCTGCATCTGCAGCTCTCAACGCGCCGCCACACCGTAGTGCTCGTCCCCCGAGACGACTCTGCCGAGCACGCGAAGACGGTCGCGTCGGCGCGCGCCGAGCTACAGGCCCGGGGCGTCGAGGCTCGCGTCTGGCGCCGAGCTCCGGGCGACGTTGCGGCCCAGTCACCGTCGCCCTTCGGCGACGCCGACGTCGTCATCGTGCGCCCAGACCGGGTGGTGGCGGCGCTGGGTCGAGGGCTGGACCTGTCGCTCGTCGACCGCTACGCCGAGCAGGTGCTCGGTGTCCCGGCGAGCGCGCTCTAGCTGGTCAGACGAAGTCCGCCGCCGAGTGGCGCTCGCGCACCGGCTTGTGGGCCCACGGGCTGTTGACCCGCGTGCCCCGCTTGACCGCCGGTCGCGCGCCGATGGTCTCGGCCCAGCGCCGCACGTGGGTGTACTCGTGCACCGACAAGAAGGTCCCGGAGTCGTAGAGCTTGCCCAGCGCCAGCAGCCCGTACCAGGGCCACGTGGCCATGTCGGCGATGCTGTAGTCGGCCCCCGCGAGGTAGTCGTGCTCGGCCAGGTGCTTGTCCAGCACGTCGAGCTGCCGCTTCGTCTCCATGGCGAAGCGGTTGATCGGGTAGGCCTGCTTGGTCGGCGCGTAGGCGTAGAAGTGACCGAAGCCGCCGCCCAGGTAAGGCGCGCTGCCCACCTGCCAGAAGAGCCACGACAGACACTCCGTGCGGGCCGCGCCCGCGGGCAGGAAGGCGCCGAAGCGCTCGGCGAGGTGCAGCAAGATGCTGCCGGACTCGAACACCCGCTGCGGCGGCGTCACGCTGTGGTCCATGAGCGCTGGGATCTTGGAGTTGGGGTTCGCCGCGACGAAGCCCGAGCCAAACTGGTCACCGGCGTTGATGTCGATGATCCAGGCGTCGTATTCGGCGTCGCCATGCCCCAGCTCGAGCAGCTCCTCGAGCAGGATGGTGACCTTCATGCCGTTGGGCGTGCCCAGGGAGTAGAGCTGCAGCGGGTGCTCGCCCACCGGCAGCGCCTTGTCGTGGGTCGCGCCCGCCACGGGGCGGTTGGTGTTCGCGAACTTGCCGCCGCTGGGCTGGTCCCAGGTCCACACCTCAGGCGGCGTCCATGGCGCGGTCGTGGGCTTGGGGTCGGTCATGGCGGACTCCGTGGTTGACGTCCTGGGCGACCTGGCCCGCGGCGCCGCGCCGACCCTAGCGGTCCCGGCGTCGGTGCGAAAGGTCTCGCGCGCCGGCGTCAGGCGCGCCCCTCCGTGACAGCTCGGCGCCGGACGACGCTCGAGCGGGCGCGCGGGTCCAATGAGCCGGGGATCTGCCGCTTCGTCACCAACCCA
Organism: bacterium; assembly: GCA_030425545.1. Taxonomy (GTDB): domain Bacteria; phylum Myxococcota_A; class UBA9042; order UBA9042; family UBA9042; genus UBA9042. Next base: position 2,873 of record JAUIAC010000283.1, on the reverse strand, counting down.
CACAGAGTATCTCTACCCTTCGCCTATCTTCGCGCTGGCGGATCCCGCAGACTGCCGGCGATGCATCAGCGAATCGGGCGCCAATCAACCCCGGATCCAGCGTGCGCGCTCACCGGAGGATCATCATGAGGTTCGTTGTCCTGGCGTCTGTTGTTGCGATCTTCGCAGCCCCCAATCTCGCCGCCGCTGCGGCCCCCACCACGTCACAGGTCGAGGGGCTCTTGACCTCCGCTGGGGGTGGCGCTGCCGCAGACGGCACCTACGACATCACCTTCGCCGTCTACGAAGCCAGCACCGGCGGCTCCGCCGTGTGGTCCGAGGGGCCGGTCAAGGTCGCGGTCAAGGGCGGTCAGTTCAGCTACGCGCTCGGCTCCACCAAGGCCATCGACACCGGCAAGCTCGCCGCGCTGAAGGCGCAGTGGCTCGGGGTGAAGGTCGGCGCCGACCCTGAGCTGGCGCGGGCGAAGCTGCATGCCACGCTCTTCGCGATGCACGCCAACGCGGCGTCGACCCTGACCTGCACCGGCTGCATCACGGCCGGCCAGGTGGCCAACGGCGCGCTCTCGGCCGCCAAGATGGGCTTCGCCTACGCCGGCAGCGCCACCAAGGGCGGCCCCGCGAGCGACCTCGCCTGCACCGGCTGCGTCACCGTGGCGGAGCTCAAGTTCGACAAGGACGTGGACCTCGCCGGCAACAGCCTCAAGGCCAAGAACGGCACCTTCACCGGTGACCTCGTCGCCGCCACCGTGACCGCCACCAGCTTCTCCGGCGACGGCTCGAAGCTCACGGGCATCAAGACCCCGAGCGGCGAGTGCAAGACCGCCGGCGAGGTGGTCAAGGGCATCAACGCCGACGGCAGCCTCAAGTGCGTCAAGGCCATGGACCCGGCCGCGCTGCCGGCCGACGGCCTCAACGAGATCAGCAACAACCTGCTGACCAACCAGTTCGTGCACACGGAGTCGGCGGCGGTGAAGAAGGTCGCCATCCCGGACAACCAGGGCATCGACGCGGTCAGCGCCATCTCCTTCCCCAACACGGGCACGGCGCAGACCCTCGACATCATCGTCCAGGTCGAGAACACCGACCTGTCGAACGTGTCGATGGTGCTGCTGCCGCCGGACGACAAGAAGACCGGCTACGTGCTCTGCGATCCCTGTGGGCAGAAGGACGCGAAGAAGTTCAACACCACCTACAACGCCAAGAACCCGCCCAAGACGCAGGGTGGCGGCGGCAAGAAGATCGGCGCCTGGGTCGGCGCCAACCCGCAGGGGCTGTGGACGCTGAAGGTCAAGGACACCAGCTTCTGCGTGCCGCAGGCGCCGGGCAACGCCGCCTACTGCGACACCACGAACAAGACCGACGGCTGGATCGCCGACTGGTCGGTGAAGATGCAGTACATCTCGAACCAGAAGGTGGCCGTCAACGGCGACATGACGGTCGGTGGCGGGCTCAGCTTCGCCGGCAAGGGCACCATCGACGGCGACGTGCACGTGAAGCAGAACCTGCGCGTCGACGGCTTTGTCGACCAGCGCAACGGCTGGTGCCCGACGCAGCCCAACGGCGAGCCCTCGGTGGTCGTCGGCGGTGTGTGCACGCCCGGCGTGGGCTCCTGGCGCAACTGGCCCAACTCGATTCAGTACTGCCGCGCGAAGGGCGCCGACCTGTGCTCGACCGCGCAGCTGTGGGTGCTGCGCAAGCACGGCATGATGTCGGATCACCACGACGACGCGGGCGTCTACCGCGCCTACCCGAACAGCTACGCCGACAACGACGCGTCGAACTGGAACGGCGTCATCGGCAACTTCAGCGACGACACCGGCGCTGGCGTCGATGGCTTCGCGCCCTGCTGCTACAACAGCACCCCGCACCGCGACACCGACAAGGTGATCAAGCTCAAGTCCAGCGACAAGGGCATTCGCCTGGTGTCGGTCCACAACGACCAGGACGCGTCGTTCCACACCGCCGCGGCCACGTGCGCGGCACAGAACGCCGACATCTGCACCAAGTCGGAGCTGGTCTACCTGCGCACCGCCGGCGTGGTGAAGGGCACCCGCATGTGGGGCAACGACGGCCAGGACAACGACGGCGACAAGGAGTACGGCTCCGGGCCGATGCACGACGACGTGCACCCCTACTACGCCTACGGCTTCGCGTGCTGCGCCGGCGAGATCACCTCGTCGACGAAGTGCCCGGCTGGCGGCACCTACACCAACGGCGTGTGCTGGACGAAGACGGTCAACTCGAACAGCGCCCTGTGGGTCGACGCGGCGAAGGACTGCGGCAGCCTCGGTGGCTCGGTGTGCACCGTGTCGCAGAGCGCGGTGCTGCGCATCGCCGGCGTGCTGAAGCCCTCGGGCAACTGGACGGCTGGCATGGGGGACTGCGACGGCCAGTGCAGCGGCAACTACGGCATGGGCAGCGTCAGCAACGACATCAACAACAACGGCACGAACAAGTACGGCTACGCCTGCTGCTTCTAGACCGACGGTAGACCTCTGGTGCGGCGCGGCTCGACCCCTTCCTTCCGAGGGGGCTCAGGCCGCGCCGCCCTGGTTTTTAGGGGCGCGAGCGCCCGGAAGCTCATCGCGCAGACAGGGCGGCGGTGACAACGCACCTCATGGGTGTTGGACTCATCGGACAGTCGGCGCGCGAGGTCGCGACGCGGCGATGCGGTCGCGGTGGGCATGTAGGCGCCGCTGGAGGTCAAGAGATGAAGCGAGTCGGCACCTGGATGGCGATGCTGATGCTGGCGACAGCGTGTGGCGCGGAGGCTGAAGGTCCCACGAGCATCGGCGGCGCGGGCGGGTTCGACGCCGTGGCCGACGACGCGACCACCGGCGGCGACACGGCGAGCGGGGCCGACGACGGCGCGG
>JAUIAC010000282.1 GCA_030425545.1 bacterium | reverse complement strand
CGGTCACCGAGACCGACGACCTGCCTTACCGCGACACGATCTACGCCGCCAGCTTCGCCACCATGAGCCGCCCCGACGTGCGGCTCGCCTTCCGCGAGGGGGCCTTCGACGCGGCCTCGGCCTTCTACCCGCGCTTCGGCTGCCCGCCGCCGCCGCAGGGCTATCAGCTGCTGGGGGCCGACGGGTTCAGCCTGCTCGACGCCATCGCCGCCTTCGCGCAGGGCGGCCTGCCCACCACCGGCGGCTGCGTCGCGACGCCGCTCGACATGGGCGTGGTGACCCTGGCGCGGGAGGCCACCGAGGCCCTGCGCCACATGAACTGCACCCGCGGCAACACCGCGAGCAGCAACGGCGCGCCGCGCTATCGCGAGCCTCGGGAGACGGCGGGCTGGCTGAAGCTGGCCCGCTGGCGCTGCCAGCCGGTGGCCGCCCTGGGGGCGCTCGGGGGCCTGCTCGGCGGCCTCGGCGAGGGCGGCACTGACGGCCGGAGGCCGGGCGGCGGAGACGGCGAGGGGGCCGAGCCCGCCCCGCCGCAGCAGGAGCTGGTGGTCGCCTACGGCCCAGAGGCCTGCCCCGCGCTGCGTCACTACGTGTTGCGCGGGTGTCGCAGCGACGCCGGCTGCGCGCTGCCGGACTGGGACCTCACCGACAACCCGCCCGCGTGGTGGCCTTGTGGGGAGACGACCGCACCGTGAGCCGCGCTCCCCTCGGTCTCGGGGTCGCCGCCCGCCACCGCCTGCGCGCGTGGGGGCTGGTGGCGTGCGTCGGCCTCGCAGCGCTGCTGGTCTGGGGATCAGCCTCGGCCGCGACCCCCGCCACTGCGAGCGCCCCGGACCGCGCGGCTGGTACCCCGGGCCACGCCGCAGGCCCTGAGCGGCGCGCGCCGCGCGCCCCCGGCTCGGCCACGGCGACCGATGACGACGACGAACTGCCCTTTCGCCTCTCGCTGCCCACGGAGTCCGACCGCGCGGCGTGGAAGCGGCCCGGCTTCCGCGTCGAGGTGGGGCTGCGCTACGGCCTGGTGCGCGGGCTCGCGGGCCTGCCCGGCGGCGAGGGCTTCGGCGTCGCGACGCGCATGGGCGTGCGGGTGGACGAGGACTGGTCGCTGCTGCTGGGCTTCTCCTACGGCGCCGCCACCGGCCAGCTGGGCACGGGGCTCGCCGGGCTGCGCTACCTGGTCACCGCCGAGCCGGTCTGGCACCTCACCGAGCGGTGGAGCCTCGCCTTCGGGCTCGGGCTGGCGGGCTTCGTCGAGGGCGGCTCGGGGCGCGACGACCCCGACGCCGCGGGCCGCGACGCGCTGGTGGCGCCCTACACCTTCCCCGCCGGGAGCAAGGCGATGCCCTCGTGCAACGGCGCGGGCGCGGGGGCGCTGCTGCGGCTGGGCTGGACGGTCGTGCTCGGCCCCTTGTCGGCCACCACCTTCAGCGCGCAGGTCGACGCCCAGCAGACCTTGTGTGTCGACGACACCGGCCGTGTCGAGCCCGACACCGCCGAGCCCATCGTCCGACGGCAGTGGTGGCAGCACGTCGGCGCGTCCCTGGGCTGGAGCTTCTCGTGGCGGTGAGCTCTCCGCGCGCCACGCCTGCGCGACCGAGGTTGCGGCGGACCTGCGCTGCGCGGCTCGCCGCTCGGCTCGCCGCGCTGACGCTGCTGGCGCTGAGCTGCTGGCTGCCCGCGCACGCCGACGCCACCCTGCCGCCAGGACTGGAGCCGCCGGTCGCCGTGACGCGCACCGCCATCGACCCGCCCGCCGAGGTCACCCAGCTCACCGGGCCCCTGGTGGTGCGGGTCAAGGTCGTCGTGGGTCGCGACGGCGCGGTGCGGCGGGTCCAGCGCGTGGCGCCGCCGAACCCGCCCTGGGACGTCACGGTGATGCGGGCCGTAGCGCAGTGGGGCTTTCGTCCCGGCCGCTACCACGGCAAGCCGGTGGTGGTCGCGGTCAACTTCAGCCACACCTTCGTGCCGCCGCCACCCCCAAAGAAGCCCGAGAACCTGGGCCCGGAGCGCTCCTGTGTGTTGCGCGGCAAGATCGTCGAGAAGGGCACCCGCGCCCCCGCCGGTCGGGTCACCGTGGTGGCGACGGTGACCGGCGGCTGGGGACGCAAGCGCTTCCGCGTGGTGACCGACGTGCGTGGCCGCTTTCGGCTCGCCTTGCCCCCCGGGAAGGTCCGCGTGACCCTGCACGGCGGCGGCTACCTGCCCTTCCTCCAGCGCGAGACCCTGGCGCCGGACCAGGGCCTGGCGGTGGCCTACTACATCCAGCGGGAGCGCTACGACCCCTACGAGATCGTGGTGTTCGGCAAGAAGCGGCGGCGCGAGCTCTCCCGCGTGACCCTGCGCGGCGCCGAGATTCAACAGGTGCCCGGCACGTTCGGAGACCCCTTCCGCGTGGTGGCGACCCTGCCCGGCGTGTCGTCGATCATGTCGCTGCTGCCGCTGCCGGTGGTCCGCGGCGCGAGCCCTGGCAGCACGGGCTTCCTCATCGACGGCACCCGCGTGCCGCTGCTCTTCCACCTGCTCTCGGGGCCCTCGGTGATCCACCCGGCCTTCATCGACGAGGTGCGCTTCTACCCTGGGGGCGCGCCGGTGCTCTACGGCGGGTACACGGCCGGCATCATCGACGGGCGGACCCGGCGGGCGCGGCAGGGCGAGCGCATGGCCGACGTGGACGTCAACTTCCTGCAGGCGGGGGGCCTGGTGCGCACGCCGGTGCCGGCCCTGGGCGCGACGCTCACGGTGGCGGGTCGCGTCGGTTATCCGGGGTTGATCTTGAGCCTGGCCACCAACGAGGCCTCGCTCTCGTACTGGGACTATCAGGTCCGGCTCGACGGTGGGAACCCCCGCAATGGCTGGACCGTGTTCGCCTTTGGCGCGTGGGATGAGGTCGAGGGGCCGGTGGCGGACGCGGACCCCAACGACCCCGAGCCGGAGCTGGAGCCGGTGCTGCAGCTGGGCTTTCACCGGCTGGACCTGCGCGCGCACCACGGTCGGGGCAAGTGGGACGGGCGCTATCGCCTGGTGACCGGGCTCGACCAGACCCTCTCCGGCGACACCGAGATCAGCAAGCTCGTGGTCGAGCCGACCCTGCGCTGGACGGTGCGACCGCTGGACACCCTGGAGGTGGTGGGCGGGGTCGAGGGGCTCTACCACAACACCGACCTGGGGCAGGGCTCCGAGGTGGGCAACCGGGTGGCGAACCAGGCCGAGACCGATCCGCTGATTCAGGGGCTGACCCACATCACCGTGGCGACGGCGCTGGTGGAGGCGCTGTGGCGACCGACGCCGCGTTGGCTGGTGCGTCCCGGCGTGCGGGCCGACTGGCGCTACGACGGCGAGACCGCGCTGCTGGCCGCGGACCCGCGTGTGTCTGCCCGCTATCGGCTCGGGGTGCTCAACGTGCCCGGCCTGTCCCACGCGGCGACAGCCACCAGCGACGCGGAGCTGCGGCAGGCCGAGCGGGCGGGCGCCGAGACCGCCGACGACAGCCGCGCCACCTGGCTCAAGGCGGGCGTGGGCCTCTTCCACCAGCCGCCGCGCATGTTCCTGCCCCTCCCCGGGCTCGACATGCTGCCGCTGCGCAGCGGGCTGCTCGCCGCGATTCAGTCCAGCGTGGGCCTGGAGATCGGGCTGGGCGACGGCTTCAGCGTGGGCGTGGAGACCTACTACAACCACATGGATCCCGTGGTGTTCGACCTCGAGATCAACCCCACCAGTGTGGTCACCGAGGCGCAGCAGCAGCTGCTGAACCCGCGCGCCAGCCGGCCGCCCACCGACACCCAAGACGTGCTCGACCGCCTGCTCGCCGCCCAGCGCGGCCGGGCCATGGGCCTGGAGCTGATGATCCGGCGGCAGTCGCGCAAGGGCCCCTACGGCTGGGTCGCCTACACGCTCTCGCTCAGCGAGCGCGAAAAGTCGGGCAGCTGGGTGCCCTACGACTTCGACCGCACTCACCTGCTCAACGTGGTCGCGGGGCTGCGGCTGCCGCGAAACTGGGACCTGGGCCTGCGCCTGCAGTACCAGACCGGCAAGCCCGCCACGACCACCGCCGGCTACAACACCGCCCGCGGCGCCGGCTTCTTCCGCGTGGACCTGCGCGTCGACAAGCGCGCGGTGTGGAACAAGTGGCTCTTCGACTTCTACATCGACGTCACCAACCTCGCTCTGCTGCCGGAGGAGATCACCCCCGGCGCCACCATCCGCTACGTCTTGCCGACCGTGGGTGTCCGCGCGCGCTTCTGACGCCGGCGCCCCCCCCCGCCCTCCCTGGAGATCTGATGCCGACCGCCGCCCCCGCCGCCGCTGCCGCCGCCCACACCGCCACCGTCGACGGCCAGCTGCTCGACCTCATGCTCCGCCTGGGCTCCCGCTGGGTGCTCTGGCTGCTGCTGGGCCTGTCGCTCCTCGCTGTCGCCCAGATGCTGGAGCGCGTCTGGTTCTACCTGCGCGAGCGCCGCCCCGCCGAGGCCCTCGACCGCGCGCTGGATCAGCTCCACACCCAGGGCGCCGAGGCTGCGCTGCAGGCGCTCGGTACGTCGGGGTCCATGGAGGCCGAGGTGGCGCGGGTGGCGCTGGCCCACGCCGCGGACGGACCCACGTCGGTGGCGGAGCACGTGGCGGCGCGGGTGGAGCGGGAGCGGCTGCGCTACGAGCGCGGGCTGGCCTTTCTCGGCACGCTGGGCTCCAACGCTCCCTTCATCGGGCTCTTCGGCACCGTGCTCGGCATCATCCGCGCCTTCGACGACCTCTCGGCGAACACGGCGCAGGGCGCCTCGGCGGTGATGTCCGGCATCGCGGAGGCCCTGGTGGCGACGGCGGTGGGGCTGCTCGTGGCCCTGCCGGCGGTGGCCACCTACAACGTCTTCGCCCGGCACGTGGAGCGCTGCGTCGCCTCCGCCGAGGCCTTCGGCCACGAGGTGCAGGCCTGGCTGACCCGCGCGCCGCGGAGCGCTGGGCCAGCGCCGGACGCGCGCCGCGACGGGGAGGCTTGAGATGGGCGGTGGATCGCGAAAGAAGGGCATGATCACAGAGATCAACGTCACGCCGCTGGTCGACATCGTGTTGGTGCTGCTCATCATCTTCATGCTCACGGCCAACCTCATCGCCAAGCAGGCGATCGAGGTCGACCTGCCGCAGGCCGCGAGCGGGTCGACGCCCAAGCACACCACGCTGGCTGTGACCCTGACCCAGGACGGCGGGCTCTGGCTGGGCGGCGAGGAGGTCACCGCCGCCGCGCTGCAGACGGCCATCGCCGCGGCGGTGAAGCAGGACCCCAAGGCCACCGTGCTCATCGCCGGGGACAAGGGCGTGGCCCACGGGCGGGTGGTGTGGCTGCTGGACCTGGTGCGCACCCTCGGGGTGGCCAGCTTCGCGATCCAGATCGACCCGGCCGCCCGCATCGCGCCGCGGCTGCCTGGCGCAGCCGCAGAGCCCCCGCCAGCCGGCGACGACCCGGGGAGTCAGCCTACGCCATGAGCGCCGCCCACAGCCCCAGCGCGCCGCCTCGCCGCGGCGCCGCGCGACGTCGAGAGGCGACTCGGGACCTGCTCCGGGTCGCGGCGACCCTGCTCGCGTCGCTGCTGCTGCACACCGGCGTCGCGACGCTGCTCGAGCGCCTGCCCGAACGGCCCGAGAACCCGGGCCCGCAGCGGGTTGAGGTGCGGCTGGTCCAGGCCCCGCCGCCGCCGCCGCCGCCGCCGCCGCCACCACCGCCACCACCGCCCAAGCCGGAGCCGCCGGAGCCGGAGCCCGAGGTGCTGGAGAAGCCGCCGGAGCCGCCGCCCAAGGTCCAACGCAAGCGGCGGGTCAAGCCGGTGAAGCAGGCCAAGCCCTCGCCGAAGCCGGTGAAGACCGACACCCCCTCCGCGCCCACCGAGCGGCCGTCGAAGGAGGCGGACCCGGACGCGGAGCCGGTGTTTGGCGTGGACATGGACTCGGCCTCGGCACAGGGCGCCGGCCCGGCGGTGCCTGTCGGCAACACGCTGCAGGGCGGCAAGCCGGGTCGCCCGGGGGCGAAGACCGCCAAGGCCCTGCGCGGCGCGGCGCCGGTGGCGGTCGACGAGGTGACCCAGATGCCGCTGCCCAAGGGCCGGTGCGTGGGCAAGTACACCGAGGCGGCGCGCGACAAGGGCGTCGAGGGCACGGTGGAGTTGGAGCTGGTGGTCGGGGCCGACGGCCGCGCCCGGCAGATCCGCGTGCTGCGCGGGCTGGGCTACGGGCTCGACGAGGCCGCGGTGAAGGCGCTGAAGCGCTGCCGATTCAAGCCGGGGACCCGCGGCAAGGAGCCCGTGGCGGTGCGCATCCGCAGCTTCAAGATCCGCTTCTTCCTCGACGCGGAGTGAGCGGCGCAGGCGCAGCCGGCACCGGCGCGGCGGCCTACTCCACCCGCCGCAGCACGAAGGGGTCCGTGTCCTGCTTGAGCGCAAAGCGCACCGCCTGACCGTTGAGCAGGTACAGCCCCCCGGGCGTCGCCACGACGTCGGTCATGCCCTCCGGGACCTCCTTCTCGGTCGCGGTCCCGGACGCCCAGGCGTCGGACTCCGGGGTCACGGTGACGAGCTTGCCGCTGAACGCCACATGGGCCGCGCCGTCTGCGAGGGCCAGCCCGTCGGCCCCGGCGAGCAGGCTCTTGTCGTCCGCAAAAGTCCCGGTGATGGCCACGGCCTGGACCGACGCGTCGCCCAGGTCCACCCGCACGAGGCTCGGCGGCCCATAGATCACCGTCAGCAGCGCGGACTGGTCCGGCAGCACCGCGGCCGCGTTCATGCCGGCGATGGCCCCGCCCTTGAGCGCCGGGTCGCTGGCGAAGAGCTTCGGCGCGCCGTCGAGCTCCACCCGGTAGACGTGCGGCTGCTCGCGGTCCACGACGTAGGCGCTGCCGTCCTTGGCCACCGCCACGTCGGTGCAGGTCGCGTCCTTCGCCGCGGTGGACAGGTCGTGGGTCGCCACGCGCTCGCCCGTCTTCGTGTCGATGACCCACACGAACCCAGCGCGTGGGCTCGGGCTGCGGTCGTCCATGGCGCACACCCACAGGCGGCTACGCTCCAGGTCGACGTCCATGCCCAGGGTCCACCAGGTGCCGGCGGCGCTCTCTCTGAACACCTCGGTGTCTTCGCCGGTCACCGCGTCGATTTTGTGCACGGAGCCGTCTTTCAAGCTGCCGACGTAGAACACCCCGGCCAGCTTGTCGTACACGCCGCCCTCGGGGAACTCGGCCTTCACGCTGTATTGGGCGAGGAAGTCGACCTGCTTCGCTGTCGGAGCGGTGTCGGCCGGCGTCTCGGTACCGCAGGCCACCGCGAGGCTGCTCGCGAGGAGCAGGCAGGCCAGCAGTCGAGGGCTGCGATGGGGCGGGGGCGATGCGTGCATGTGGGGTCCTGTGTCAGGGGCGGCGGGCGGGGAGCGGATGTGGCGCGCGTGTCGGGGAAGGTGGCGCGCAGGATGCCACAGGCCGGCGACGTAGGTGCCGACGTGGGTGCCGACGTAGGTGCCAGGCGTTTCGCTTGCTAGCGACGTCGGCTCCTTAGTAGGTGCCAGGCGTTTCGCTTGCTGGCCTCCGTAGGTGCCAGGCGTTTCGCTTGCTAGCGACGTCGCGTTGGAGTCTGGGCACACGACTCCCGCCGCGCCCGCGCGCGCCCTTTCTTGCTCGTGGTTCGAAAGCTCCTCCTGGGTCGTCAGCTGACTGAACAATCTGGTTCCAGCCCGGGTCTACCGCGGCAGCGCCAGCGGCCGCCTCACGTGGGCCGCGCCGGGCTCAACGCCAGGCCCAGCCAGCCGCGGCAACGGCGCGCGCACGAAGCCGCCCAGCGGCCGAAACGTCCCCAGCGGGAACGC
>JAUIAC010000281.1 GCA_030425545.1 bacterium | reverse complement strand
CCAGTTCGCGCGCATGGAGTCGGCCATCGCCCTGGCGGTGCTGCTGCCCGCGGCGCGGCTGGTGCCGGTGGCGGGGCGCCCCGTGGTGCCCGAGCCGCGGCTGACCCTGCGGCCCAAGGGCGGGCTGTCGATGCACCTGCTGGCGCGGTAGGGGGCTCCGTGGCACGCGACGGCGTTGCGCTCCACCGGCCGGCGAGCGCCGGCTCCCAAGACGTGATCCCGGGCGCTTGAGCTACAGCCCCATCACCTGCTTCACCGTGGCGCTGGCGCTGCCCATGCCGGCCTGCTTGCCGAGGGCCAGGGCGTCGGTCTTGCTCAGGCCCTTGCGCTCCCACTGGTAGAGCGCCCACGACGCGCCGACGCGGTTCGAGCTGGCGCAGTGCAGGTAGACCAGGCCGCCCTTGGCCTGGAGGCTGTCGTAGAGGTCCCACAGCTTGGCGCGGAAGGCCGCGTCGGAGTACTGCGGCGTCGACACGGCGTAGCGGACGAAGGTGCCCCCCTGGTCGGCCACCAGCTTGGCCTCGTCGAAGGGCTCCTCGGACTTGTGGCGTAGCGTCAGCACGGTCGCGCCCAGGGCGACGACCTCCACCACGCGGGCCTGCGAGGGTTGCCCCGCGGCCAGCCACCCGCCGCCGATGGCGCGCTCGTGGCTGGCCTTGGGCACGAAGGCCGCGCGCCCCGGGTGTCCGTCCGCCTGGGTCGCCGCGTCGGGCTGCGCGGCGTCTGGCTGCCCCGCGTCGGGCTGCCCTGCGTCTGGCTGCGCCGCGTCGGTCTGCGCTGCGTCGGTCTGTGCTGCCGCGTCCGCCCCCGCCCCGGTCCCGTCGCTGTCGTCGACCCGAGCCGCCACGTCTGGCGCGTTCGCGTCGCCCGTGGGCGCCCGGGTACATGCGGTAGCGGCCGCGAAGGTGAGCAGGGCGACCGGCAGGAGGGACAGCAGACGCATCAGTGGACTCCGAGGGCGGGTGGGGAGGCGTCGCCCCCAGCACCGCGGCGGGGGAGCACAGCCGCGCGCGCCGGGACGTCAGGGCATCGGGACGTCAGGGCATCGGGACGTCAGGGCATCGGGGCATCGCCGCTGCCCGGCGCAGGCTACCTGGCGCTCGGCTTCTTGGCCTTCTTGGCTTTTCGCGCCTCAGCGCGTCGGGCCTTCTTGGCCGCGCGGGCCTCCTTGCGCTTGGCCGCGCGTGCGGCTTTCTTGGCCTTTCGCGCTTTGCGGGCCTCGGCGCGTCGGGCCTTCTTGGCCTTTCGTGCCTCCGCGCGTCGGGCCTTCTTGGCGGCGCGGGCCTCCTTGCGCTTGGCTGCGCGTGCGGCCTTCTTGGCCTGTCGCGCCTTGCGGGCCTCGGCGCGCCGGGCCTTCTTGGCCTTTCGTGCCTCCGCGCGCCGGGCCTTCTTGGCCGCGCGGGCCTCCTTGCGCTTGGCGGCGAGCGCGGCCTTCTTGGCCTTCCGCGCCTTGCGGGCCTCCGCGCGTCGGGCCTTCTTGGCCTTTCGCGCCTCTGCGCGCCGGGCCTTTTTCTCGGCGCGGCGCGCGGCGCGATCTTCCTTGCTGAGCTTCGGCTTGCGCGCCTTCTTGGCGGTGGCCGGCGCCGCTTGGGCGGTCGCGCCGCCGAGCGTCGCGGCGCCGAAGGTGGTGGCCGCGAGGGTGAACGCGAACGCCAGCGCGGCGAGGCGAGCTGGCAGGCGAGGGTTGAACATGAGGCGCTCCAGTTGACCGTCGGGCGGTCGGCACAGACGCGGGGCCGCGTCGAGGTCGCGAGAGAGGCGCTGCTGGGCCGTGACCCTGCGCCCCGAGTGTAGGGATCTCTCGCGGCAGGCGCGCGTCTTTGGCCGCGCCGAGGCCGCAGCCGGGGTCCGTGGGCTCCGTTTGCCCTGACACCGCTCGAGACTCACGCTAGACTGCGCGCTTCCTCCAGCAGACGGAGCCGCCATGCCTGACGGAAACGCCCTCAGCCCCGACCACCGCGTCGGCCGTTCGGTCCCCCGACCCGACGCCCGCAGCAAGGTCACCGGGGAGCTGCGATACATCGACGACCAGCCCTTCTCCGGCCTCTACGGCGCCACGGTGCGCACCCGCTCGGCCCGCGGCCGGGTCACGGGCCTGCGCTTCGTCGACGGCACCGACCAGGGTGTCGACTGGCGCGAGTTCGCCGTGGTCACCGCCAACGACATCCCGCGCCACTCCAAGCTCGACGGCGTCGATCCGAACCTGGTGGCGCTCATCGCCCGCGACCAGCCCTACCTGGTGCGCGACGAGTTCCGCCACGTGGGCGAGCCGGTGGCGCTGCTGGCCCACCCCGACCCCGAGATCCTGCGCCGCGCCGTGGACCTGGTCGAGGTGCAGACCGAGCCGCTGCCGGCGGTGCTCGACTACCGCGTGCCGCCCACGCCGGGCCAGGTGCAGCACGGAGACGACAGCGCCAGCGGCACAGCGAGCGCACCCAGCGACGACGCCAACGTGTTCTCCCGCATCGTGGTGAGCAAGGGTGCCGCCGACGAGAGCCGTGACGCCTTTCGCGCCGTGTTCGAGTCTGCCGCGCACGTGGTCGAGGGCGTCTACGAGACCCCCGCGCAGGAGCAGTGCTACATCGAGCCCAACGGCATGATCGCGCGGGTCGAGGTCCACGACGACGACCGCGAGGGCGCCCTGTGGCCGACCAACCCGTGGAAGGTGGTCATCGAGGGGTCGATGCAGTGCCCCTACTACGTGCACAAGGCCATCACCCACCTGCTGCAGCTGCCCGACGACAAGGTCCAGATCATCCAGGCGCCCACCGGCGGTGGCTTCGGCGGCAAGGAGGACTACCCCTCCATCATCGCGGGCCACGCGGCGCTCCTGGCGCTCAAGACCCGGCAGACCGTCAAGATCATCTACGACCGCGTCGAGGACCTGGCCGCCACCACCAAGCGCCACCCCAGCCACACCCGCGTGTGCGCTGCGCTCGACGCCGACGGCAAGCTGCTGGCCATCGACATGGACGTCACCCTGGACGGCGGCGCCTACGTCACGCTCTCGCCAGTCGTGCTCTCGCGCGGCGCGATCCACGCGGTGGGGCCCTACAACATCGACCACGTGCGCGTACACAACCGGGCCGTGCTCTCCAACACGCCGCCCCACGGGGCCTTTCGCGGCTTCGGCGCGCCGCAGACCGTGTTCGCCTTCGAGCGGCACCTCGACCGCTGCGCCGACGCGCTCGGCCTGGATCCGGTCGCGCTGCGGCGCCGCAACCTGATCCAGCGCGGCGAGACCCTGGCCATCAGCCAGCGCATCGACGAGCCCATCGCCATCGAAGCGTGGATGGACGAGGCCCTCACCGACATCGACTACACCGGCAAGCGCGCCGCCTACGCGGCCTTCAACGCCGACGCCCAGGCCTCCGGCAGCCCCCTGCGGCGCGGCGTGGGCGTGGCGGTGTTCATGCACGGGGCCGGCTTTACCGGCTCGGGCGAGGACTACCTCGCGTCCGAGGTCATGGTGCGGGCCCACGCGCGCGGCGGCATCGAGATCTGCACCGCCAACACCGAGATCGGCCAGGGCAGCATCACCGTGTTCACCCAGATCGCGGCCGACGCCCTCGGCTTGCCCATGGACCTGGTCTCCGTCGCCAAGCCCGACACCGACCACGTCCCCAACTCGGGCCCCACCGTGGCGTCGCGCACGTCCATGGTGGTCGGCCACCTGGTCGCCCGCGCCTGTGACGACCTCGTCGCCCGCCTGGCCGCCAACGGCACGCTCACCGACGACGACCGCCGCAGCGCCGACGAGCTCGAGACAGCGGACCGCGTCTCGGCCCTGTCGGACGCCAAGGGCAAGCAGTACCGGCCCGACCGGCTCCAGGCCGCGTTGCGCTGCGCCGCGTCCGACGAGGCGGGCGCCACCGAAGGCTGGGCCACCTACCAGCGCCCGCCCGGTGGCGCGTGGGACGACAAGGCCTACAAGGGCATCGCCTACGGCACCTACGCCTGGGCGACCTACTGCGCCGCGGTGGAGGTCGACCTGACCACCTTCGAGACGCGCATCCTCGACTTTGTCGCCGGCCAGGAGATCGGCCGCGTGCTCAACCCCCTGCTCGCCGAGGGCCAGATCCAGGGCGGCGTGGTGCAGGCCATGGGCTGGGCGCTGCTCGAAGACACCATCTACGTCGACGGCCACGTGAAGAACCCGAACATGACCAACTACGTGGTCCCGACCTTCGCCGACGTGCCCGACGTGAAGGTCCTCTTCCAAGAGAGCCCCTACGCCTACGGGCCCTGGGGCGCGAAGGGCATCGGCGAGCTGCCCATGGACGGGCCCGCACCCGCGATCTGCAACGCGATCAGCCACGCCATCGGCGTGCAGGTCGACACCATCCCCGCCACGCCCGAGCGCGTGATGCGGGCCGTGCTCGCCGCCGAGCGCAGCCAGGAGGCGACGTCATGACCGTGAGCCACGCCCACACCCACCTCGCCGACGCGGTGCCCTCGCAAGAGGTGCGCTTCACCCTCAACGGCGCGCCGCAGAAGCTGAGCGTGCGCCCCTTTCGCCGCCTGCTCGACGTGCTGCGGACCGACCTCGACCTGCCCGGCACCAAAGAGGGCTGCGGCGAGGGCGAGTGCGGCGCCTGCTCGGTGCTCATCGACGGCGAGCCGATCAACGCCTGCCTGGTGCCCGTGATCCAGTGCGAGGGCACGACCATCGTCACCGTCGAGGGGCTCGCGGGCCACGACGCGCTGCACCCGGTGCAGCAGGCCTTTATGCAGCACGGCGGCGCCCAGTGCGGCATCTGCACGCCCGGCATGGTGGTCACCGCCGCGTGGATGCGGGACCAGAAGCTGGGGCCCGAGGCGATCCGCGAGAAGCTGGCGGGCAACATCTGTCGCTGCACGGGCTACTCGGCCATCGTCAACAGCGTCGCGGCGGCCCTCGGCACCCCTGACGGCACCCCCGACAGCACCCCCGACGGCGCAGCGCCCGGCGGGTCGGACGCGTGAGCGACGCGGTGGTCCAGTCTGCGCCGACAGCCCAGGGCGCGCGCCGCACCAAGGTGTGGGTGGGGGGCCTCGTGCTCCTGGCCGTCGCGGTCGCGCTGGCCTGGACGCCGGCCATGCGCTTCTGGCGCATCTACCGGCCCGTGCGGCAGGACCTGCCCCTCCCGGCAGCGCTGTGGGCCATGGACGCCGGCCAGGGGGCTCAGCTCACCGCGCGCAACGCCGACGACGGCGACCTCAAGCCGCTCCAGGCCCACTTTCAGAGCCAGGTTCACGGCAGCTACTGCGGCGTCGCGAGCGCGGTCATCGCCCTGCAGGCCCTGGGGGCCAAGGACGTGTCGCAGGCGGACTTCTTCACCGCCGCGGCGGCCAAGGTGCGCTCGGAGCGCGAGGTCTTCTACGGCGGCATGAGCCTCGACCAGCTCGGCGGGCTGCTGCGGGCCCACGGCGCTCAGGTGCGGGTGATGCACGCGGCCGACAGCGACGTGGCGTCCTTCCGCGAGGAGGCCCGAGCCAACGTCGAGGCCCCCCACGCGGGGAGCGCCTCGAGCCGCCGCGACGTGCTGCTGGTGAACTACCTGCGCAAGGCCCTCGACCAGAAGACGGGCGGCCACGTGTCGCCCGTGGCGGCCTACGACGAGGAGACCGACCGCTTCCTGGTGCTCGACGTCTCCACCTACAAGTATCCGCCCGTGTGGGTGACCACCGACGCGCTCTTCAAGTCCATGAACACGGTGGACAAGGGCGCCAACAAGACCCGCGGCTGGGTGCACGTGCGCCTGCCCGCCAAGCCCGGAGGTGCCTCATGAGCGCCATCGCCCACAGCGCCGTCGCGGTGACCCGCCCCACGGCCCTCTCCGCCGCCCTCGCCCAGCTGGCCGACGCCCACGTCCGTGGCGCCCCGCTGCGGGCCCTGGCCGGCTGCACCGATGTGCTGGTCGAGGCCAACCACGGCGGGCTGAAGCACCGCAGCTTCATCGACCTCTCCGGGCTCAAGAGCGAGCTGGGGGGCCACAGCTGGCTGCCCGACGGCACGCTGCGCATCGGCGCCCTGTGCACCTACAGCGCGCTGCTGGCCGACCCGCGGGCCCACGAGGCCTTCCCGATGTTGACCCAGGCCGCTGGGCTGGTGGGGGCGACCCAGATTCAGGCGCGCGGCACCTTCGCTGGCAACGTCGAGAACGCGTCCCCGGCCGCCGACGCGGCGCCGGCGCTGCTGGCGCTCGACGCGGTGGTCCACCTGCAGAGCGCCTCGAGCGCCCGCACGGTGCCGCTGAGCCAGTACTACACCGGCTATCGCGCCACGGCGCGGCGGCCCGACGAGCTCATCGTCGCCCTCGAGGTGCCGCCCGCGCCGGCGGGGGAGCAGTTCTTCCGCAAGGTCGGCACGCGGGCCTTCCAGGCCATCACCAAGGTCGGCATCAGCGCGCGGCTGCGCTGGCACGAGGGCGCCATCGTCGACGCGCGCGTGGTGGCGACGAGCATGGCCGCGACCATCTGCCGAGCGACGCACCTGGAGAACGCGCTCCGCGGCGTGCGCGGGGTCGACGGCGCCACCAGCCAGGCGCTGCGCCGGGCCCAGGACGCCGACCTGCGCCCCATCGACGACGTGCGCTCGCAGGGCGACTACCGGGCCGAGGTCTTCCACCGCATGGTGCTGCAGGCGGTACGCGAGACCCGGGCCTGAGCGCCCCCATGCAGCGCGCTCCGATCCCCATGGACCCTGACGGCCGGGCGCTTGTGGCCTCGCTGCCGGCCCTCGTGCCGCCCGGCGCCGACCCCGCCGCGCTGGTGACGGTGGTGCGCGCGGAGGGCTCCGGTCCCCGCGGCCCCGGCGCCCGCATGCTGGTGCGCGACGGCGTGCTCTTGGCCGGCACGGTCGGGGGCGGCCACCTGGAGCAGCAGGCGGTGCGTGAGGCCAGCGCGCAGCTGCGTGACAACCCTGATTTTGCGGCCTTTGAGCGCTCGTGGGCCTTGGGGCCTGCGCTCGCGCAGTGCTGCGGGGGGCGCATGGCGGTGCGGGTCGAGGCCGTGGGGCCGCGGCGGGCCGCGGCGCTGGCGGCGCGCCTGCGACAGGCCGAGGCCGACGGGGGCACCCTGGTCACCGGCGAGGGCGGCCATCGCCTCGCGGAGCGGCCCAGCGCGCCGTGGACGGTGGTGATCTTTGGCGCCGGCCACGTGGCGCGCGCGCTGGCCGCGGTGCTGCAGGTGCAGCCCTGGCGGGTGGTGGTGCTCGACAGCCGGCCCGACTGGGCGGACGCCGCCTGCTTCCCCGCCAGCGCCGAGGTGTGCGCCGCGCCGCCGGTGTCGGTGCTGCGGGCGTGGGGCTGGCTGGGCGGGGCGCGGCAGGCCTCCGAGGGCACTGCGGCGCCGGTCGACGGGGCCGCGCTGCCCCTGGCGCCGGCGCGCGCGCGGACCTTCGCGCTGGTGATGACCCACGACCACGACCTCGACCGCAACCTCGTGTGGGCCCTGCTCAGGCCCGTGGTCGGCGCGGAGCAGCCCGCCGCGGGGCAGCCGCGGGCGCTGGACGCCCTGCGCTACGTCGGGCTCATCGGCTCGAAGACCAAGATCGCGACCACCCGGCGGCGCCTGACCGACATGGGCCTGTCGGCTGCCGCGCTGGATCACCTCGTCGCGCCCATCGGCCTCTGCCTGCCAGACGCGCGCGGCACGCCGCGGCCCATCGGCGGCAAGCGCCCGGGCGAGATCGCCCTGTCGGTGGCCGCGGACCTGCTGGTGCGCACGTCGCCATGAGCCCAGGAGCCCGTGCCGTGACCGTCGCCCCGCTCGACCTGCGCCTGCTCACGGAGGCCGCGCTCGACCACGCCCACGCCGGCCGCCCGCACGCGGCGCACGAGCTCTGGGAGGCCCCCTGGGCGCAGGCGCCAG
>JAUIAC010000280.1 GCA_030425545.1 bacterium | reverse complement strand
GCCCGCGGGCTCACAGCGCGTCCTGTGGCGTGGGCGCGGCGGCCGCCTCGGGCGACAGGCTCCCGCTGATCGGCGCGATGCCCTCGTGCGGCACCGCCGCGAGTCGGTCGAGCGCGCGCTCGGCGCCTCGCAGCGTCGCCCGGTCCCAGACCATGCGCGCCGCCTTGCGCAGCGTCCCTCGGCTCAGCAGCCCGCCGGTCCCCGCCCGCAGCTGCCGCCAGGTCTTGGCGCTGCGGTACTCCTTGTGGATCACCGTGTGCAGCTGCCGGTAGAAGGCGGTCACGAAGGGGCCGCGATACATCATCTCCAGGTCGGACGAGTCGACCCAGTTCTGCTTGTCGCCCAGCTGCGCCCGCACCTTCTCGTAGAAGGGCGTGCCGGGCAGCGGGTAGCTGACGGAGATGCCGATGTCGTCCGGCTCGCAGCGACGCACCATGTCCCGGGTCTGCTCGATGTGGTCCCGCCCCTCGCCCGGGTAGCCGAACTGCAGGAAGAAGGCGACCTTGACCCCGTGCGCGTGGAGCTTGGCCGCCGCCTCTTCGATCTGGCTCACCAGGGTGCCCTTGTCCATGGCGTCGAGCACCTGCTGGCTCCCGCTCTCGGCGCCGATCCACACGATCTCGCACCCCGCGTCGGCGAAGGCCTCGATCTCGCCCTCCCGCAGCAGCAGGTCGGCGCGGCTGAGGCACTTGAAGGGGATCTGCACGCCGGCGTCGCGGGCGGCCTGGCCAAAGCGCGCCATCCACCCCTTCTTCAGGCCCATGATGTCGTCCATGAACCAGATGTGATCGGGCTGATAGCGCTCCTGCAGCAGCTGCAGCATGGCCACCACGCGCTCCGGGCTGTGGCTGTTGTAGCGCTGCCCCCAGATGGGCTTGGCGCACCAGTTGCAGTGAAAGGGGCAGCCGCGGGTGGTCACCAGGCTCATGGAGAAGCGACCGTGCCGCTCCAGCCACACCCGGCGATAGCGCTCGATGTCGATCAGGTCCCACGCGGGGAAGGGCAGGCTGTCCAGGTCGCGCAGGACCTTTCGCCCCTCCGTCCGGCGCAGCGCGTCGCCGTCCATCCACGTCAGGCCGAGGATGTCGTCGGGTTGAGCAGGCGCACCTTCATGGCCGGCGAGGTGCCCCATGAGCTCGCGCAAGGTGGCGTCGCCTTCGCCGCGGATGACGAAGTCGGCCCCCGCGCTGAGGTAGGTGCGCGCGTGATCGGTCGCGTCCGAGCCGCACACAAGCACGTGCGCGCCGGTGCGCTTGGCCGCGCGGATCATCGTCAACGCGGCGTCCCGCATGCGGGTCAGGCACATCTTCGACAGGTAGTTGAAGTTGTCCTCGTAGATCACCGCAAACCGAGGCTGTTCGCGGCGCAGCGCCTGCTCGAACTGGACCTCGCTGTCCGCCAGCATCGCGTCGAACACGGCCACGTCGAAGCCCTGCTCACGGACCACCGCCGCGGCCTGCAGGCACCCGAGCGGCGGGTAGGGCTGCATCGCCTCGTAGAGCTTCGGGTCGAAGCGCAGGAAGTAGCTCTGGCCGAAGAGCACGTCGCTCATGGGGTCCCCCTGGACGTGTCCGCGCCGCGCCCTTGGGCCTCAGCGTGGCGTCGCCGCAGCCGTCGTCCCAGGGCGCGCTCGAAGTTGGGCTCCATGACCCCGGCCGCCTCGAGGGCGTCGCGGTAGCGGGTCACGATCTCGCCTCGGTTGTCGGTGGTGTGCAGCTTCAAGATGCCGGGGCGCAGCAGCACGTCGGGACGGCCGGCCCTGGCCGCCTTGCGTCGCAGCCGGCGCCCGAAGAGGGCGCGCGACGTCTGCTCGACCAGCCACCAATGGGGCCACAGCGCCAGCTCCATCGCGCGGCGGGCCATCGGCTCCACCGGCAGCTCCTGCCACAGCGCCTCCCGGCCGCGCACGGCCGCGTTGGGCATCAGCTGCTCCACCCACGCGTTCTCGCGCGCCATGTGCTGCAGCCAGCGCTCGCCCACCAGGGGCTTGAGCGCCATCAGCTCGTGACCGGTGAAGAGGTCCCCCCCGTCGGGGACCGTCACGTGCACCCGGTCGACCAGGTAGTTGGCGCACAGCACCTCGCGCGCCCCCAGCGCTCGCGCCAGGGCCACCAGCAGTCCGTACACGGTCCACGCGCGCCCCTTCTCGGCGACGATGAACAGGTCGAGGTCGTCGTCCTGAATCGAGTTCTTGCGGCTGGTCCCGCCCGAGAACGCGACCATGCGCACGTAGGGCAGCACCGACACCAGCCGCAGCACCGTCACGTGCTGGGCGATGAGCGCGTCCGTGGCCTGCTCCTGGCGCGCGCGCCGCGCGTCGAGGCCGGTCCGCCCCGGCAGGTGGAAGAGCTCGCCGGTGCGCGCGATCCGCTCGGCGAGCCACGGGTCGCGCTCCAGCCGCTCCCGGACCTCGGCCAGGGTCGCGGGCACGAGCAGCAGCTGGCGGTGGATCTCCTCCGCACGCATGGGGAACTGGAACAGATCGGCGTAGAGCAACGCCCGCAAGATGGCGGCGTTGAGTCGGTCCGGTGCGCGTGGCGTGTCGGTCATGGGCTACGTCACCGCGGCAAGACGTGGGCAGGCGAGAGGGTCGGCGCCCCCTGACGAGGCCGTCGGGCGGCTCCGGCCGGGTTGGGCGTCGGCCGCAGCCAAGGGCTGAGGACCGCGTCAGGAGCGACTCACCGCAGAGGGGATAGCCATCCACCCCCGTGAACGCAAGCGTGTCGCGCTAACCCGCCGCGATGCGAGCGACACCGGGCTCCAACTTTCTTCGCGTCGGTCAGATCCTTCGCGGCGCCCGCGCGTCCGTGCCTTGCACGACCCCAGCCCAAGGAGGCGACCATGTCCCCGACCCCCACGCTCCACGAGCCCCACCGCGCCCCGCTGTCGCGCGCCGAGCGCGACGCAGGTCCAGGCCTGGACCCAGCGGCCGCCAACGAGCTCCGCCAGACCATGGCCGTGGCTGCCAGCGCGTCCAAGCGAGATCTCTTTCCGTGGGTCGTGGGCGCGGTGTCGGTGGGCCTGCTCGGCGCGCTGGCGCTGGGCTTCGCGGCCCAGGCCCGCTTCGCAGACAGCCTGACCTTTCTGCACCGCGACAAGCCGGTGCCGTCCCCGCTCTACGCGGCAGACTGGGTCGAGGCGCCGCGCACCCTCGACGACATCGTCGCGTCGATTCGCGCCTCGCGTCGCTGAGGTCTCAGGCCCGCGAAGGTCAGGCCCGCGAAGGTCAGGCCCGCGAAGGTCATGCCAGCGAAGGCGACTTCGTCGGCTCGCTCTCGCCCTGGATCAGCTCTTCCGGGTCCGGACCAGCGGGCACCGCGTCGCGCCACGCCGGTACGCCCAGCACGCGCTCGACAAAGGCCTCGGCGCGGGACCAGAACTTGATCTTGTGCAGCGGCCAGTTCAACCAGCCGCTGGTGATGCAGTAGTAGGTCTCGTAGGGCGGCGTATGGTGCACGTCGTGGTGGTGCACGCCCAGGATGAGCCCCGTGCGCTGCGCGAAGCTCACCACCGCGGGGACGTCCGTCTCGTGGGACCACTTGTGGAACTGATTGGTCGCGAACACCCAGAACGCCAGGCTCACCACCGTCGCGAAGAGGAAGAGCCCCAGCGTGCTGGTCGCCGGGATCAACCACGCGGCCGCCATCAGCGGGACGGTGACGATGGAGTTGTTGCCGTTGGTCTCGACGAAGTCGTGACGCGTCATGCCCTTGGGGTCGGTGTGGTGCTCGCGAAAGGGCTTGACGAAGGTCTGCCCCACCAGCGGCGTCGACTCCGTGCCGTAGCGGTCACCCATCCAGTGAACGATCCCGCTCGAGAAGTCCGCCAGCAGGTAGCCGGTGAACACGGCGGCGGCCAACCACCAGCCGTCTCCAGGGCCGGCATGGACCCACGCCCGCCACATCCCAGCGCCGACGAGAGAGAAGAGCGCAGTGATCGCGATGATCTCCAGAGCGCGGTGGGTACGGGAGTAGTCATACGTTCGCTGTGCCATGACCTGTCCTCCCTTCCCGCGTCGCCCGGTTCGTTAGGCTCAAGATAGCCCGGCGACGCTCTCGAAGGGGGGCAAAGTATAGCCGAAGGGGCGATTTCTGCATAGCGCAGACCGGCCACGGAGCGTCCCTCAGACGTGTCCGCGGCAAGACGATCGTTTCCCCGTGTGCCGACAACGGCTAGTCTGTGCGCAGACGGCGTCCACGCGGGGCGCCGGGGCTGGACGTGACTCGATGGAACTCCTGAGCGCATTTCGTGAGCTGCAGCCGGTGACGCCGGGCCTCCACCCGGAGGTTCGCGCCCGCGTTCGTGACGCAGCGCGGGTGCTCTTCTCGGAGCTCCACCGCCTCGCCGAGCGCGAGTTTCGCGGACGCGGGCTCAACGACGCGGATCGCGACGGCGTCGTGCAGACGATCTTGTACCGGCTGTTGCAGGCCGGACCGCGCGGCGTGCGCGAGAACGATCCCCAGTCGAGCGACGCGGTCACCGGCTGGCTGACCCAGGCCGTTCGCAACGCCGCTCGCGACGTCTTCCGCAAGCGCAAGCGGCTGGTGCACCCGCGCGGCTTCGGCGAGGAGGGCCACGAGCAGGACTGGTTCGCCCAGCAGCCCGCCGACGAGAGCGTGGACGACGGCGCCATCATCGATCGGCTGGAGCGCGCGCGGGCGGGTCACGCGGTGGCGCGGGCACGTTCGCGCCTGTGGTCGGTCCTCGTGCCGCGGGCCGTCGCGCGCAAGGAGCGCCGCAGCCCGGGAGCGGGGGCCCGGCTCCACGGCAGCCTCGAGGAGCTGCGCAAGGCGGTCGCCGCCGGCTCCGACGTCAACGAGCTGGCCCGGCAGAGCCTCATCGCCGAGGGCGTCGACGCGGATCGCAAGACGCTGGGCAAGCGCCGCGCCGCGTTGGACAAGCGTTTCCAACGTGCCCGCGAGGCCGTCCTGGCGATGATCGACGAGGAGCGGGACCGCGGTGACATCGACGAGCTGATCGCCAAGGCGCTGGTGTTCGTGGTCCAGGAGGAGCTCTACATGCAGCGGCGTGGCGACAGCCTGGCAGCGAAGCACCGTCGGACCTCGCCGGCGGCGCATCGCACGGCCTCCGGCGGCTGGCCGGTCGGGTGACGCAGACTTTTTCGCCTCGCGGGCAGGCTGGCCTGTCAGAGTGTTTCAAGTGGTACGTCTTGTGGGTGTGAACGGGAGAACCACGCGGGTCAGGCCGAGCAGCGAATCGGTTCTCTAGGAGGTCCCATGTCGAGCTTCAACGCGCGCCCCTACTTGGATCCCGAAGCGCTCTCACGCCTCGGGCTCGACCAAGGCCGCCTCGGGCGGGGTGTACGCTTGTCGCCCAAGGAGCGACGGCGCCAGGCGCGGCGCCGCAGCTCACGGGCAAGGAAAGTGTGGGAGCCCGGCTTCGAGCCCGGCCTCTACCATGAGGCCTCGCAGCCGGCCGTGCACATCGGCGGCTTCCACCTGCGGCCGTGCCGGACCGACGACCGGGCGGTCTACCGCCTGCGCTGCGACACGCCGGACGTGACCGTGGAGGTCTCGGGGGGCGTGGCGCCCTGGACCCGCGACCCGCACGACCCGTGCACGCTCTACTTCGAGGTGGCCGAGGACGTCGTCTACCGCATCTCGCGACCGGACGGCACCGGCGTCGTGGTCATCAACGAGGCGGGCAAGGGCGTGTTCGCCTACGACTTTCGGCCGAAGACCGGCATGGTCGACGTGCGCCGCCTCACGGGCAGCGCCCCGGAGTGCCCGGCCGTGGCTTGGCTCGACGACAAGCAGCCGATGTGGCTGGCCACGCTCATCCGCACCCGCGCGGCGCGTCACGGCATGTACTCGGCCACCGTGGCTGTCGGCGCGTGGATGCGCCTGCACGACGCCTCGGACGCAGACCGCAACGCCGCGCTCGACGCGCTCCTCGGCGGTACCATCGACCGCACCATCGCGCAGCCGCTGACGTGGTTCGAGGGGCTCGACCCGGGGCACCGCAAGGCCGCGCTCTCCGGGGCGCTGAGCCACACGGGCGCGCTCACCGAGCACCTGGCGATGCTCCGGCTGATCATGGACCTGCAGGACCCTGCGTGGCTCGACCGGGTCACGAGCGTGCTGCACATCCGCGACGACCTCGAGGGTGTACGGAGCTTGCTCCTGCACACGGGTGAAGGAGAGCTGCTCGACGAGGAGCTCGCGCGCTTCGACGAGGAGGGGGGCCGATTCTTCCGCTCGCTGCCCCGCCCGGTGGCGCTCTGGGACCCGCGGCTGCAGCACGTGGCCAAGGTGGATCCCAGCGCGTGGTGGGCCGATCTCGCCCGCAGCCGGCGCCAGCGCGACGTCCGCGTCGCCTGACGCGAAGCAACCTCAAAGGACTGAGGCCCAAAACCAGGAAGGCCCGGAGCGTGAGCCCCGGGCCTTCCGTCGTTGGGGCGTCGCCGAGCGCACTGGCTCGGCGCGCGCGCTCAGTCCCGCTCGCGGAACCAGTAGCGATGCGCCAGGTGGTAGCTCGAGGTGTGCTGCGCGCCGTTGCACACGTAGAGGTAGCTGTCGGAGTTGTGCTCGTACATGTAGATGTGGGGCACACCGGACCACCGGTTGCGGCTCTCGTTCTTGGCGCAGCCCGACCCGCCGTTGGGGTTCTTGGCGCCGTTGGCCGTGCCGTAGCAGTTGATGCCGCGACCGCCGCTGTTGGTGCTGCCGCACTTGACGTCGCCCGTCCACAGCAGCGTGCCGTCGTAGTGCCACGACTCCACCGTCTTCTTGGTGGTCGACTCCGGCATGCGGATGTCGAAGCGCCACTTGCCGGTGTAGTTGCGCATGATGATGTACTCGATGTTGCGGTAGCTGTAGTAGGTGTTCACGCCGTTCTGGTCGAACATGACGTCAAAGTTCTGCTTCGCGCCGATGACGTTGCGAATCCGCGCGTCGCTCATCTTGTAGGGGTAGTCCTTGACCGTGTGCACGGTGTCCAGGCTGCCCCAGCCACCGACCCGGTTCCCGCCCATCGGCGAGTAGATGTAGTCGTGGTACCAGTGCTTCATGCCCAGGGTCCAACCGCCGCCGTCACGGGTCTGGTCGCAGTAGGCGATGTAGGGCACGTCGCTGCCAGCGCCGTCCGGGTCGATCCAGTACTTGCCGTCGGTCGCCTGGGGGTTGCGGCGCTTGATGTCCTTGCACGTGCGGCCGGGGTTGGCCTTGGACCGGCCGATGTCGTTGTTGAGCGTGGCCCAGCGCTTGCCGTCGCAGCCCTGGAAGGCCTCGTGGGTCTTGTCCCAGCGAATCGCGCCCTTGTTGACCGCGGTGCAGGCCGACTTGTCCTCGCCCACGGTCACGCTGCCGGTGGTGATCTGGTTGCCCTTCACCGCGATCTTCTGGTTGCTGAGCGTCTGGATCTTGATGTTCCAGGTGGCGATCCAGCCGTCCTGCTTCTTGGTGGTGTCGCAGTACTTGGCGTTGCCCGGCGCCTGCGGGACGCAGAACGAGGTGTCGATGACCTTGAGGTTCCACAGGCCCTGCGGGTTCTTGCCGATCCAGTAGGCGATGTCGCCGCTCTTGGGCTTGGCGCCGTTGTTGTAGGTCTTCTTGTAGATCTTGGCGTCCTTCGCGCCACAGGGGTCGCAGAGCACCCAGCCGGTCTTCTTGTCGTTGGGCGGCAGCACGGTGATCGCCACCTTGCTCAGGTCGGTGTTCTCCACGTGCACGTACATGTCGAACTTCTGGGCGACGCCGATGTTGGGGAAGGTCAGGTTGCTGACCGCCTCGGAGCCCTGGTTGTCGGGGATCGGCACGTTCTTCTGCGCCGTCTCGACGGTGTCGACGAACTGGTTGGAGATGAGGTCGTTGCTGATCTCGTTGAGGCCGTCCTTGGGCAGGGCGGC
Organism: bacterium; assembly: GCA_030425545.1. Taxonomy (GTDB): domain Bacteria; phylum Myxococcota_A; class UBA9042; order UBA9042; family UBA9042; genus UBA9042. The sequence continues at coordinate 37 of JAUIAC010000280.1, read as the reverse complement.
GGGGTCCATGGCCTTGACGCACTTGAGGCTGCCGTCG
>JAUIAC010000279.1 GCA_030425545.1 bacterium | reverse complement strand
GCGGAGGATCCGGCTGCCCCCCAGGCGTGTCAACAACGTCCGCGGTGCCGCGAATATTCGCGCCAGAGCGGTCCCGAGCGGACGGGCTGTTTCGGCGGCGCGCGGGTTGACTGCATGGCGGGCAAAACCGATCCTCCACCCATGCGAATGTGCCCGTCCAAGTTCACGTCCCTCGTCGCGCTGCTCCTCAGCCTCTCCGTCCTGTCAGCGCCCCTGGCCAGGCCCGCCTTCGCGCTCACGTCGGAAGAGAAGGCGCGCGCCGAGGCCACGGCCATGCAGGCCAAGTTCAAGTTCAAGGCGGGGCACTTCGGTGAGGCGGCCCAGCTCTTTCTCCGCGCCTTCGCCGTGTCACGGGCCCCGGCGCTGCTCTACAACGCGGCCCGCGCCTTCGAGGAGGCCGGCAGCTTGAAAGAGGCCCGCGCTGCCTTTGAGCAGTACCTCGAGCAGCCCGGCCTGAGCGCGGCGGGGCGCAAGGACGCCCGTGCCAAGGTCGCCGCCCTGACCGCGCGGATCGACAAGCGCGCTGGCGCGGCCGACACGGCGGCGGCCGAGGCCGAGGCTGCGCGCAAGGCGGCGGCGACCGCCAAGGCGAAGGCCGAGCGCGAGCGGCTCGCGAAGGCCGAGCGCGACGCGGCGGCGGCCCGCGGCGAGGCGGCTCGAGCACGCGGCGTCGCGGTGGCGGCGCAACGCGACGCAGCGTTGGCCCGCTCGTCGCAGAAGAGCGGCGCGCTCACCTGGGGACTCGTGGGCGGCGGCGGCGCGGTCGGGGTCATCGGACTGCTGCTCATGGCCGGGGGCGCCAGCCAGCAGACGGACGCGAACACCAACACCGACTGGCTGGCTCCCGACGCCCGCCAGACCTACGCCACCAAGTCCGACCAGGCCAAGAGCACGTGGTCGGCTGGCGCTGTGGTCGCGGTGGTGGGCGCCGGCGCGCTGTGTTGGGGGCTCTATCGGGCCTTCTCCTCCCCCGCCAAGCGCTCAGCCGATGGCGACAGCGCTGGCGGCATCGCGTGGGGCGCCGCCCCCACCTTGTTGCCCACCGAGCGCGGCGGCTCGCTGCCTGGTCTGGCGCTCGGAGGGCGGTTTTGATGCGGTCCCTGTTCATCGTGAGCCTGCTCGCCACCCTCCCGCTCGCGGGTTGCTTGCCCGACCAGCTGTCCGAACAGGCGATCGAAGACCGGATCGCCGCGGCGACCCTGGGCAACGACTGTGTCGCCATCGTCTCCTGTCTGCACGACTGCAAGGGCGAGGGCAGCTGTGAGAACGCGTGTCGGGCGGAGTCGGGCACCGAGGCGCTGAGCGCAGTCGACGCCCTCGTCGGCTGTGAGAAGAGCTGCGCCGACGCGAAGAAGACCGTGGCCGGGAGCCAGTGCGCGCAGGATCCAGGCGGCAAGTCCTGCCGCGGCACGTGCCAGATCAACGACTGCCTCAAGGAGAGCTTGGCCTGCAGCGACAACGGCACCGAGGGCGACCAGGACTGCATGTCGGGCAGCGCCTGCTTGGACGGCTGCAGCACGTCGTCAGGCGACACCTTGTCGTGCATCGCGTCGTGCGGTCGTGCGCTGACCCGGACCGACGCGACGGCGCTCGGCAAGATGCAGACCTGCTATGTCACCGCGGGAGCGGCGGTCGCTGGCAAGCCGGAGAAGCAAGCGATTCAGGAGCTGATCTCGGCCTGCGCTGGGGAGACCGCGGCCTGCTACACGAGCGGCGCGAGCGGCGGACAGCTCTGTCACGAGGGGTTGGCCTGCGTCGACCTCTGCGGCGGCAAGTCGGACATCACAGCCTGCTACTCCCAATGCGCAGCGGCGCTGACCGTCACGGCGCAGTCCGACTTCGTGTCGTTTCTCTACTGCGCCGAGTACATCAGCGACGCGGGGCAGTTCTTCGAGGACTGCTCGTGGGCGCTCATCGACTGCGCGGCGCCGGCGCCAAGCGGCAAGACCTGCGACGGGCTGCTGCCGGCGTTCCAGACCTGCATGACCACCGACGCGCCCGGCAAGACCCTGACTTGCTTGGGACAGGCCCTGCACCAGGCGCGCCCCAAGCATGCGCAGTACTTCATCGACTTCAACGTCTGCCTGGCGGAGAAGTGCGGCGACAAGTGCAAACCTGGGACGCCGCAGGTGCTCTGCTCGACCTGCCTGAAGACGCAGTGCAAGGACGAGCACGCCAACTGCGGCGGCAAATAGAGCCCCAGCGCGGCCCGAGCTACCGAGCGTGATCGCTGCGGTCGAGCTGCTGCACGTCAACCTCGGTGAACGTCGCCACCAGCGCCCGCTCGTGCGCCTCCATGACCTCGGCGTCCGCCGGCTCGACATGGTCGAAGCCGAGCAGGTGCAGCACGCCGTGGGTGACAAGGAAGAGGGTCTCGTCCCGCAGGGAGTAGCGGTGGTCGTCGCCGCGGGCCCGGAGCGCACGCTGAAGCGCCGCCGCTTGGCGCTTCGCCGTGTCCAGGCTGACGATGACGTCGCCCAACATCGGCACGGGCAGCGCCGGCCCCTCGTCCTCCAGCGCGAAGCTGAGCACGTCCGTGGCGTCGTCCACGCCGCGCCACTCGTGGTTGAGCGCGTGGATCTGCGCGTCGTCGACCAGCGACACGTCCACCAACGCGCCGCGCCGCTCCATGGCGTCCAGCACATGGCGGACATGGCGTGCGATGGCGCGTTGGTCGACGCGCAGTCGTGGGTGGCTGTTGTGCACGGTCACGGTCGGCATGGTGCTCCTCGGGAGGGATCGCTGGGAGCCCAGAGCTCACTGCCCGCAACCTCGAATCGGCGGCCAAGGGGCCGGCTCCTAGGTCTCGTCAGGCTAGGGCTTCGCGCTGGAGTGGCGACGTGAGCGACGCGCGCTCAGCACCGCGGTCGGGGCGACCGGTGGCACCTCGTCGTCACCGCTCGGCTCGGCCTCTGCGGTCGGCGCAGCCGCCATCTCCTGGGTGTCGTGCACCCCTTCCTCTGCGGCGGCGACCCGCACGGTCTCCTGCTGCCCCCGCATCCGCCGCGCGGTGCGCAGCAGCTTCTGCCGGTCGCGCTGCTTGGGTGGCGGCAGGTACACCGGTCGGCTGTGGTGCATGCCCACCAGGGTCCGGGTGAACGCCTTCTCCACGGCGGCCAGCTCTCTCAGCGTCATGTCGCACTCGTCGAGCTGGTTGTCCTCCACCTTCTTGGTGATCAGCCGCTGCACGAGCGCGCGGATGCGCTCCGGCGTCGGGTCTGGCAGCGCCTTCGCCGCGGCCTCGAGCGTGTCGGCGATCATCATCAGCGCCGCCTCTTTCGACTGCGGCTTCGGACCGGGGTAGCGAAAGTCGTCCTCGAGCACCTCTTCGCCAGTGTCCTCCGCCTCCCGCCGAGCGCGGTTGAAGAAGTGCTCCACCAGGCTCGTGCCGTGGTGCTGCGGGACGAAGTCGATGATCTCCTGCGGCAGCCCGTAGTCACGCAGCATCTCGATGCCGTCGGTGACGTGGCTGCGGATGATCAGCGCGCTGAGCCGCGGCTTGAGCCGGTCGTGGGCGTTCTCGCCGCTCTGGTTCTCCGCGAAGTAGAGCGCCGCCTTGGTCTTGCCCACGTCGTGATAGTAGGCCCCCACGCGCGCGAGCAGTCCGTTGGCCCCGATGGCGTCGCAGGCCGCCTCAGCCAGGTTTCCGACCATGACGCTGTGGGTAAAGGTCCCTGGCGTCTCGGTCGCGAGCTTGCGGAGCGCGGGGTGGTTCATGCTGGTCAGCTCGAGCAGCTTGATGTCGGTCAGCCGGTTGAACGCGCTCTCGAGCAGCGGGGTCAACGCGGCGACGAGCAGATACGAGAGCGCGCCAGACGCCGCGCCCATGGCGATGACCAGGCCGTTGGTCGAGTCCACCAGGTCGGTCGCCGCCGGCGTGGTGAAGAGCGCCACCGCGGCCGCCACGGCCATGCCAAAGCCCGTCACCAGCAGCGCGCCGCGGGCCAGGTCGGCGCGAGCGCGAAATCGGCGGGTCGCGAAGATGCCCGCGAGCCCCATGAGCAACGCCGCGACCGTGATCAGGCCCACGAGCGCGCTGTGTCCGCGCAGCAGGGGTGCGTTGAGCCCCATGACGCCGGCCAGCCCAGCGCTCACCAAGGCGAAGGGGACCGCGGTGACCGGTCGCAGGAAGAGCGTCGTCAGGGTCGGTCCCAGGGCGAAGGGCAGCAGCATCGCCCACATGGTCACCGACACGGCGCCCTCAGGGGTCACCACGAGCTCACCCAGCTCCCACAGCAGCCGCAACGTCGACGCGTGCACCAGCAGGATCGCGGCCAGGAGCCAGATGTCCTTGGGACGGCGGCGCAGGTGCGGCAGGGAGCGCGCGGCGTGCGCGCCGAAGAGCACGAGCATCAGCAGCACCATCAAGCTGGTGGCGGCGAGGGCACGGAGCGTGCCGGTCTGTTGGAGCCCGGACAGCATCACCGAGATGCGCCGCTGCTTCTCAGGCGTGACCATGTCTCCGCGCTTGACGAGGCTCTGCCCCCGGGTGAAGTGCACGACCCGGGTCTTCGGCACCGCCTCCCGCGCGGCCTGCTCGGCCTTGTGGGTCGCCGACGCATCCCGCACGAAGTTGGCCACCACCATGCTGCGGGCCAGCTTTCGCGCCGCGTCCTGCAGCTCGGCGTCGTCGAAGCGCGACGGCTTCTTGCGCCGGACGAACTCGTCCACGTACTGATCGGCGAGCCGCCGCGCCTCTTCGAGCTCCACGGCGGCCAGGTCTCGCGCGCGGGTCCGGTCGTAACGCTGCTTGGCGCCCACGTCGAGCACGCCCCGGCTGAGGTCGTCCTGCAGCCGCTCCTTGTCCCGCACGATGCGCTGTCCCAAGAGCACCTGGACCACGTCGCTGAGCAGCAGCTCGATCTCCTCGGCGAAGCCCTGCTTCTCCAGCGACCGAAAGGCCTCGGCGGTGACGGCGTCGCGGTTCGGCGTCAGCAGCTCAGCGAAGCGCGGTCGCAACCGCCGCAGCTCCTCCGAGTGCTTCTTGTCCAGGGCGGCCAAGGCGACCTCGCTGGCGCGGATGCGGTCGCGCGCCTCGAGCAGCAGGTCCAGGTCGGCGGTCTTCTTCGCGCCGGCCCGCCGGGTCGCCGCGGTCACCTTGGCCTCACGCTGCCGCGACTTCCAGCGGTCGATCTCCTTGTTGAGACGCTCGCGGCTGGCCAGGTAAAGGCGGTGCTTGGGCCGCACGAGTCGAAAGGCCGCGCGCACGTTGTCGATGCGACGCTGAGCGGTGCCCGCGCGGAACTGGTAGTGCACGGGCATCTGCGCCGCGGCGCGCGACTGGCGGCCCGCCAGATCGGGGACCGGCTCCGCGTCGTCGAAGTCCCGCAGCGCGACGTAGTCCCGCGTCGCCGGGCCGGGAGGTGGCGGCTCGTGCGGCACGTCACTCGGGCCCACGATGGCGATCAAGAGCGCGACACCGAGGACGGCGAGCAAGCCCTGGCCCACGAGGCGGATCCGCCGCTGCGGGCGCTGCGGTTCAGCCGTGGCCATGTCCGCTCCGGCTGCGAGCGTCCGCTTCGTAAGCAGCGGCGATGCGCGCCACGAGGGGATGCCGGACGACGTCGCGCCCCTCCATCTCCATCACCGCGATGCCGTCGACGTCGCGCAAGATGGCCATGGCGTGATCGAGCCCGCACCGCACGTTGCGGGGCAGGTCGCTCTGCGACAGATCACCGGTGACCACGCAGCGCGAGTGCGGCCCCAGTCGCGTCAGGAGCATGGCCATCTGGTCGACGGTGCAGTTCTGGGCCTCGTCCAAGATCACCCACGCGTTGCTCAGGGTCCGCCCTCGCATGAAGGCGAGCGGCGCGATCTCCACCGTGCCGCGCTCCACCATGCGCTCGACCTCCTCTGCACCGAGCAGGGTGTCGAGCGCGTCGAGCAGGGGGCGGAGGTAGGGGTTCACCTTCGCCACCAGGTCACCGGGCAAGAAGCCCAGCCGCTCGCCGGCCTCCACCGCCGGTCGTGTCAACACGATGCGGCGGACCTCGTGGCGCTGCAGAGAGGCGACGGCGCAGGCCACCGCGAGGAAGGTCTTGCCCGTGCCGGCCGGGCCGACGCCGAAGACCACGTCGTTCTTGTTCATGGCGTCGACGTAGCGACGCTGATTGGCGGTCCGCGCCGCGACCACCCGGCCGCGCACGCCGAGGTCGTCGCCTCCAGGCTCCGGCTCCTCGGCGTTCGCGTTGGCCCGGCCGAGCAGGCGGTCCATGACGTCGGTGTCGATGATGCCGCCGCGCTCCATGCGGTGACGCAGCGCCGCGAGCAAGTCCGACACGCGGTCGACGTCCTCACGGGCGCCCGACACGCGCAGCTCGGTGCCCCGCGCGTGCACCTCGACGCCAAGCCGCGCCTCCATCCACCGGAGGTTGCGGTCCCGCTCTCCGCAGAGCGCCACCATGGTGTCGTTGTCGCGCACGTCGACGCTGATGCGTCGTCGCGCGGTCATGTCAGTCGTACCAGTCACGCAGCTCGCCTCGACCAGGCCACCGGGCCCACAGGGCGCGATCGTATCTCAGGCCGCGATCTCGGGCTAGCGGCGCACGTCTGAGCTCGGAGACCGAGCCCTTGGGCCGGCACGCGGTTGGACGCAGACGGCTGGGCCTATCGGTGGGCGCTCAGGCCTCACAGTCCGCGATGAGCGACGCGCCAAGCGGCAGCCGGCCACGCGCCAGCAGGTGACGTTCGCTGCTGAACACCGCCGCCAGGGCCGCGTTCAGCGGCTCCGGCACCTGGCCGACGTCGCTGCTCGGCGCGTCGGTGCTGGGGCGCACGCGCTCCACCAGGCGGCTCGCGACGCGGACCGCGGCGATCGGCGGCAGCAGCAGGCTGTTGTAGTAGGAGCAGCGGCGCACGCGGAAGCCAGCCTGCTCCAAGCGCGCGACGAAGGTCCCCCGATCGTATCGCCGGTGGTGGTGCAGGGCCTCGTCATGGCGGCTCCACAACCACTGCAGCGCGGGCACGGTGGTCACGAGGCGGCCGCCCGGGCGGAGCGCCCGTCGGACGTCGGCCATGGCCGCGACGTCGTCTTCCACATGCTCGAACACGTCCATGGACAGCGCCAGGTCGAAGGCGTCGGTCTTCACCGGCAGGTTGGGCAGGCCGCCGCGCACCACGCGCACGCCACGCCCACGGCAAAACGCGGCCCCTTCGGCGCTGTACTCCACACCCCAGCCGTCGGTGCGCTCGCGCAGCCGCTCCAGCATGCCGCCGGTCCCGGCGCCGACGTCGAGCAGGCGCGGTCGCTGACCCATGCCAGCCTCAGCGCGAGCGCGGGCGATCCATGACTCCACCACCACGCGCGAGCCGCGGAACCAGAAGTGCCGCTCCTCCGCCTCGTGCATGCGCTGGTACTCTTCAACTCGCATCGCGCGGAATCTGGCACAGCGCTCCGGCCTGCACAACACGCAGCCCTGCCCCCCACACGAGCGGTCCGGAGCGGCGGGATGACGATGCGACAGAAGGTGTCCTATGCCGCCGGTGGGCCACCTTGCGCGGGCTGTGACGCAGCCCTAACCTCCGCTGGCAACAACCCTGGAGAGTCCCAATGGCAGGCGTCAACAAGGTCATTCTGATCGGAAATCTTGGAGCCAAACCCGAGCTGCGTCACACAGCGGGCGGCACCCCCGTCACGGAGCTGCGCATCGCCACGACGGAGCGGCGCAAGGACCGAGACGGCAACTGGAACGACATGACCGAGTGGCACTCGGTCGTGGTGTGGAGCAAGCAGGCCGAGAACTGCGAGCGCTACCTCGACAAGGGCCGGCAGGTCTACATCGAAGGGCGCCTCCAGACCCGTGACTGGGTCGGCCAGGACGGCCAGAAGCGCTACAAGACAGAGGTCGTGGCCAACACCGTGCAGTTCCTCTCCGGCGGCAGCGGTGGCGGCGGCAGCTACGGCGGCGGCGGTGGCGGTGGCGGCAGCTACGGCGGTGGC
>JAUIAC010000278.1 GCA_030425545.1 bacterium | reverse complement strand
ACAGCAGCACGGCGAGCGGGTTGTCGCCCTCGAAGGGCGCCGCGCTGGCGATGCACTGATAGAGCACGACCCCGAGCGAGTAGAGGTCGCTCCGCGCGTCGATCGGCCGGTTCTGAGCCTGCTCGGGGCTCATATAGGTCGGCGTGCCGAAGGCCTGCCCGGTCCCCGTGAGGTTGGAGCCGAGCCGCTTGGCGATGCCAAAGTCCAACACCTTGATCATGGGCTCGTCGCCCGCGACCTCATTGAGGAAGATGTTGTGCGGCTTCAGATCCCGGTGCACCAGCCCGTTCATGTGCGCTTCGGCGAGGCTGCGCAGGGTCTGCGTCGCGATGCGGACGGTCTCCGCCTGGGTCAGGCTGCGCCCTTCGTTGCGCCGCTCGCGGAGCAGCTCGTTCAGCGCCTGGCCGCTGAGCAGCTCCATGGCGATGTAGAGCGCGCCGCCCTCGGTCTGCCCGAAGTCGAAGACGCGGATGGTGTTGGGGTGCTTGAGGGCGGCGGTGATCTGCGCTTCGGCGTAGAAGCGCTGAATCAGCTCGGACTCGTCGCTGTCGAGGCTGATGCCGAGGACCTTGACGGCCATGGCCTGCCCGGTGGCGAGGCTGGTGGCGCGATAGACGGCGCCGAAGCCGCCCTGGCCGATCATCTTGCCGATGCGGTAGCGGCCGTTGACCTCGGCGCCCTCGGTGAGGCGGCTGTCCGGGTTCTGGGCGAGCACCAGCGTGGCCGTGCCGTCGTTTGGGCACCGGGCCTCTTCGGTCCGGGTGCCACACATGGGACAGAGGCGCTTCATACGTCGGGTGTGTGTCCTGCGTCGGGTGGCACGTCAGAGGAGGCCACGGGCTCCGGCTGGGCCTCGGACCCTGCCACAACTCGCGCTACTTCCAAAAGCCCTTGGGGCAGGTCGCCGAACACCACCGACCCGTCGGGCAGGATGCGGATCTCATACCGATTCCTGGGACCTTGTCCGGGCTCGCCGTCAGAGCGCTCCGCAGCAGACCCCGCAGCGCCCTCGCTCGCGCCCACGTCCGGCGACGGGGGCCCAGCGTCGTCTGCAGTCCCGTCGCCAGCGGCCGGACCGGCGCCGCGCGGGTCGCGGGTGGAGCTCAAGCTAGAGCCCCCGGAGCGAAGCAGCCTTGTACTCCTCTGTCTCTTCGACGGGCAGCTGACCGGTAAAGTAGGCCTGATCGTAGGCGTAGATGTCGCTCCAGAAGTAGACCACATCGTTCTTCTCCACCGAGGCGCTGATGTAGTCGATGTAGACCCAGATGTGTGTGCGCAAGCCGACGATCTTCTCCTCCCGCTCCTCGATGATCTTGTCGATCTTCTTCTTCTTCCAGCCCCGATCCCGCTTGAGCAGCAGATAGGCGAGCTTCTTGGGATGGTGCAGCCGGATGCAGCCGTGGGAGTAGGCCCGACGCGCGCGACGGAAGATGCCCTTGCCGGGCGTGTCATGCATGTAGATCGCGTGCTTGTTCGGGAACTGGAACTTGACCACACCGAGCAGGTTGCTGGGCCCTGAGCGCTGGTAGACGCGCTCCGTGCCGTCGGCCTGCATCTCCGACACGTAGCCGTGCTTCTCGAAGTAGCCCGGGTTCTTCGCCAGCGCCGGCCCCAGCTCGAGGTCGACCACGCGCGGGGTCGGATACCAGCGCGGCGCCAGGGTGATGCGCTTCATCTTGGCCTTGAACATCTTGGTCCGGTTGATCTTGCCCTTGATGCGCTTGTCGTAGTCGATGTCGTCGTTGTCCTTGCCCACGATCACCCGGTGCTCCCGCAACACCTTGCCCTTGTCCCAGATCTTGACCCGCTGGGCGGCGATGTTCACGTGTACGAAGTAGCCCTCAGCGTCCCGGGCCAGCGCGCTGCGCCACCGCGTCAGCGCCAACTTGAGCTGTCGGACCCGCTGCTCGGCCGACACGTTGAGCTCACGCAGGGTACCGCGGCCGATGCTGCCGTCGTCCGCGAGCTGGTGGCGGTCCTGAAAACGCACGACCTCGTCGACGAGCGCGCTGTCGTAGCGTTCGCCTTCGAGCTCGACCTTGTACCCCTCAGCCGCCAGCCGCTTTCGCAGCGCGACGATCCAGGGGCCCTTGGCGCCCTTCTCCAGCTTCTTGCGCGGGAGCGCGGGGAGCTCGTCCCAGCCGCCGTCGTCGACCAGCTTCTGGTAGCGGTCTACCGCGCGCAGGAGCTTCTTGTACTGCGGGTGTTGCGGCCAGGCCGCCCGAAGCACGGCCGCGATCTTGTCGGTCTTGCCCGCGAAGCGAGCGCTCAGCGCCTCCGCCTCGGACTCGGCCAACTTCCGCACCGTGTTGGGGCTGGTGTAGTCGAAGGGGTGGGCCGGGCGTGCGAGGGTGAAGTCGACCACGTAGCGCACCGCGGCGCGGGAGATCGCCACGTCGGCGGCCCAGATGGCGGCCCGTGTGGCGTCGGTGGCGGCGAGCACGCGGTCGAGCCCGTCCGACAGCGCCTTGCGGGCCGCTCCGCTGAGCTTGTCCCCCCCCGCTGCGGCGAGCACCGCCTCGCCTGCGGCTCCCCCGCGCGCCCAGTCGGCCACCTTCGAGGCGACGCGGGCGCCGTCGAGATCCGGCCCGAGCTTCACGATCGCGGCCTTCTCGGCGGCGAAGGCCGCGACGACGGCCGCGGTCGCGGCGTCGAGCTTGGCGAGGTTGTAGGGACGTCGGTCCACCCCGTGGCGAGACAGGTCGGCGAGCAGCGCGAGCACGTCATGGCCGCCCTGCGACAGGCGCCCGTCGCGGCCGTAGTGGAGCAGCTTGCGCGCCTTGTAGAGGCCCTTGAGCACGGTCTCCGGCGCCTTGTCGACGCCGAGCAGCCGCGACAGGACCTTGCGCTCACCGGCGGCGGCCTTCTTGGCGTGGGCAGCGACGCGCTGCGCGATCGCAGCCAGCGGCGGCCCCTTCACCGGGGCAGCGGCGATCGGCGGCAGCTCCGGTGGCGCCTCGGCGGGGGACTCGCGCTGAGCGGGGCTTGGCGCCGGCGTCGGCTCCGGCTCCGTGGCGCAGCCCGCCGTCCAGACCGCGACCAAGAGCCACATTCCACCCGCTCGACCAACCCACCGCATGCTCGCCTCCGCTCTGACCTGGCGCTCCAGGTGCCGTCCAGCGAACGCCTGCGGGCGATCGTGCTGACAGCGCTGCGCGGCAGACTGGCCGCGCAGGCTCCGACCATAGAACCCCAGAGTCTCCGGTCAATTTCCCTCGAACGGCTGCCGGGCCCGTGGCCGTGCCCGGGCGCGCTCACGCCCTGGGGTGCGATCGCCCCGGCCCCCGTGGGGCCCCCCAACCCCATCCGGCGCCGGCGAGGGCGGGCCGGCTCGACGCAACCGGCTAAGACAATTGAACTCTCCCACTCGCACGCGGCCTTGGAACAGTCCGTGCTCTGTGGAGCGGCAACGCACGCCAAGCGGCCGCGTCGCAGGGCCCGCGCGGCTGGCCCACGTTCCCCACCTCGTCGCCCCGGAGCTGCCATGGAACACCTCACCCCAGCGAGCCCACCCGCCAGCCTCCCGTCCGCTCCCCCCACGACCCGGGGTCTCGGAGCCCGCCAGCCAGGCCCCCTCCCGCGACCGGGCGAGCGGCGCCATGGACCGGCGCGGCCGGGCCGCGCGCCAGCCGCTGTCCGGGCGGCGCGGACCATCGCTCGCCGCCTCACCTTCGACGAGGCAGAGCGGGAAGACGTGGTGTCGGACGCGCTCCTGGGCCTGATCGAGCACGCGCGGCGACGCGCCATCCCGGTGGAGCAGATCCTCGACGAGCCCAACTGGCTGGTGCTGCGCTGCCGCGCCATCGACCGGCTGCGTCGGAGAAAGCGGCGGAGGGGCTGGATCGCGGCGTACGAACGCCAGCCCTCGGACGAGCGCGTCGACACGGGGCCCGTACGCGATCGCATCGACGCCAGACGGGCGCTCGAGCTGGCTGGACCGGGCCTGGACCCCGGACACCTGGCGGCCTTGGACGTGCTCTATGTGCAGGGTGGCTCGGTGACAGAGCTCGCCGCCCGCGAGGGCTGGTCCCACCCCACGGCTCGCAGGCGCCACGCGGCGCTGCTGAAGCGTCTGCGTCAGCTGGCCGTGATCGGGGACGGGGTTGAAGGCGAGCTCGGGTCCTGCGGCTGACGCAGGCGCGCCGGGGCATGCACCAGAGGCGCGCGGTCCGCCGCAGAGGCGTGTCCGCCCCCGCGTTGACGTCGGTCAAGCCGACGGCGCGGGGCCGGACAGGACGCTGTGCATTAGGGCTGGGATCCGTTGATCACAAGAACAGCCAACGCTCAGCGCTGGCTGTTCTCGGTCGGTCGGAGGTTGGGTCGGTCGGAGCTGGCCCGAGGAGGCGTCGTGCCCCTCGGCGACACGCTCTACCAGGAGCCGTGGCTGCCGTGCGAGCCGTGGCTGCCGTGCGAGCCGTGGCTGCCGTGCGAGCCGTGGCTGCCGTGCGAGCCGTGGCTGCCGTGCGAGCCGTGGCTGCCGTGCGAGCCATGGCTGCCGTGCGAGCCGTGGCTGCAGTGCTCTGCGCCGAGCGCCGCGTCTCCCGCGTTCAGCGAAGCGCCGTCCGAGAGCATGAGGTACGTGGACACACGCTCCTCCTGCTTCTCGCTGATGGCGACTTCCTCGCTGGACAGGAAGTCCGCGACGTTCTTCTTCACCGATGGAAGCGTTTTCTTCTTCGTCATGGATTTCCCCGAACGACAGGTAGCTCTCGCTACCTCCTCAGTGATGCGTGCCTTGCGCTTGGTCCGCCAGACTCGGCTTGCTACCCACGCTAAGGCAAATTGGCGCCTTGGTCACCCAGCATCGTCGTCCGCTCACGTGGGGGAACTCGTCGCGGATTCACGAAGCCTTCCATATACGTACCAATCGCGTCCCGCGGTGTCAACATCCGTGGCCATGCAAATGGGCGCTCGGGTCGCGTTGGCAGGTGCGGCTGACCCGGTCGTGGCAGGTCGCCCCCCTTGACGATGGCCCACGGCCTGTCTACACCGCCGCCGGCGGTACAGCAGGCCTGTGCTGCGTCGCGGGTCGCGATCTGGACCTGCTCGCCGTGAGGAGCTTCATGCCGCCCGTTCTCCCCAAGTCCCCAAGCGTCGACGCACGCGCCCTTGGCGGGTCGGCGGTCGCGCACGCCGTGGACGCTGCCCCGGGTCCGGCGGACGGGGGCCTGGACGTCACCCCTCGGGACGCCACCCCTCGGGACGCCACCCCTCGGGACGCCACCCCTTTGGGCGCGCCGCCCAAGAGCAGCACGCGCACAGACGAGACCCGCGCAGCGAGCGCCGAACGATCCGCGGCGCCACGCGCTGCGGGCCACGATCGTGGATCGTCGCGCAGCGGCCGCGGCCGCCGCCAGGGGGCGCGTCGTGGCGCCAAGCACGCCAAGGTGGCGCCGCGCGGTGGCGCCAAGGCCGAGGGTGAGGTCGACGGGAGCCTCCGAGGTGCCGCACCTGACGCGCAGGTCAACTGGGGAGTCGGCTGGCCGCGGATGCAGCCCAACCCACAGGACGGAGACGCGACCGACCTCGGCGATCAGGTGTTGCCGCCCAGCGACGCCCTCGCGCGCCTGCGCGCCGACGTGGACGCGCTCGCTGCGGCAGGCCTGTGCCCGGCGGTCCCCGGTCTGCCGGCGATCTGCCTGGCCTGCGATCTGCCGCTACCGCAGGGCCTGCCGGTGACGGTGGTCGTCGGCGCCGAAGCGCCGGAGCCGCTCCAGAGCGAGGTGCGGGTCGTGGTCGCGCCGGGCACGTCGGACATGGCGAGCCGAGTGCGCGACGCCGCCCGGCGGGTCGCGCGGGACACGCCCGTGCGCGCCTGGGCGCTCGTCGCGAGCGGCGAGGGCTGGGACCCGGTCGACGAGAGCGCGTTGCTCGACCTCGAGGCCGGGCGACTGAGGCTGCGCCAGGACGTCAAGCGGTGGCTGCGCGGAGACGCGGGGCGCATCTTCGACATCGCGGCCTGGGCCGCGGAGTCGGGGCTCCGCCCGAGCCGCGAGGTGGTCCGTGCCGCTCGCCGCGACGCCGGTCACGTGCTCGGCTTGGACCGGTCCACGTGGCGCGCGGGCTTCCACCGGGTGCTCGTGGCCCCGCGCGCGAGCGCCGGCCTGCAGTTCCTCTACGACTGCGGCGTGCTGCCGCTGATGGTGCACGAGGTGTGCGCGATGGTGGACTTCCACCGCTCGTGCCCGGTGCACCACAAGGACATCTGGGACCACACGCTGCAGGTGGTGGACAAGTGCCCACCGGTGCTCGCGGTGCGATGGACTGCGCTGATGCACGACACGGGCAAGGTGTGGACGCGCACCGTCAGCCCCAAGGGCAAGGTGCACTTCTTTCGCCACGAGGAGCTCGGCGCTTCGCTGATGGAGGGCGTAGCGGCCCGTTTTGGGCTGCCCGACGCGCTCCGCGAGCGGGTTGTGTACGTGATCGCGAACCACGCCCGGGCCAACGTCTACTCCACGCAGTGGACCGACAGCGCCGTGCGTCGGTTGATCCGCGACATGGGGCCGCATCTCGACGACGTGGTGGCCTTCTCGCGCAGCGACTACACCACCAAGCGGGCGTGGCGCATCAAGGAGGTGCGCGCGCTGGGCGTGGAGCTCATCGAACGCATCGACGAGGTGCGGGCCAACGACGCACGCGTCCCCCCGCTGCCCAAGGGCTTCGGCAACCTGGTCATGGACGCGACCGGCCGCCGCGGCGGGCCCTGGCTCGGCGAACTGCAGCGGTGGCTCGAGGCCGAGGTGGACGCGACGCGGCTCGCCGGTGGGCTACCCGGTGCGGACTACCTCGACTATGTCCGCAGCCATGCGCCGCACCTGCTCGCTGAAGCGGCCGGCGTGACGGACGCGACCCCGCTGCCCGCGAAGGCGGCGTCAACAGACAAAGGCTAGCAGACTGCGGCGAAATTGATTGTCGCCGCAATCTGCTAGTTTTTCTGTCTTTTTGGGGAGCAAGCCCCCTGAGGCGCAGCCGAAGGAAACGGGCGCGCCAGATGCTGAATTGCCTGGTCGCGACAGCGAACTGGCGCGAAAATTACGAGCGCCCCCAGCCACGGCAAGCCGTGGCTTCCCCTTCCCAGCAGACTGACCGGCGTGGCCGCAAAAACGGAGAAAAGGCGCAGTCTGCTAGCCTCTCACCGCTGCGTTGACGTCGCGGCGCGCCAAGCCGACCCGCCGGCATCGCTGGGTTGCGGACGCGGCTGCGAGCCCCCCAGCGGTTCATCCAGTTGGGCCGGTGTCCGGCGTCGCCCGCAGCTGGGCGAGCCCTTCGGCGAGCGTCCGCAGCGCCACACGCTCTGGGAGGCCCCGGCGCCCTTGCTCCGCGTGGTGCTCGGTGGCCAGGGTCACCAAGGCGCTCTCCGCCGGCCCCAACGCGAAGGTCTGCGCCAGCGGCAGCGTGTCGAGGGAGACCCCTTGCAGGTGCTGGTCGCAGGTGGCGCGCGCCTCGCCGATCGAGGTTGGATCTGCCGCCCCGTCGCCAGCGCTCTGCGACCAGCGCAGCACCGCCCCCTGGCTGCGACAGACATAGGGCCGCGCGTCGTACACCTGACAGCGACCGTCACGGTCGAGGAACGCGCAGCCGGCACCCTCCGAGGGCGACACCTGGAGCGCCAGCTCGCGCACGTGGGCCTCGATGGCGGCGGCCTCCACCTCCCACACCGTGAGCCCGTCCTGGCAACAGGCGAAGCACCCACTGCCACAGCCGACGGGCAGGCCGGCGACCGCGCTGGTGAAGCGGCGGTCGGTCTCGCCGTGCAGGGCGCGGAGGCGGTCGAGGGCGGACACCGAGGAGCGCGAGCTCATGGTGCCTCGTGGAGCAGGCCAGCGGTCGTGAGCGCCGCTTGGGCGCTGTTCATGCCGTCGATGGCGCTCGAGACGATGCCCCCGGCGTAGCCCGCGCCCTCGGCCACGGGATAGAGCCCCTCGTGGGTCACGCTCTGCC
>JAUIAC010000277.1 GCA_030425545.1 bacterium | reverse complement strand
GCTCAGCACGCACGCGCGACGCCCGTCACCACTGGACACTTGCGGACGCTTGGGTGTATATCGCCGCAGCATCACGGGGGCCTCGCGCGCCCGCGTCGGTGACACCCGCATGAGTGAGGGGACGCCAGAGGGGCACGGACACGCCCCGAGAATCCTGGCCCCCACACGCACAGCGCCGCACCCCGAAGTCGTCAGCCGACGGCTCACCGCGACGCAACATGACCCGCAGCGACCGCTGGGGGTGGATGGAAGGGATGGAGACGGTTCCCCACGCAGCTACGGCAGACTCCGCCGGCTTCGACGGCGCAGGCTTCGACTCCGCGCGCTTCGAGGCGAGCGGAGCGCAGGCGACGCCCGCGTGGTCGGCGCGCGTGCGTGGCTACTGGCAGATGACGCGCCCCTCGGTCGTCGCCCTCGTCTTCTTCACCGCTGTCCCGATGATGTTCATGGTCCCCGGCGGGCTGCCGCCGCTGCCGATCGCCCTCGGGCTCATCTTCGGCATCGCCTGCATCGCCGGCTCGTCGTCGGTGTTCAACGCGTGGATCGAGCGCGACATCGACAAGCAGATGGTCCGCACCAAGACCCGCCCGCTGCCGTCGGGGCTCATCGCTCCGAGGAACGCGCTGGTCTTCGCCTGGGCCCTCACCCTGCTCGGCCTGGCCGCCATCGGCGCTTGCGGACACTGGCTCGGCGTGGTCATCGGCGCCGCCACCGTGGCCTTCTACGTCTTCGTCTACACCATCTGGCTCAAGCCCCGCACGCCGCTCAACATCGTCATCGGCGGCGCCGCGGGTGCCGCCCCACCGCTGATCGTCGATGCGAGCCTCACCGGCGGCATCGGGCTGATGAGCCTGACGCTTTTTGCCTTGGTCTTTCTGTGGACCCCGCCGCACTTCTGGGCCATCAGCCTGTTCCGCAAGAACGAGTATGCGTCCGCGGGCTTCCCCATGTTGCCTATCACCCACGGCGACGACCACACGCGCAAGCGGATCCTCCTCTACGCGCTCAGCATGGTGCCGCCATCGCTGCTCCCCGTCTTGACGGGGCACGCCAGCCTGGGGTACGGCGCCGTCGCCCTGGGCATCAACGCGTGGTTCGTGTGGATGTGCTGGCGGCTCGACCGTGAGCGGACCAACAAGTCGGCTCGCCGGGTCATGCTGGCGTCCCTGGTGTATCTGCACCTGCTCTTCACCGCACTGACGGTGGACCTCCTCCTCTAGACGTACTCCTTGAGTCCAGGCGCTCGCATCTGCGGCGCAGCGAAGGGAACGAGACGTGTTCAACCGAAACCAGCGAGGCTTTCGTCCCATGTTTCGCAACACACCCGTGGCCGCACAGGCCTCACCCCTGACCACCCTCCGTGGTTGGGCCCAGCGCGCCGCATCTTCGCGGACGCTTACGTTGCTCGTCCCCGTGGTGATGGGCCTGCTGCTCGCCGCCTGCGGTGACGGCAACCATCCACGCGACACGCTGAACCCGGCCGGCGACGGCGCCCAGGTCAGCGCGTGGTTCTTCTGGCTCTACATGATCCTGGACACGGTGATCTTCATCATCGTCTGTGCCGCCATGGTCGTGGCGATCATGAAGTTCTCGAAGAAGAAGGGCGACGACGACAGCCTGCCGCCGCAGAGCCACGGCAACATGAAGCTGGAGCTCATCTGGACGGTCATCCCGACCATCATCGTGCTGGTCCTCGCGGTCATCACGGTCGGCGGCGTCTTCCAGCTCTCGGCCAAGCCGGCTGAGGAGCAGAAGATCGTCGACGTCGAGGTCATCGGCAAGCAGTGGTGGTGGGAGTTCGACTACAAGAACGAGCGCATCACCACCGCCAACGAGCTGCACGTCGAGGAGGGCACGCAGGTGTCGCTGCACCTGACCTCGGCCGACGTCATCCACGCCTTCTGGGTCCCGCGGGTCTCCGGCAAGCGCGACGCGACGCCCGGCCGCACCTACCCGCTCTACTTCAAGCCCTTCGAGAAGGGCGAGTTCATCGGCCAGTGCGCGGAGCTCTGCGGCGCGAGCCACGCCCGCATGGGCCTCAAGATGTTCGTACACCCCAAGACCGGGCCCGACAGCTACGACAACTGGGTCAAGGCGCAGCAGGCCGCCGCCCGCGCGCCGACCACCGCGCTGGAGAAGGAGGGCAAGAAGGTCTTCGAGACCAAGGGCTGCAAGAGCTGCCACACCATCAAGGGCGTGGCGGAGCTGACCCAGCGCTCGCGCACCACCGGCCCCGACCTGACCCACGTGGGCTCCCGCAGCACCATCGCGGCGGTCACGCTCGAGAACAACGTCGAGAACCTGGCCAAGTGGGTGAAAGACCCGCAGTCGGTCAAGGAAGCGGCGCTGATGACCAACCTCGGCCTCTCCGACAAGGAGTCGAAGGCCGTCGCCACCTACCTCTACTCGCTGAAGTAGAGGCCCACCCGGCCTGGTCGACGACCGGGTCGCGCCACTCACCCGCGCCGCAGCTCGCTGCGAACGCGACACGACCTCCCGGCTGCGCCTCCGCAGCCATGCAGTCGACAGCAGCCCAGAGAGACGCCTCGGCCCTCGCTGACCACGCTGCCGACACCAAGCAACCAAGGGGAACGCGCTCATGTCCGCCAAGCTCCTAGACATCGAGTCCTTGCAAGCGCCCGAGCCGCACATGCACTTCGAGCGGCCCGGCAAGACCGGACTCGTCGACTGGCTCACGACTGTCGATCACAAGAAGATCGGCATCTTGTACCTGCTGTCCGGCGTCTTCTACCTGCTGTGTGGCGGGCTCGAGGCCATCCTCTTCCGCATCCAGCTCGCGGTGCCGGACAACACCTTCCTCGGCGGCGAGACCTTCAACGGCCTCGTGACCATGCACGCGACGTCCATGGTGTTCTTGGCGATCATGCCGATGACGGCGGGCTTCGCGAACTTCCTCGTGCCGCTGATGATCGGCGCCCGCGACGTCGCCTTCCCGCGGCTCAACTCGTGGTCGTACTGGACCTTCCTGGGCGGCTCGCTGGTGATCAACGCCAGCTTCGTCTTCGGCGGCGCCCCTTCGGCCGGCTGGTTCGGCTACGCCCCGCTCACGGGCGCGCAGTACTCCGGGTCGGGCGTCGACTTCTGGTGGGCCGGCCTCGCGCTGCTCTCGGCCTCGTCGCTGGCGGCTTCGGTCAACTTCATCGTCACCATCCTCAACCTGCGCGCGCCGGGCCTGACCCTGCTGCGTCTGCCGGTGCTCGGGTGGATGATGCTGGTGATTCAGTTCCTGCTCGCGCTGAGCTTCCCCCCCATCACCGTGGGCCTCATCCTGCTCGGCTTCGACCGCATGTTCGGCACCCTCTTCTACGAGGTGTCCATGGGCGGTGACCCCCACCTGTGGCAGCACCTCTTCTGGCTCTTCGGCCACCCTGAGGTCTACGTGCTGATCCTGCCGGCCATGGGCATCGTCTCGGAGATCCTCCCGGTCTTCGCGCGCCGCCCGCTCTTCGGCCAGACCGCGGTCATCTTCTCCGGCATCTTCATCGGCTTCGTCGGCTTCGGCGTGTGGGCGCACCACATGTTCACCTCGGGCATGGGCCCGGTGGCCGACGCCGCCTTCGCCGCGACCACCGCCATCATCGCCATCCCCACCGGCGTGAAGATCTTCAACTGGCTCGGCACCCTCTGGGGCGGCAAGATGACCTACCCCACGCCCATGCTCTTCGCGGTCAGCTTCATCCCGATCTTCACCCTCGGCGGCCTCTCGGGACTGATGCACGCCAGCCCGCCGCTGGACCTGCAGCAGCACGACTCCTACTTCGTCGTGGCGCACTTCCACTACGTGCTGGTGGGCGGCGCGCTCCAGGGCCTCTTCGCCGGCGTGTACTTCTACTTCCCGAAGTTCACGGGCCGCATGATGAGCGACAAGCTCGGCAAGGTGCACTTCTGGACCTTCCTCGCTGGCCTGAACCTGACCTTCTTCCCGCAGCACATGCTCGGCAACAACGGCATGCCCCGCCGCATCTACACCTACCCGGCGGACGCGCAGTGGGACCTCTACAACATGCTCGGCACCGTGGGCGCGCTCATCATGGGCGCCGCCACGCTGGTCTTCGTCTACAACATGATCGTCAGCTGGCGCAGCGGCGAGAAGGCCGGCCGCGACCCGTGGGACGCCTGCACCCTGGAGTGGCTCACCGAGTCCCCGCCGAAGGTGCAGAACTTCGACTTCACGCCCATCGTGCTCTCCGAGCGCCCGGTGTGGGACCACAAGTACACGGAGGGCATGGAGATCGTCGCCCCCGCGAAGGGCGAGCACTTCCACATGCCGTCCTACTCGTGGAAGCCGATGATCTGCTCCGGCTTCGTCATCCTGCTGGTCATCGGTCTGCTGATGAACACCTTCATGCCGGGCAACTGGCTGTGGGTCATCTCGGCCGTGTCTGGTCTCGGCGTGGTCGGTAGCGTCTACGCCTGGGTCAGCGAGCCGGTGTAGCCAGGCGCCCGCGCAGCCACGCGCGGGGGTCCACTCCTGGCGGGGACCCAGCGCCCCGCGATGCGCCCGAGAGCTCGGGCACGAACACGTCATCTCGCTGCATGCGCAGCACGGAAAGGGGAGACAAGCCCATGTCCGCAATCGCCGCAGAGGCACCTCACGACGACCACGGCGCCGACCACGGCGGCCACGGTCACGAGGAGCTGGTCGAGAACAACTACATGAAGGTGCCCAACGTAAAGTTGGCCCTGTGGACCTTCCTCGGGTCCGAGTGCATGTTCTTCGGCTCGCTGATCGCCACCTACTTCTTCTACCTGGAGAAGAGCATCTCCGGCCCGCTGCCGGCCGAGGTGTTCAGCATCGAGATCACCTCGATCTCGACCTTCGTGCTGCTCATGAGCTCGTTCACCATGGCCCTGGCTGTGGACTCGGCCAAGAGCGGCGCCATGGACAAGGCGCGCAACTGGCTGGTGGTCACGGCCCTGTGCGGCTCGGTGTTCGTGGGCTTTCAGGTCTACGAGTTCTACCACTTCTTCCACATGGGCCTGGCGCTGCAGACCTCGCTCTTCGGCTCGACCTTCTACACCATGACCGGCTTCCACGGCGCCCACGTGACCGTGGGGGTCATCTGGCTGCTCATGTGTGCGGCCCTGGTCAACAACGGCAAGATCAAGGCTGAGCGGGCCGTGGTCATCGAGTCGGCCGGCCTGTACTGGCACTTTGTCGACATCGTCTGGATCATCATCTTCACCTTCGTGTACCTCCTGGAGTTCGCGAAATGAGCGGCATTCTTCACGACGTCGAGTCCTACCACTCGCACAAGAAGCTCTACACCAAGACGGCGATCATCCTGACGGTGGTCACGGCGGCCGAGATTGGCCTGCTCTTCGTCCCGGCGCTGAAGCCCTTCTTCACCCCCATGCTGGTCATCATGGCCGTCTACAAGCTGGCGGTGGTGGTGGGCACCTTCATGCACCTGGGCGACGACAAGAACGTCTTCCGCCTGGTCTTCCTGGCGCCCATGGGCATGGCTGTAGCCATGATCTACGTGGTCGGCCTCATGGTCATGCCGCACTTCGCCCCCTTCGGCGACGGCTACGTCAAGCTCGCGACCCACAAGAGCAAAGACGAGCGCTACGGCACCGGCGAGTACTCGAAAGAGGCCATCGCGGCGCGCGACAACAAGCCGCCGCACCTGTCGGCTGAGAAGTACACGGCGCTCTTCGCGAGCACCAAGGACTTCAGCGCCGGCAAGAAGCTCTGGGGCGCCAACTGCGCGTCCTGCCACAAGGCCGACGGCGGCGGCATGCCGGGCCTCGGCCCGAACATGACCGACGACTGCTACCTGCACGGCGGCTCGGTGTACGACATCGTCAACACCGTCACCAACGGCGTGAAGGGCAAGGCGATGATCGCGTTCAAGTCCCAGCTGAACGAGGAGGAGATCGACCAGGTCGCCCTCTACGTGCGCAGCATGCGCGGCAAGAACGTCGCCGGCGGCAAGAAGTGCGAGGGCGACAAGGTCGCCGCCAAGTAACGCGCTGCAGTCCTCCGTGGGGACTGCCCCCACCGCCAGCCGCCCGCTCCGTCCACGAGCGAGCCCTGGCCACCTGGCCACACGGTCCGGGGAGGAAGGCATGAGCCACGAGCCCGACGCCCCCAGCGAGGCGCGCCCCTGCGCCACACGGGTCCCCGCGCGACGCACCTCGCGCGCGGCGCTGACCACCCTCGCGACCCTGCTGCTCGCCACCCTCGGCGCCAGCGTCGCCCTGGCCCACCCCTCCGGGCTACCCCGCCTCAAGGCCAGCGCCGACTACTTCGTCGCCACCAGCGCCGACTGGCTCTTCTGGGACTTCCACCCCTCCATCGTCATCGGCATCGTGGTGCTGACGATCCTCTACTCGCTCGCCATCTTCGTCTGGCGCGAGAAATACGGCCTCGCAGAGCAGGTCGACAAGCCCAGGGCCTGGGGCTTCTACGGATCCATGGTGCTGCTCTGGCTGACCCTCGACGGCCCGCTGCACCACCTCAGCGACGAGCTGCTCTTCGCCGCGCACATGGTCCAGCACCTGATGCTGCAGCTGGTGTGGGCCGCGCTCTTCGTCTGGAGCCTGCCGGCCTGGATGGTGCGCGCCGTGATCCGTCCCAAGCTGGTGCGCCGCTTCGCCGTGTGGGTCACCCGCCCGTGGCCGGCCTTCCTCATCTACAACGGCGTCACGTGGATTTGGCACTTCCCGCCGATGTACAACCTCGCGCTCGAGGCCCACGAGTGGCACATCGTCGAGCACCTGCTCTTCATGAGCACGGCGTGCATCTTCTACTTTCCGCTGCTGAGCCCGGTGGAGGAGATCCCGCGCCCCAGCCACGGCGCGCAGATGATGTATGTCTTCGGCAACATGGCGGCCATGAAGACCCTCGGCATCATCATCAGCATGCAGAGCGACGTGCTCTACACCTACTACCTGAAGGTGCCGCGGGTGTGGGGGCTGACCGCCATCGCCGACCAGCAGATCGGCGGGCTGCTGATGTGGCTGCCGGGCGGGCTGCTGCTCTGGGGCGGGCTGGGCTACGTGTTCGCGCAGTGGGCCATGAAGGGCACGCCGAAGCGCGGCACCACCGGCATCGCTGCCATCGACGCCCGGCGCCTCGCCGCGAGTCAGAAGTGAGCGAGCCCCTGCCCTGGCGGCGCGCTGCGCTGCTGGCGACGCTGCTCGTGGCGGCCACGGGGTGCGGCCCCAAGGTGGACATCGACGCCCCCTGGACCCCCGACGAGCTGCGCCTCATCGGCAGCCTCTCGCCGGTGCCCAAGCTCGCTGCGAGCCCGGGAAATCGCTTCGCGGACGACCCCAAAGCGGCGGCGCTGGGCCACAAGCTCTTCTACGACAAACGCATGAGCAGCAACGGCAAGGTCGCCTGCGTGACCTGCCATGAGCCGGCCCTCTACTTCAGCGACGGCAAGCCGCTGGCCAAGGGCGTGGGCACCACCGGGCGTCACGCGCCGGTGATCGTCGGCTCGCAGTGGACCCCCTTTCAGTTCTGGGACGGGCGCAAGGACAGCTTGTGGTCGCAGGCCCACGGCCCGCTCGAGTCCGACGTGGAGCACGACTTCACCCGGGCGGGCGTGCTCTGGCACATCCACGACCACTACAAGGCGGAGTACGAGGCGGTGTTCGGGCCGCTGCCCGCGCTGGGCAAGCGCTTCCCCAAGGTGGCGCGGCCGCACCGCTTCAACGACGACCACCCCGAGCACAAGGCGTGGATGGCCATGGAGCCCGCGGACCGCATCGCCGTGAACCGGGTGTTCGCCAACGCGGGCAAGGCCATCGAGGCCTTCGAGCGCAAGCTGCTGCCTCGCGCGGCGCCCTTCGACGCCTATGTCGCGGCGCTCCAGGCCGGGGACCCCACGGGCGGCGGTCACCTCAGCCAGGACGCTCGGCGGGGGCTGCGGCGCTTCATCGGCGACGCCCAGTGCGTCAACTGCCACAACGGGCCCCTGCTGACCGACCGAGGCTTCCA
>JAUIAC010000276.1 GCA_030425545.1 bacterium | reverse complement strand
CGCAGGGGACAGCCACGGTGAGGACGACGAGGCGACGCCAGAGCACGCCGACGAGCCCGCGTCGGAGGGCGGCGAAGGCACCGACCGGCCAGGGAAGCGCGCGGCGAAGCGCAAGGCGGGGCGCAAGACGGCCCCAGGCAAGAAGACGGTGGGCAAGAAGGCGGCGGGCAAGAAGGCCCATGGCAAAAAGACAGCGAGCAAAAAGGCGGCGGGCAAGAAGACGGCGGGCAAGAAGGCGCCCCGTGACGGCTCCAAGGTGCGTGAGGCCCTCAGACGCCTCCTGACGGGCGCGTCCGACAAGCTCGAGGCCCAGCTGGCGCGGCTGCGGCTGGCGCTCACGGCGCTGCCCCTCGACGAGATCCGCGTCCACCACGGCAGCGCGCGGCTCCGCGGCGAGGAGGCGGCAGCGGCCCCGACCCGCGAGGTGTCGGACTACAACCTGCTGATCCAGCGGAAAGACGGGGCGATCGCGGCCGCGCTCGACTTCGCCGTGCCAGGGCGCAAGGGCACGCAGCGCATCTCCGGGCGTGTGGTGGAGAAGACCGGCGACATGCACCTGAAGGTCCGCCTGGACCACCTGCCGCTCGCGCCCTACGCCGCCGTGCTCCCCGGCAACCTCAACCTGCACGACGACAGCGCGCTCTACGACACGCGGGTCACGGTGCAGGTCGACGCCAAGGACCGCACCATCTCGGTGGAGGGCAAGGCTGCGCTCCGCGGGCTCGACGTGCGGGCGCCCAAGATCTCGCGCCACCTGCTGGCCGACCTGCAGCTCGGCGCCAAGGGCCGGCTCACCTTCGACCTCGCCCGGGAGCAGGTGCGCCTCGACGACGCGACGCTCAGCCTGGCCAAGGTCACCGCCATGGTCAGCGGCGCGGTGCTGCGCTACCGCTCGGCGCCCGCCTTCGACCTGCACGCCAAGGTGCCGACCGTCACCTGCCAGGACATGGTCGACGCCCTGGTGCCCAACGTGGCGCCGATGCTCGACGGCATGCGGTGCAAGGGCACGGCCTCGTTTCGCCTGGACCTCGGGCTCGACACGGCTGACATGCGCTCGCTCAAGCTCGACTACAAGCCGCTGCTCCGCAAGTTGGAGATCACGAGCCTCGGGCGCTACATCCACTTCGACGTGCTGACGCAGCCCTTCGAGCATCACGCCCGGCAGAAGGACGCCTCGCTCTACACCTTTGTCACCGGCCCCGGGAGCGAGCGCTGGGCGTCCCTGCCGGCGATCTCGGACCACATGGCTCAGGTGGTGACCACCACGGAGGACGGCGCCTTCTTCTGGCACAAGGGCTTCTCTCTACGGCAGATCCGCAGCGCCATGGTGGCGAACCTGCTCCGAGGCCGCTTTGTCCGCGGGGCGTCGACCATCAGCCAGCAGGTGGTGAAGAACCTCTTCTTCGTCGAGCGCGAGAAGACCGTCGCGCGCAAGCTGCAAGAGGCGGTGATCACCTGGCAGATGGAGCAGGTGCTGGAGAAGAACCAGATCCTCGAGCTCTACTTCAACATCATCGAGTTCGGCCCGCGCATCTACGGCATCCGCGCCGCGGCGAACCACTACTTCTCCCGCGACCCCTCGGAGCTGACGCTGATCCAGGCGATCTGGCTGGGGAGCATCATCCCGAACCCCAAGGCCTTCTATCACCAGTTCACGCGCGGCGCGGTGAAGCCGAGCTGGCAGCGTTACCTGTGCTGGATCGCCGGCGTCATGGTGAAGCGCGAGAAGATCACCCCAGCGGTGAAGGCGCAGCTCGGCGACTGCGCAGTCACCTTCGGCACGCCGCCAGAGCCCGAGGCCCCTGGCGCGCCCGGCGAGGGCCTGGGCCACGAAGGGCCGCTCGAAGGGCTGCCGGGCGGGCGTCAGCCGGGTCAGGTGCGGCCGGAGGGGGACGCGGCTCCCCTGCCCCCGCCGAAGCTCCCCACTGCGCGCACGCGGCCAGCCAAGCCGCGCCAGGGCGGGCTGGACAACCCCTTCGCGCCGCCGCCCAGGCCGCGACGCCGCCCCGCGCCCTCTGTGCCGGACGACGAGCAGCCCTGAACGACGGGCGCTACTCGCTGGCCGCTGAGACCGCTCGGATGATGTCGTAGATGTTGGTGGCCTTGTCTTCGCCCTCGCGCCCGCGGGGCACGACGCGCTTCTGCGGACCGCGGATGGTCTCCGGTCCCCACCAGGCCTCGGGCAGATCGTCGGGGTGCGTACCCTCGATGACGTATTGGTACACCGGGCCGTCGTAGTTGGCCTTGGCCTCCGCGCCGAAGCGATGCTCCCACGGGTCTTCGAGCAAGAGCCGACGAAAGCTGGCGCGCACGGTGTGCACGAAGCGCTGCGACCAGACCTCGACCATCTGCGCGCGCGGCAGCTCCGCGGTGCGCACCTCTTCGAAGAGATCGTCCGCCGCGGAGCCGGACACGCCCGCCATGCGCTCCATGGGCAGCGGATCGTCCGGATCGATGTCGGTCTTTTCGACCCGACCGATGTTGCGCAGGTTGAACTGCGGATAGTGGTTGTGCTGCACCGCCTCGAGCACGTCGCCGGGGATGCCGTGGTCGCTCATCACCCGGAACTCGGCGGCGTAGGTCTGCCGCTCCTCCGTGTGGGCGTCGATGAGCTCGCTGAGGCGGTCGACCTGGAAGTCGTGCGGCTGGAACACGGCGAAGGCGCGGCGCGCTTCGAGCTCGGTGTCGAGCGGCAGCATCCCCTCGGAGAGCGCGCGCCTGCGGGCCAGGCCGCGCCCCATGGGCCAGGCAAAGGCGGCGCCCGGCCCCTGGAGCAGGTCGGCGCCCCGCGCCTCGTCGACCTGGGACGCGCTCACCGGCTACTCACCGTCGAGAGAGATGGTCTCTTCGGTCTGGGCCGGGATGTAGTACTCGCTGGTGCGCTCGCGGCTGGTGACCACGCCGAGCGCCTCCTCGATGTCCCGCGTGAGCGCCTCGCAGTCGGCGCCCTCGAGGCCCTTGACCTGCAGCGACACGTTGCCGTCGTCGTCGATGGTGAACTGAATCTCGCGGCGCTTGGCCATGGCGTGCTCCGGGTCGCGGTAGGGCGCGTGCGGGGACAGAGGAAGCTGAGTTCACGGACAAGAGGGGACGCCGTGACGTCCCTGGGCCTCCAGCGAGGGGCGCGCGCTCCCCGCCTCGGGCAAGGACCGCTCAGTCGCTCCAGCTGCTGACGGTGACGTGGATGTGGTTCTCCTCGTCGACGGTCTCCTCTTCCAGCGTGTAGCCCCGCTTGGTGACCTCTTCCTTGACGGTGTGATACGCGTAGCGCTGCATGATCTTGCGCGTGAACTCGGCCTGGTCGTAGCCCGCCGTCTGCTCGACGAACTCCCAGTCGGCGACGAAGGTCGCCGCCCCCGTCTCAGCGTCGATGTTGACCCCGATCTCGTAGGTCTTCGACGCGTGGATGCACAGGTCGGCTTCCGTGGTCTGACCCAGGTAGCCCTTCACGTGCACCTTCTGGCCGGCCTCGGCCTTGGTGAAGTTGAAGCCGAGCTCTTCGAGCACCAGCTCCAAGCGCATCACGTTCTTGATCTTGGTCTCGACGGTCGTGAAGTGCGACATGGGGTCCGCTCCGATGCGTGGGTCAGGCGCCTGCGTGCGCAGGGAGCGCGCGCGCTGGGCGTGGGCAGCAGGCTAGAGGTCTCTGGGGGCTCGCAGCAAGGGCCGCGACGGCAAGGTGCCGCAGCCTCAGAGCTCCAGGCGCGGGCTGTCCTCGTCGTCGTCGTCCTCGTCGACGTCCGGGGGAGACGCGCGGCGCGCGCGCGACTTGGCCCACTCGCGCATGCCCGAGAGCCGCTCGCGCATGGTCTGCGAGAGGGGGATGACCTCGTCCATGGCGGCGACGAGCAGCTCGGTGTCGATGTCGGTCTCGCCGTGGCCCTCGTCGTAGGCGTTGTAGAGCGCGGTGACGATGACCTCCTCGAGCTCAGAGCCCGAGTAGCCAGCCGAGCGCTCGACCAGCTTCTTCATGTCGAAGTTGGCGAGGTCGCGGCCGCGCTTCTGTAGGTGGATCTCCAGGATCTTGCTGCGCTCGTCGCGGTTGGGCAGGTCGACGAAGAAGATCTCGTCGAAGCGACCCTTGCGCAAGAGCTCGGGCGGCAGCTGGGACACGTCGTTGGCCGTCGCGATGACGAAGACCGGAGACTCCTTCTCCTGCAGCCAGGTGAGGAAGGTCGCGAACACGCGCGCGGTGGTGCCACCGTCGCTCGAGCCGGAGCTCTTGGTGCCGCTGAAACCCTTCTCCAGCTCGTCGAGCCACATGATGGCGGGCGCGACCGCCTCAGCGGTCTGGATGGCGCGCCGCATGTTCTCTTCGGACGAACCGACGAGGGAGCCGAACACCTTGCCAACGTCGAGGCGCAGCAGCGGCATCTGCCAGGACTGGCTGATGGCCTTGGCGCTCAGCGACTTACCGCAGCCGGGCACGCCGAGCAGCAGGATGCCCTTGGGCGCGGGCAGGCCGAAGTCTCGGGCCTGCTGCGTGAAGCTGGACTCGCGCTTCTTGAGCCAGCTCTTGAGGTTCGGCAGGCCGCCAACGCTGCCCATGCCGAGCTTGGTCTCGTAGAACTCGAGGATCCCGCTCTTGCGGATGATGTGCTTCTTCTCCTGCAAGATCGTGGGGATGGAGAACATCTTGTCGCGCACGGAGGTCTTGTCGAAGACCTGCCGCGCCTCAGCCTCCGTCAGGCCCAGCGCCGCCTCGGCGACCTCGCGCTGCAGGTCCTGGCTCTCCAGCACCTTCTGGAAGTTGGCGCCGAAGCGTCGCGACCGGGCGCCGGCGAAGGCCTTCTCCCGCACGATGTTCTGCAGCGTGGCCAGGTCGGGCAGATCGAAGTCGATGACCTGGATGTCCTTCTCCAGCTCCAAGGGGATCTTGAGCAGCGGCGAGAGGAAGACGACCGTGCGCTTGGTCTGCGCGCCCTCGAAGAGGTTGACCAGGTCGCGCACGCGGCGCGCGACCATGGGGTCCTTGAGGAAGGGGTGAAAGTCGCGCAGCACCACCACCGCGTCGCGGGTCAGACCGTTGGCGATCCAGTCGAGGGCCCGGATGGGCTCACGGATGTCGCCGGGCACGTCGATGCTGTCGCTGCGGAAGCCCTGCGAGCACGACCAGGTCACGAACTGACGGCTCTTCCAGTTGGTGATGTCCCAGCGCTCACGCAGCTGCGCGCTGTCGAGGTGCGCCAGCTCACGGACCCACGACTCCACCCGCTGCTCTTCGGCCGAGGCGACGTAAACCAGCTTGTACTGCGCGCGGATGAGGTAGTGCAGCTCATCGACCGCGCGCGGGATCGGCCGGTTCTGGTCCGCGGCGACGGCGGCGGGGACGGGGTTGGCGGCTTGGTTCATGATTCCTCGCGGGTGAGCTTGTCTTGCAGCTCGTTGACCATGCGGACCTGCTCGGTGATGTCCTGCACGAGCACAACGGCGATGTCGTAGAGCAGCTCGGCCGACTCGCCGAGGTCTCCGTCCTTGTCGACGCCCTTCTCGAGCGCCTGAGCGTACTTACGGACCAGCCGCGCGTTCGACTTGCTGGCGGCGGCGGCGTCTTGCAGCGCCTCGATGTCCTCGTCGACGCCGGGCGGGATCGACGGTCCCGCGGGGGCCTGCTCCTCGATCGCCTGGAGCTCCGCGACGCGCTCTTCGGCGGTGTCGAGGCGCTCCTGGAGCTTGTCGTTCCGCTTCTGCAGCACCGAGATCTCGCCCTCGAGCTTGCCGACGGACTCGCTGTCGGCGCTGAGGCTCTCGAGCTTGAGCTCGGCCTTCGCCAGGTCGCGCTGCGCCTGGGAGAGCTGCTCGTCGGCGCGCTCGAGCTCGCGCACCTTGGCCTTGAAGTCGGGGTGATCGGTGATGTCCTGCGGTGCCGCCTTGCGCTCTTCGTTGGCCTTCTGGATCTGCTCCAGCTCGCCCTTGAGCTGCTCGTTCTCCCGGCGCTGCTTCTCGACCCGGTCGTTGAGCTCGTCGGAGCGCCGCATGGCGACGTGGTAGTCCTCGAGCAGGGTGCGCTTCTCGTGCTCGAGGTCGCTGATGCCCACACCCATGCGGGCCTGGCGGATCTCGATGTCCTTGTCGCGCAGGTCGATGCGCAGCTGCTCGATGACGGCCTCCTTCTCCTGGATGACCTCCTGCAGCAGGTTGACCTTGCGCTCGAGCCGGTCGGTCTCACCGCCGCCGCGGTTGTAGTCCGCCTGCAGCATCTCGATCTCGTCGCGGTGGCTGCGGAGCTCGTACTCGAGCAGGTCGAGCTGGCGCTGCAGCTCCTCGATCTGCCGGTCTTTCTGCGTCAGGCGGACCTTGAGACCGGAGAGCTGCTCCGTAGCGTCGGCGGCCTTGGTCCGTGAGGCCTCCAGCTCGCGCTCCAGGTCCGTGACCTTGCGCTCCGCTTCAAAGGCGTCGTCTTCGCGCTGACGGTGCTCCTCGCGGGTCTCCTCGAGCGAGGCGCTCATGACCCGGTTCTGCTCCTTGAGCTTGACGTACTTGTCGCTGATGCCCTCGAGCTCGACGCTGTAGCGCATCGCCCGAGCTTCGGCGGACTTGGCCTCGTTCTCGGCCTGGTCGGCGCGGCGCTCCGAGTCGGCGAGCGCGGCCTCGAGCGCCGCGATCTTGCGCTGCAGCTCGGCGTTGTCGCCGGACGCGGCGACCGGCTCGTCGACGGCCTGGACGATACGGCTCTGGCCGGTCTGCTGGCTCCGACGCGGCGCGCGCGGGCGGCGCTCACTGTCGCGCCGGGGACGCCGACGCTCCTCGGGCTCGGGCTCGCTGCGGCGGCTGCGCGAGGGCTCGGGGGCTCGAGCGGCGCGCTCCGGCGGGGCCCGCTCTTTCCGCGGCTCAGGCGCGCGGTCGGCGCCGCGGCGGCTGGCCCGCTCCTCGCGTTCGCGCCGGCGGCGGTCGCGCTCCGCGTCGCGCTCCGCCTTGCGCTTGCGACGCTCGTCGACGCTGGGGCCGTCGCCGTCGGCGCGCCCCAGCGTCGTCGGCCGGTTGCGCGGACCACGCTTGCCGCGAGAGGGCGCCAGGCCGTCCTCGGGAGCGCCCTCGATCAGCCGGATCTCGAAGACCTCGCCGATGCGGACCAGGTCCCCTGCGGTGAGCCGCGCGCGGGTCGTGCGTTCGTTGTTGTGAAAGCTGCCGTTCGACGAGCCCAGGTCCTTCAGGTACCAGGTCTCGCCGTCGAAGCCGATGCGGCCATGGTTGCGAGAGACCGTGCTCTCTTTGGCGTAGATGGTGGAGCCCGGGTTGCGACCGATGGTCACGGGCTCACCCTGCTCGTCGAGCGGGAGGTGAACCGTCTTGCCCGCGATGTCGCGATACTCGAGGTACATACAGGAACCCCTCCGTGCGGCCGCTGGTGACCGGGCAGCGTCGACCAACCGTGCGACAGCGCGCCGAGTGTAGGATCGCGACGCTACGCGAGGCAACCGGGCCCACACCGGATTTGTTTGCTCGGGCTCACCTGAGCAGCGGCCCGACGTCGCAGCTCTGCCAGGGCGCGCCCCGCGCGAGGTCGCCTGCGGCGGCCGCTGGCGGGACGTGGGCGCTCAGGGGCCTCTCTGGAGGAACACGTGAGGGTAGCCACGCTCCCACACGTGGCGGACGTCGAGGCCGGCGACCGCCGCCTCCTCGGCGACGAGGTCGGCGGTGAGCGCCGCTGTCACCGAGCCCCCAGGCATGATGCACAGGGGCGACACGCCGGGCTGCGCGCCGTCCATGGGCCAGCTGAGGCAGAGCCAGCCGCCCGGCCGCAGTCGCCGGCGCAGCGCGGCGAGCGACTGGGCGCGCCCAGCGGGCCGGACGATGTGGCCCCAGGCGCCCCAGCCGGTGAGGATGGCGTCGAAGGGGCCCGGGTGGGCGTCGTCGCCGACCAGCGAGGCGAAGCGGTGTCCGGTGACCTCGACCCCGGTGAGCTCGCGGGCGGCAGCGCGCAGCGGCGCGGAGGGCTCTGTGCCACATACGTCGAAGCCCAGCTGTTGCAGC
>JAUIAC010000275.1 GCA_030425545.1 bacterium | reverse complement strand
GAGGACATCAGCGACCTCGTCGCGTCCTACAGCGCAGACAAGGTCATGGACTTCATCACCGGCACCCTCGACCGGCGCTACCCCATCGGCGCCTTCCTGGTGAAGGGCGCGGTCGCGTCCGCGCCAAAGAACTGCGTCGACGTCTTCTTGCCGCAGCAGCTGCGCGGCTCCGCGGCGCAGGTGCTCTCGCGCATGGGCGTCATCGTCCACGAGTGCGGCCACTTCTACGACATCTACGGCGACAAGAGCTTTGGGCAGACGCACTACCAGCTCACCGAGAAGCTCTCGTTCACCTGCTCAGGCGCCGCCCACCAGGGCAGCAACACCACGTTCGCGCGCAGCTTGATCAAGCAGGACGACTGGGCCAAGGCCAACCCGCCGTGCGCCAAGCTCGGTGACAAGGGATGCGACAGCTACGCCCCGATCTACCTCAACGGCGACCCCACGGACGGCAAGTTCGAGTCGGGGGACCAGGGCTTCAACATGCTCATGGAGGAGGTGGTGCAGTACGTGAACTCGCTGGCTGAGGCCGTCGCCTTTCGCGACCAGATCAAGGGCTCCACCAGCGCGCGGGACGGCATCCTCACCTTCCTCTGGTACATGACGCGCTACCTGCAGATGGCGCGGCTCGAGCACCCCGACGCCTACAAGGTGTTGGCGGGCGACCCCTGCTGGCGACAGACCATCCTCACCGTGTGGGGCAGGGCGTGGCTCTACCTGTCCGCGACGGAGGGCGACAAGGCGCTCACCATCAAGGGCGACAAGCTGTTGAAGAACGCGCGTGAGCCCAAGCTCATGGCGGAGATTCAGCTGATCCGCGAGGCCCATGGCTGCAAGTAGCGCGGCTCGCGGGTAGGCTGGCGGCCACCTGATCCCGTCGGAGCTCGCCATGCCCATGTCGCCCGCCCGCACTCCCGAGGCTCCCTCGCGCTGCGCCGCGCGGTCCTGGTCGCCGCGCTGGGCTGCGCTCGTGGCGCTGGTGGTGTGGGTCCCCGGGCTCGGATCGGCCGGCGTGCCCATCGTCACGGGACCCACGCCGGGCGCGGACGCCTCGGGCACCCCAGCGCCGGCGAAGCGCACGCACCTGACCCTCGACGCCACCATGGAGGGCTTCCTCGCCTACGACGCCAATCGTCCGCCGGACGGCAGCATCCCCGGGCGCATCTTCGACCCGCGGCACGGCGAGCTGGCGCTGTCGACGGTCATGGTGGCGCTCGAGGCCCAGAGCGGCCCGACCTCCGGACGCGTCGCCCTGTGGCGGGGCTGGACGCCGACGGTGATCTACAGCGGCGAGCCCGCGGGATCGGTCGACTGGAGCTTGCTGCAAGAGGCGTGGGGCGCGGTGCGGGTCGGTCAGCGCTGGACCTTCTCCGGCGGCCTCTTCTCGTCGCCCATCGGCTTGGAGAGCGTCTTCGCCCGCGACAACTGGTGCTGGTCGAGCTCGCAGCTCAACCTCGCGATGCCCTTCTATCACACCGGCGCGCGCGCTCAGTTCAAGGCCTCCCAGGACACCACCCTCGAGGCCGGCGTCTACGGTGGGTGGACGCGCAACGTGGCCAGCAACATCCCCTCCACCTTCATCGTTCGGGCCTTCGGCGAGCGGGCGTGGGGAACGTGGCAGCTGCTGGTGAGCGGGGCGCCGACCCGGCCGGAGCACTCCGTGGCCAACGTCGGCGCCGTGCGCGGCTGGCTGGTGGACGGCTTCGTCACCGCCCAAGCCAACGACGCCTGGGAGTTCGCTGCCCAGGCGCAGGCGGGGGCGGAGACCTGGAATCACGACGTGGACGGCTTCACGGTGGCGCCCTGGGCCGCCCTGGCGCTCTACGCCCGGCGCTCGCTGGGGACGGCGTGGAAGCTCACGGTGCGCGCCGAGACCTTCTGGCAGAGCGACACCACCGCCCTCATCGGTGGCAACCCGGCGGCCGGCCAGCCCAGCGTCGCCGTGGGGCAGCTCTGGTGGCCCACGAGCCTGCTCTCCGCGGGCACCCTGTCGCTGCAGTGGCGCGCCGTCCACGCGCTGCTGGTTCGGCTGGATCTGCGGGTCGACAGCGCGGCCGACGCCATCTTCGTCACCCATGACGGTCTGCCGTCGAAGCTGCGGCCCACGGCGTCGCTCGGCATCGCCTGGACGCTGTAGCAGACGGCACCCTCGCCCACCCTTGAGTCACCCAGGAGACCCCATGAACCGTCGACTCTCTCGCGCCGAGATTCGCCGTCGCGCGCTGCGCGCCGCCGCGGCCGCCGCCGGCATGAGCGTGCTGGCCTGCTCCGCGACGGACACCGGGAGCGCGGCGGGCGCCGCGGACACGGGGGCCGCCACCACCGACGCCGCGGTGGGCGCGGCCGACGGCGCCGCTGGAGACGGGGGTGCGACAGACGCCGCGCTGGCAGGAGACGCTGCGGTCGCCGACACGGTGGCCCCTGACACGGTGGCCCCTGACACGGTGGCTGCGGACACCGCCGTCGTGGATACCGGCGCGCCCGACACTGGATCGACCGACGCTGGATCAACCGACACCGGACCAACGGACATCGAGTCGCCCGACGTCGCCGCCGCCGACACCGCGGACGCCACCACGTGCCCGGACCCCGAGGCCGGAGAGCCCGTCTGCCTCAACCTCCAGGGCGACCCCACGTGGGCCACGTGCTGCGACGAGCGCATGAAGTGGTGCACCGCCAAGCACGGCGCCGGGAGCCCGGCGGTCAACGACTGCCAGTTCGGCCCGAACTTCTCCGGCGGCTGCACGGGCTGCATCCCCTGGGGCCCGCCGGCGCCGCCCGCGTTCGTGGCCGCCTGGCGGCCCTCGGTCACCCGCAACGGTGTCGTCTTCGAGGTCGCCTGATGTGGACCGTGGATCTGCGCGCCGAGGCCGCCGCAGGTGCCAAGGCTGTCGGCCCCCTGCCCGCGCTGACGAGCGCCGAGCGAGCGGCCGCAGTCGACACCTGGCGGGGACGCATGGTCAACGAGTCGCTCTCGTCGCGGGTGTTCGCCGGCCTGGTGCCGCAGATGATGGCCGCCGACCTGCCGCCGCGGTGGCTCGACCGCGCCGCCCGCGCGGCCACCGACGAGCTGCGCCACGGTCGCCAGTGCGCGGCGGTGGTGCACGCGCTCGGCGGCGACGCCTACGCCGTGGTGCCCCACGTGTCGCAGCTGCCGACCCACGACGACGCCTCGCCCCTCGAGGCCGTGCTGCGCAACGTGCTCAGCGTCTCCTGTCTGAGCGAGACCGTGGCGGTGGCGCTCATCGGCGCTGAGCGGCTGGCGGTGGCGCCGGCGGGGCTCACCGAGACGCTCTCTCAGATCCTCGCGGACGAGGTGCAGCACGCGCGCTTCGGCTGGGAGCTCCTGGCCGAGCAGCTGCCGCGTGTGGACGCCGACGTGCGCGCGCGGCTCGACGCCTACCTCGTCGTCGCCTTCCGACACCTGGTGGCCCACGAGCTCGCCCACCTCCCGGCCGGCGCCGCCTGCTCCGACACCGCCCGGGACGTCGGGGTCTGCGACGGCGCAGACGCGCGGGCGCTCTTCTTCGACACGGTGCGCGACGTGATTGTCCCGCGGCTCAGCGCCCTCGGGTTTGCGGCCGCGTCGGCCTGGCAGCAGGTGGCGCCCGACCCCGGCGTCTGCGTGCGCGCGTGACGCGGCCCCACGTCGGCGGCGAGGTCGACGTCGCCATCGTCGGCAGCGGCTTCTCCGCCCTGTCGGTGGCGGTCGCGCTGGCCTGCGCCGGCGTCACCGACGTCGTCTTGCTCGAGTCTGGCGCGACCCCGGGCGGCACGTGGCGCGACAACCGCTACCCCGGCTGCGCGTGCGACGTGCCCTCGCACCTGTACTCCTTCTCCTTCGCGCCCAAGGCCGACTGGTCCCACGTCTACAGCCGTCAGCCGGAGATCCGGGCCTACACCGAAGACGTCATCGACCGCTTTGGGCTGCGCGCCCAGATCGCCCTCGAGGCGACCGTGGTCCGCGCCACCTGGCAGGCCGACGCTGCGCGCTGGCAGGTCGAGGTGGCAGACGGCCGCGTGTGGCAGGCCCGGACGCTGGTCACAGGCACGGGCGCGCTGCGCATTCCCCACGTGCCCGAGCTCCCAGGCACCCTGACCGTGCCGGCCTGGCACACGGCCGAGTGGCCTGACGAGGCGCCGCTCGACGGCAAGCGGGTCGCCGTGGTGGGCACGGGCGCCTCGGCGATCCAGGTGGTGCCGGCCATCGCCGACCGGGTCGCTGAGCTGACCCTCTTCCAGCGCACGCCGCCTTGGATCCTGCCGCGCCACGACCGGCCCTACACCGCCCAGGAGCAGGCTCGCTTCGCCCGCCGGCCCTGGCGCCGACGGCTCCACAGGCTGCGGCTGTACTGGCGCATGGAGCTGCAGGCCGTGGCCTTCGTGGTGGCGCCGGCGTTCATGCGGCTGGTGGCCCGCTGGGGTCGGGACCACATCGCGGCGGGGGTGTCCGATCCCGCGCTGCAGGCCGCGCTCACCCCGGATTTTCGGCCCGGTTGCAAGCGCATCCTGCTCTCCGACGACTACTATCCCGCGGTGGCCCGCCCCCACGTGACCCTGCAGCCCAGCGGCGTGCAGCGGCTCGACGGCGACGCGCTCATCGCCGCCGACGGGACGCGCCACGAGGTCGACGCGGTGGTGTGGGCGACCGGCTTCGACCTCAGCGACCTCATGGCGCCGATGCGCATCCTGGGCCGCGAGGGGCGCGCTCTGCGGGAGGCCTGGGGCGGGCTGCCGCGCGCCTACCTGGGCTACGCGGTCCACGGCTTCCCCAACCTCTTCGTGATGACGGGGCCCAACACCGGGCTGGGCCACAACTCGATGATCTTCATGATCGAGGCCATGACCCGACCCGTGGTCGCCTGCGTTCAGCGGGCGCTGTCGAGCGAGCGGGGCACGGTCGAGGTCCGGGCGGACGCGCAAGCGCGCTTCAACGAGCGACTCCAGCGCGAGCTGGCGCGGACCATCTGGGCCTCCGGCTGCCGCAGCTGGTACCTCGACGACCAGGGCCGCAACGCCACCCTCTGGCCTGGGTTCACGTTCACGTACTGGCGCAAGACCCGGCGCGTGCCCTGGGCGGACTTCCACGTGGCGGCGGTGTGAGGCGCGCGTCGGCTTGACGCAGGTGCGGGCCGTCCTTCTATGGCGCCCGCGTCCTCCGACGCTCCGCTGTCCCAAGCAGCGGCGACCGGCGCCGCGCCCCGCAGGCGCCCGTGGAGCCCAACATGAACGCGCACGCGACGACCATCTTGGCCGTCCGCAAGGGAGACCGGGTGGTCATCGCCGGAGACGGCCAGGTGACCCTCGGCAACACCATCATGAAGGGGTCCGCCCGCAAGGTCCGACGCCTCCACGACGGCGCGGTGGTGGTCGGCTTCGCGGGCAGCACCGCAGACGCCTTCACCCTCTTCGAGCGCTTCGAGGCCAAGCTGCGCGCCTACAGCGGTCACCTCCGCCGCTCGGCGGTGGAGCTGGCCAAAGACTGGCGCACCGACAAGCTGCTGCGTCGGCTCGAGGCCATGCTCATCGTCTGCGACAGCACCGAGACCCTGGTGATCTCGGGCTCGGGCGACGTGGTGGAGCCCGACTCCGGCGCCGTGGCCATCGGCTCCGGCGGCAAGTTCGCCGAGGCGGCCGCCGTCGCCCTCCTGCGCCACAGCGACCTCGACGCGGAGGCCATCGCCCGCGAGGCCATGGGCATCGCCGCGAGCATCTGCATCTACACGAACAACCACCTCACGGTGGAGACCCTCGCCGCTGCGCCCGCGACGCCGGCCAAGGAGCCCGCACGATGACCCTGATCACGCCGCCTTCCTCCGCTCCCTCGTCCGGCGCGCCCGTGACGCCCGCGCCCAGCCCGTCCAGGCCGTCCATGGCCAACCTCACGCCGCGCGAGATCGTGAGCGAGCTCGACCGCTACATCGTGGGGCAGGGCGCCGCCAAGCGCTCCGTGGCCATCGCGCTGCGGAACCGCTGGCGGCGCAAGCGGGTGCCGGAGCCCCTGCGCGACGAGATCTCGCCGAAGAACATCATCATGATCGGCCCCACCGGGGTGGGAAAGACGGAGATCGCCCGTCGTCTGGCACGGCTCACGGGCGCCCCCTTCGTCAAGGTCGAGGCGTCGAAGTTCACCGAGGTGGGCTACGTCGGCCGCGACGTCGAGAGCATGGTCCGAGACCTGGTCGAGGTGTCGCTCAAGCTGGTCACCGAGGAGGCCAAGGAGCGGGTGCAGGAGCGCGCCGCCGCTGCGGTGGAGGAGCGCCTGGTCGACGCCCTGGTGCCGGCGCAGGGCGGGCTCGACGTCATGGGCACGCAGCCCGAAGATCCGCGCCGGGAGAAGGTGCGCGGCCTGCTGCGGGGCGGCCACCTCGAGGCCCGTGAGTTCGAGATCGAGGTCGAGCAGTCCAACGCGCCGGTGATGCAGCTCTTCTCCGGCTCGGGCATGGAGGAGATGGGCATCAACCTCAAAGAGAGCCTCGGCGGCCTCTTTCCCACCAAGACCAAGCAGCGCAGGGTGACCGTGGCCGAGGCGCGCAAGCTCTTCCTCGAGGAGGAGTCCGCCAAGCTGGTCGACGAGGACAAGGTGCGCGAAGAGGCGCTCGAGCGCGCACAGCAGGACGGCATCATCTTCCTCGACGAGATCGACAAGGTCGCCAGCCGACAGTCCGCCGGCTCGGGGCCCGACGTGAGCCGCGAGGGGGTCCAGCGCGACCTGCTGCCCATCGTCGAG
Organism: bacterium; assembly: GCA_030425545.1. Classification (GTDB taxonomy): domain Bacteria; phylum Myxococcota_A; class UBA9042; order UBA9042; family UBA9042; genus UBA9042. Next base: position 1,304 of record JAUIAC010000275.1, on the reverse strand, counting down.
GGCTGCACGGTCAACACCAAGCACGGCATGGTGCGTACCGACCACGTGCTCTTCGTCGCCGCGGGCGCCTTTCACGTGGCGTCGCCGAGCGACCTGATCCCCGAGCTCCAGGGACGCTTTCCCATCCGCGTGGAGCTCGAGACCCTCACAGAGTCGGACTTCGTGCGGATCCTGAAGGAGCCGGAGAACGCCCTGACCCGGCAGTACGAGGCCCTGTTGGCGACCGAGGAGGTCGGCGTGGACTTCGCCGACGACGGCATCGCGGAGATCGCGCGGGTGGCCTGCGAGGTCAACGCGCGCCAGGAGAACATCGGCGCGCGGCGGCTGCACACGGTCATGGAGCGGCTGCTCGACGAGGTCTCGTTCCACGCCCCGGACATGCGCGGGCAGGCCGTGGCGGTCGACGCCGCTTGGGTGCAGAACGCGCTGCGTGACGTCGTTCAGGATCCGAAGCTCGAGCAGTACATCCTGTAGCGTTCAAGGCTAGTTCTGCGACGACGACGGGCCCCTGAACGGGCGCGTCGTCGTCGTGGTTTTTGCCTACATCTGCACACAGTCTCGGTCGCACCTTCTGCGGGCGCGGGTGGCTGGGGTCTCCACGCCCAGAAGTGCCCGGAAACGTGTGAATTGCGTTGGAGACGTCGCTCGGTTTCTGCTACCCTCAGCGAGATCTGACACTCGCTGTGAGCCCACCCTGGCTCAGCGCACCGGTGGAGACGCCATGCACCCTCGACCCCCGACCCACCCCAGAGACGAAGCCTCAGCCGGCGTCTGGCGCCGCCGCATGACGCTTGGCGTCGACCCTCGCGGCGTCCTGGTCTGGTGCGGCGTGCTGGCCATGGTGGGCTGCGGCAACGCCAGCTCGGGCAACGTGACGCCGATTCAGTTCGACAGCGGCGTGGGCCTGCCGGACACCGCGGCTGCGGGCAGCAGCGACACGGGCTCGGGTGGCCCGGCCGACGCAGCGTCGTCGAGCGGCGGCGGGACCGACGGAGGCTCCGGCTCCAGCGACACGGGCGCGGGGGGCGGTGGCGGGCCCGATTCGGGCTCCACAGGCGCTGGTACCGCAGACGGGGGCAGCGCTGGCGGGTCAGATGCAGGCGCGGGCGACGCTGGCGCGGGCGCTGGAGACACGGCCGGCGCTGGATCTGGCGACACAGGCACCGGAGACACGGGCACCGGAGACACGGGCGCAGCGAAGGACACCTTCTCGCCGCCGAGCTGCGTCGACCTCGACAAGGACGGCTACGGCAACAACTGCGCCGCAGGCCCGGACTGCGACGACAGCAACCCCAACTTCGCCG
>JAUIAC010000274.1 GCA_030425545.1 bacterium | reverse complement strand
ACACCAGCTTCCTGGCCTTCATCGAGATCCCCAAGGGATCCAAGGTCAAGTACGAGCTCGACAAGGTCTCCGGCCTGCTGAAGGTCGACCGCATCCTGCACACGTCGTCGATCTACCCGGCCAACTACGGCTTCCTGCCCCGCAGCTTCTGCGGCGACGGCGACCCGCTCGACGTGCTGGTGCTCGGCAGCGAACGGCTGGAGCCCATGTGCATGCTCCAGGCCCGCGCCATCGGCGTCATGAAGATGACCGACCAGGGCGACTCCGACGACAAGGTCATCGCGGTGCACGTCGACGACCCGGCCATGCGGGACTACACCGACATCCATGAGCTGCCGCCCTACCTCTTTCGCGAGATCCAGCGCTTCTTCGAGGAGTACAAGATCCTCGAGAACAAGACGGTGACGGTGGACGCCTTCAGCGGGCGCGAGGTGGCCAACGACGTGATTCGCGAGTCGCTGGCGCTCTACCGACGTGAGGAGCGCAAGCTGCGCGGCTGGACCTGAAGCCGGGGCTCCAGAATCCGGGGCGCCAGAATCCGGGGCGCCAGAATCCGGGGCGCCAGCACCCGGTGACCCAGAACCGTCAATAGGCGCAGCGAAGCCCCAGGTCGGCGTAGGCCGCTGTGGGCGCGATGGTCATGCGGTTGCTGCACCGCGCCACCGCGGCGCCGTAGTACATGCTGCCGCCTCGAGCCACCCGCGGCGCCTTGGTGTTGGCGGTGGTGAACTTCGGGTCTTTCACGCCGCCCTTGTCGGCGCTGTATTGCGCGCTGAAGTAGTGATCCGCGACCCACTCGGCGACGTTGCCCGCGAGGTCCGACACACCCTCGGCGCTCTTGCCAAAGCTCGTGCCCACCTGCCACGGCGCGCCCCCGCAGGGCTTCAGGTTGGCGAGCTGGCAGTCGGGCTTGCCGCTCCCCCACGGCCAGATTCGGCCCTTGCCACCGGAGGCCGCCCGCTCCCACTCAGCCTCGGTCGGCAGCCGCCCGCCACGCCACGCGCAGAAGGCCGAGGCCTGGGCCCACGTGACCATGACCACCGGGAAGTTCGCGCCTGCCTGGGCGTCGAAGTAGTCCGCCGGCTTGGTGCACTTGCCCGCCGCCATGCAGGCCCCCCAGTGCGCCTGCGTGACCTCGGTGCGGTCGATGGCGAAGGGCGAGAGCGTGACCTCGTGGGCTGGCTTCTCGTCGGCGTCACAGTCCGCGTCCCCGGCCTGGCAGCCCATGAGGAAGGTGCCTGCGGGGATCTGGGCGACGCAGCTCTCATTGCTGCCGGGCGTGTACTCGTCCACGGCGCCGTCGAGGTCGTTGTCGACCCCGTCGCAGACCTCGGCTGCGGGCCCTGTCGGCCCGGAGTCCTCGGCCCCAGCGTCCCCGCCAGCGCCTGCGGCTCCCGTGTCCGCGCCGGAGGCGCTGTCGCCCTGGGATGACGCAGCGTCCTTGGTGTCCACGCCCCCGACGTCGGAAGCTCCGGAGCCGCTGTCCGCGACGCCTGCGTCAAGCGGGCCGCGCCCTGCGGAGCCGTCGCCGCTCCCCGCGTCCTGCCGCCAGCACAGACACTGGCCCCAGGCGCCGTCGGTGCCACAGAGTCGAATGCGGCTGCGCCCGTCGTCGCAGACGCAGGCCTCCTGCGCGCCCGGATTGCACCCCGGCGCCGGATCACACCCCGCGCCGAGGGGCCCGAGGGTCAAGACGAGCGTCAGCACGAGCGCTCGTGTGAGGGACGCCCCGTCCGAGACCGCCCCCCGCCTGGCTGCGACGCCTTCCAGCTTGCGTGTCCTCACCTTCGCCTCCCGCCGTCTCGGGCTACTTGCCCCGCAGCCGCCCGCCGATGCTCGCTCGCAGACCGTCGACCTGGTCGAGCACCTCCATGACCCGGTCGCCGTACTTGTGGATGAACGAGAGCACGAAGCCGTCGTCTTCCCCGGCACCGAGCTGCGACAGGTCGGGCACCGCGCCGTCCGGCCCGTACATGCCCTCCATGACCTTCTGCACGCTGAGCTTCACCAGCCCCCGCACAGGCACCTTGGCCATCATGCCGTACATGGCCGCGTTGCCCTCGGACGAGAGCTCCGGGTGGGCCCGCACGTGGGCGACCGCCTCGGTGAGATCGGCGAGAAAACCAGGCACCTGGGGCCGGTTGTGCGCGTTCACCGTGCAGTGCAGGCAGGCGGGGTGCTGCTGCCGGTCCACGCTCCAACCCCGCTCCTGCATCACGTCGGCGACAGCGTAGATGTCGACGCCCTCGCTCCCAGCCGAGGCTGCGCCGATGGCGACCACGGTGGAGTGGGCGGCGCCGAGCACCTGAAGCCCGACGATGCCGTTGACACCCGCACGCAGCTCCTGCGCCGCCGCCACGGCCTCACGGGTGTGCGCGATGTAGCCGTCCCGACCGATGGAGCGCAGCGCGGCCCAGGCGGCGGCGATGGGCCCGCCCGGTCGCGTGCCCGGCATGGAGGGCGAAGCGTAGATCCCGCCGGGCCAGTCGGTGGAGACGAAGAACTGGTGCCGCAGGTAGGTCATGTCGCGGTAGAGGACCACCGACGCCCCCTTGGCCGCGTAGCCGAACTTGTGCACGTCGGCGCTCATGGACGTGACCCCGGGGACGCGGAAGTCGAAGGTGGGCAGCTCGTGCCCCAGCGCCTCGATCCACGGCAAGATGAAGCCGCCAAAGCAGGCGTCCACGTGAAAGGGGAGGTTCTTGCTCTGGCAGATCTCGCCGAGCTCCTCGATGGGGTCGATGACGCCCTGCGGATACTGCGGCGCCGAGGCGGCCACGAGCACCGTGTTGCGGCCGATCGCCTTGCGCATGGCCGCGACATCGGCGCGAAAGTCCGGCCCGACGTCGACGTAGCGCGGCTTGACGCCGAAGTAGTGACACGCCTTGTCGAAGGCCACGTGGATGGTCTTGGGCGCGACGAGCTCCGGCCGGAGGATCCACGGCCGTGTTCGCCGCGCGCGGTCCCGCGCCGCCTTCACCGCCAGCAGGATCGACTCGGTGCCGCCGGAGGTCATGGTGCCCACGGTGTCGCGGCCGCCGTTGAGCATGCCCGCGGTCATCTGCACGACCTCGGACTCCATGCGCTTGAGGCTCTGGAAGGCCATGGGGTTCAGGCCGTTCTCCGCGAAGAAGAGGTTGTGCGCCTGCTTGAGGAAGGCGTGGTGATCCTCGCCGATGAAGTAGACCATCGACCAGGTCTTGCCGCCGTGCCAGTCGGCGTCACCGGAGCGCATGTCCTGCATCGCGGCGAGCAGCGCGTCGCGGTCGGCGCCCTGGGCGGGGATCTGCGCGCGACCTCGAGACGTGGTCGCGGCGGTGGTCGTGGGGCTCGTTGCGTCAGACATGAGGGCTCCTGGGCCGCAGGGCGTACCTTGCGTCGGTCAGCACGGGCGACCCGGGGGGTCGCGGAGGCCTTGCGGTCGCCCGGCCGGGACGTCAGCGCGGGCCGCGCCATTCCAAGGCGCGCGCGAAGATGGCATACAGCGGGGGCGCACGCCACGCGCGCCCACTCTCCGTTGCCGCCGAGATCGCGGCACTCCTTTGACCTCCGGAGCCCGAGATGACCCTGTCCACACGCCCCACGCGCGCCGCCACCCTGGCCTGCGCGCTGACCGCCCTCGCGCTGACCGCCGGCTGCAGCCAGGTCGACGGCTTCGTCAACGACAACAAGAACCTGCTCGACGTGCCGATCACCACCGAGTACGAGTTTACCACCAGCTTCGACATCGGCGCGTCCATGGGCGCCGCCGCCGGCCTGCCTGCGCCGGCCGACATCTCGCAGGAGATCGCGCCCGCGCCCTCGGACGTGGACCTGATCACCGAGGTCCCCGCGCTCAAGGACGCCAAGGGCCGGGTGAAGAGCTTCGAGATCACCATCATCTCGGTCACGCCGACGACCAACACGGTGACGTCGGATCTGCCGGCCTTCGACCTCTTCATCGGGGCCATGGGCGCCAAGGACACCAAGGGCTCGGCCAAGATCGCGACGATCCCGAGCATCAAGGCCGGCAGCACGGCCGAGGTCACCGCTGCGCTCGACGCCGCCGGGCAGAAGACGGCGCAGCAGTGGCTGACGCAGCTCGCCTTCAGCCAGGGCATGGCCGCGACCATGACGGTGAAGAAGGGCGAGAAGGTGCCCTCCGGCAAGGCCGACCTGAAGATCAAGATGGGGCTCAAGGTCGTGCTGAACCCGATCAAGTAGCCGACGCATCCAACGACGCGCGTCGGCTCGCACAGGGCCGACGCGCTCGTCGTTTGGAGCTGCTGAGGAGGCTTCGCCATGAACACCCCTGCCCGCCAATACCTGGGACGCTTTCGCCTCGCGGTGGCCTGCGCCGCGATGCTGACGCTGGCTGTCGGCTGCGGAGACACCGACGACGCTGGGAGCGCGGACAACGACGCGGTCAGCGCCGACGGCGCTGAGGCCGACGGGGCCCTGTCTGGGAGCGACGTGGTGGGCGACGCCGGCGCGGCCGGCGACGGCGGTGCGCGCGCAGCAGACGCTAGCGACGCTGGCTCGAGCGACGGCGGAGCCGGTGACGCGCCCCTTGGAGACGCGGCCACGGGCGACGCGACGGAAGGCGACGGGGCAAGCGGCGACGGGGCAAGCGGCGACGGGGCAGGCGGCGACAGCTTGGGGAGCGACGCCGCCACGGCCGACGCAGGCGACGGCGCCAACAGCGACACCGCCGGGTCGGGAGCCGGCGCCGACGGCGCGGGGAGCCAGGACCCCTGCGGCGTGTGCCCGGTCGACAAGCAACCCAAGGGCGACCACCCCGGAGCCAAGGGCAGCTGCACCCTGCTCTCCCCCAAGGAGGTCGCCTACGGCAGCGGCTTCGGTCAGGGCTACAAGAAGATGCTGGTGTTTCGGCCGACCTGCGCCGGCGGCCACCCGGTGCTCTTCTTCGTGCACGGCAAGTCGCTCTACGAGACCGGCGGCATCGTCGGCAAGCTCGGCGACGCCTACAAGCAGCTGCTGACCCACGTCGCGTCCCACGGCTACATCGCGGTGTTCGTCCGCGTAGAGCAGGGGTTGCTCGACGGCGACCACGAGCGCATGGCCGACGACCTGCTCGCCGCGACCAAGAAGCTCTATGACACCGTGTCGGTCGCCAGCAAGACCGAGGTGGTCTTCGCCGGCCACAGCATGGGCGCCAAGGTGGCGCTGCTGGCCACGGCCAAGACCTGGGGCAAGGACAGCAACGACGAGTGGGTCAACCCGCGCGCGACCCTCGCGTTCAGCGTCAGCAACGAGAAGCCGCCTCTGGGCAAGTTCGTCAACGCCGTGGACGCGCTCAAGAGCATCCCCAAGACAGCGGAGCTCAGCGTGACCTACGTGCAGCCTCACGACGACAAGGTCGCCGTCTACAACGACCCGAAGAAGCCCAACGCCCTGGCGCTCTACGAGGCGACGCCCGTCGCGCACAAGCAGCTCATCGTCCTGCACGGCACCGGCAAGGACGATCCAAACCCGCCCACCAGCCCGGAGCTCCACGACGACCACAGCGCGGCGCTGACCGTCGTCGGCAAGATCGGCGGCGTGGCCGACTTCGCCATGCCCGTGAGCTACCTCGACGCGCTGGACTGGTACGGCTTCTGGAAGATCACCGTCGGCGCGATGAACTACCACTTCAAGAAAGGCGACAAGACCTGGGCCTACGGCGACCTGCGCACCCACGGCGGGACGCTGCCCAACGGCAAGATCGTGACCCACGAGGTGGTCAAGTCCCAGGGCCCCTAGGCGCCCAACCCCCTCCCTGAACACCGCGAGGAACCCGCCGATGAACCTGCAGCGTCCGCCCCATCGCCGCTCCCTGGCCTGCGCTTCGCGTGGGTGGGCCGCTCCCCTCCCAGCCCTCGCCGTCCTGGGCCTCATCGTCGTGGGCTGCGCCGCCGAGGAGCCCAAGAAAGCGGCCCCGGAGCCGCCAGCGACCTGCGCCGAGAAGTGGGCAGACAGCCCGGCGTGGAGCTCCAGCGACACCACCGCGCTGCCCGCGGCGAGCTGCACGGAGCGGACGAGCGGCCTCTTCGCCTGTGACAAGCGCGGCAAGGTCTATGTCTGCTTCGACTGCGACGGCCTGAAGACCACCTTCGACCCCGACGAGGGGGGCCCCGGCAGCCTCAAGGCTCTGGGCGTCGACGACGCGGAGATGGCCGAGCTGGAGAAGAACTACACCCAGGGCTGCGTCAAGCACGCCGCGTGGGACGGCTACGCCAAGGACAGCATCACCGACCACCTGCTCTGCCCCGAGGCCATGGCGGGGCTGAAGGTGTGCCGCAACATCGACAGCAACGTGCAGTGGTGGTTCATGTCCGGGGCCGAGTTTCGCCGCCGCATCCAGCCAGCGACCCTGGGCAACTCCAAGGGGACGACCCACACGCTGGAGCTGCCGGCGGCTGGCATCGACGTGCTCGACATCGCCAGCTATGGCTACCTGGCCTGCGACGCCGTGACCGCGACCAAGAACCCGGGCTGGGATCTGTGGATCGAGTCGGCGGGCGAGCGCCGCACCCTGGTCGTGGACCTGGTCGAGCCGCAGAAGGCCGCCGCCGCGCCCACCGCAGCGGACTTCGCCCGGCTGGCCGACGTGTTCACCACCTGCGCCGCCAGCTATGGCGGGTGGGAGTAGCGCAGCGACGCCCGCCAGCGGACAGGCCCCGGCGCCCGGTCTCAGCGGCCCCGCCCGGGTCGCGCGCGCGCACGGTCCGCCCGAATCGCCATGCGCAGCGCCTCGCGAAAGAGGCCGTGGGCCGGGCTGAGCGAGGTGTGCCGCATGAACTGCGCCTCGACCCCGCACACCGGCTTGCCACCAGCGACGAAGAGGATCGCCCGGTAGCTGCCGTCGCTCAGCGCTCGCTTCCACACGCGCCGCGCAGCGTGCTTGCGCTTGCCCTTGAGCCAGGCCTTCAGCGTGCCCTTGTGCGGCAGGCAGGAGCCCAGCCAACGCACGTCGCCGGGGACCTTCGCGCCCTTGAGCGCAGCCCGCGTCGCGACCGAGGGGCGATCCCGCAGCGTCACCTGGACCTCGAGCACCGACGAGGCGGCGCGCACCCGCGCCTGAACCCCCAGCTCAGGGCCCGCGAAGGCCGCGGCCGGCCAGGCGAGCGCACAGCACAGCACCGGCGCCCACATGAAGCGCCGCGACCGGACGAATCGGGCGGGGCGGGCGGCGGCGGCGAGCGGGCCGAAGCCGGCGCGGCGAAGGGCGTGGACGAGCACGGGGGCGGCGTTGGACATGCGACGGGCCTCTCAGGTGGCAGGGCGACCGCAGCAGTGTAGCAGCGCTGGGCGGCGCGCTCATGAGACGCCTTGGGCCACGCGGGGATTCACCCGGTAAGCGCCCGTGGGCGGCCTCGACCCCAAGCGCGGCGGCCCCATGGAGCGACGGCGGAGATCCTGGCACAATCCCGGTGCGCGGCCCTGCCCTGGCGGCGCGCTTCGGTTCGCCTAGGAGTCTCCATGTTTCCCACAGCCCGCACGCTGCTGGTGCTCTGCCTCGTCCTCACCGCTGGCTGCTACGACGTGGTGCCCGAGGAGAGTCAGTTCTCCGGTGGCGGCGCAGACGCGACGAACGACGCAGGATCGGACCCCGACGCCGGGCAGACCGACGCCGCGAAGGCCGACACGCTCGCCCCGGACAGCGCCGGGGCGGACACGGCGACCCAGGACGTGGCCGGCACCGACACGACCGACACCAGCGGCGGCAAGGTGTGTCAGTCGGACAACGACTGCGACAAGAGCAAGTTCGGGTGCACGTACTTTCAGTGCGTCAAGGGCACCTGCCAGACCCAGGTCAAGGCGGACGGCGAGAGCTGCGACGACAACGACGTCTGCACGTCGGACTCCACCTGCACCGCCGGCAAGTGCGGCGGCGGCAACCTGGTGGTCTGCGACTGCTTGAAGGACGCCGACTGCGACAAGAAGGCGGCGGGCGACAAGTGCCTCGCGTACTACTGCGACACGTCGGTGGACAAGCACGTGTGCAAGGTGAACCCGTCGAGCGTGGTGACCTGCCCGAGCCCGGAGAAGGGCAGCTGCATCGC
>JAUIAC010000273.1 GCA_030425545.1 bacterium | reverse complement strand
TGGTCCTGGGCTGTCGCCGAGAGGACGCGGGCCAGGCCGCGGTGGCCAGCATCGTCGACCAGCACCCGAACGCGCAGGTGGAGACCAAGCGACTCGACCTGGGCGACCTGAGCAGCGTGCGGGCCTTCGCCGGCGACCTGCTCGACGGCGACGCGCTCGCGCTGCACGGCCTGGTCAACAACGCCGGCGTCATGAACACGCCAAAGGGCACCACCAAGGACGGCTTCGAGACCCAGATCGGGGTCAACCACCTCGGCCATGTGCTGCTCACCGAGCTGCTGCTGCCCGCCCTCAAGCGTGGCGCGCCAGCGCGGGTCGTCAACGTGTCGAGCTGCTTTCACGACGTGGCCATGGGCCGCGAGGGCGAGATCGACCTGGACGACCTCTGCTTCGAGCGGCGGGACTACGACGGCTGGGTCGCCTACGCCCAGTCCAAGCTGGCCAACCTGCTCCACGCGCGCGGCCTCGCCAAACACCTCGACGGCACCGGCGTGACCGCGGTCAGCGTGCACCCGGGCTGGGTGCGCACCGACCTGGCGAAGCACACGATGCCGCTCTTCGTGCAGAACTACCTGGCTCGCCCCATCTTCCGCCTCCGGGGGATGATCGAGCCCTGGGAGGGCGCCCAGACCTCGCTCCACGCGCTGCTGGCCGACGAGATCGAGCCCGGCGCCTTCTACAGCCAGCTGGGCACCTACCGCGACAAGGCCGCGAACGCCGGCGGCTGGCCGCTGCGCTCGCCGAACCCCAACGCCCACGACGACGCCCTGGTGGAGGGGCTGTGGACCAAGAGCCGCGAGCTGGTGGGGCTGGTGTAGGGGGGCCCCCCACGCGAGCTACTTGAGGATCATCGTCCAGCGGTCGAGATACTTGTTGCCGCGCTTGCCGGCCGAGGCGTTGCCGGCCGTGACGCCGACGTACATCGGCCCGCCGGTGAGCTGCGTGGCGAGGTTCACGCTGAACTTGAGCGCCGGCACCGTGGGCTGGTCGAAGCCCGTGGGCATCACCGACACGGCGAGCTGCTTGGCCTTGGCGTCATAGTCCAGCCACCACGTGGTGGGTGACGCGTTCTTGTGGGTCGGCAGCGCGGCCTTGACCTCGCCGACGACCTTGCCGTCGACGTAGGCGGTCAACGTCGGCGCCGCGAAGGTCCCGGCGCCCTTGTCGCCGGCGAGCTGGAGCACCACCGCCGGCAGCAGCTTCGTCGTCTTCAGGTCGCCGTAGCCGCCGCCCGGCACCGCCGTGCCCTTGCTCGTGGACTGCAAGACGAACGAGTACCCGGCCGCGTAGCCCGTGAGGTCGGCCGTCATCGCGAAGCTGCTGGTCGTGGGCACCGGCTTCTTGAACCACACCGCACCCGACACGCTGTCCTTGTTGTGCACCAGGCGAACCCGCCCGAGGCTGGGGGCGCTCACCCCGGTGAGGACCACCTTCTCGAGGTCGCAGAACACGGGATAGTTCACGTGCGCAGCCGGCGCCGCCGCGTCGGCCTTGGTCGGGATGTCCACGTGGGCCTGAAAGCCCTGCACCTTCACCCGCACCACGTAGGTCGCGCCGCTCTTGGGTCCCACGCTGAAGGTGTTGATCGCCACGCCCGAGGCGTCGGTCGTCGTCGTCGCCGCGCCGAGCGTGCCGCCAGCGAGCGCCGTCCAGGTCACCGTCTTGTTGGCCAGCGGCACATCGCTGCCGTCCCGCACCTGGACGCGCAGCCGCTGGAACACCGGCGTCCCGGGCTTGGCGACCTGGGCCGCGCCACACAGCACCTCCAGCTTCACCGGGACGCCGCAGTCCTCATTGGCCACGCCGTCGCAGTCTTCGTCGCCCCCGCCGCAGTCGTCCTTGGCCTTGGGCACCACCTGACCCATGCATCCGCCGGCCTGGCCCTTGCCGTCGCACGTCTGCTTGCCCCCGCCGCACACGCCAACGCCGAGGGTCCCATCCGGCCCGTCGTAGCAAGGCACCGTCGTGCCGGCCGGCGCGAAGTCGTTCTTGCAGCCGCCGCCCACGACGCAGGCGTCGGTGGTGCAGCCGTTGCCGTCGTCGCAGTCGGTGACCTTGACCGGGGTACACGCCGTCGACAGGCACACGGCCTCGGTCACACAGGGGTCGTCGTGAGCGCACTGGGTCCCCGCCTGGACCACGGCCTTGGTGCACTCTCCGGTCTGGGTGTCGCAGCCGTCGCTGGTGCAAGGGTTGCCGTCGTCGCAGTCGGCGAAGGCCTGCACCTGGCACGAACCTGCGACACAGGCGGCCTTGGTCACGCACTTGTTGACCACGCTGCACGGCGTCCCGCTGGCCACCGGCTTGGGGCTGCAGCTGCCCGTCTTGGGGTCGCACTGGTCGGCGGTGCAGGTGTTGCCGTCGTCGCAGGTGGTCGTCTTCAGCGGCTTGCACAGCCCGCTCTGGCAGGTCGCCGAGGTGACGCACTTGTTGGCGTCCGCGCAGCTCGCGCCGTTGGGCGCGGTCTGGCTCGAGCACGACCCGGTCTTCGGATCGCACGTGCCGCTCGTGCACGGGTTGCCGTCGTCGCACGCCTTGACCTGGTTGGCCTTGCACGCGCCCGCGCTGCACTGGGCGGAGGTCACGCACTTGTCGTCGGACTGGCAGGCGGTCCCGGGCGCCGCCGGCTTGAACGCGCACGCGCCGGTCTTCGGGTCACACGCGTCGACCGTGCAGGGCTTGTTGTCGTCGCAGTCGAGCAGCGCGGTGACCTTGCACTCGCCCCCGGCACAGGCGGCCGCCGTGGCGCACTTGACGCCGGTCTTGCAGGCCTTGCCCTCGTTGCTGGGCTTCGCGCTGCACGCGCCGGTCTTGGGGTCGCACGCGCTGACCGTACACACGGTGACGTCGGTGCACGTCTTGGTCTCCGTCGCCAGGCACGCGCCGCCCTTGCAGGCCGCCTTCACCACGCAGGGGTCGCTCAACGCACAGGCGGTGCCGGCGGGCGCAGGCGCGGTCTCACACTTGCCGGTCGCGCTGTTGCAGGCGTCCGCCGTGCAGGGATCCTTGTCGTCGCAGGCCACCAGCGTGGTCGGCGTGCACACGCCCTTGGCGCACGCCGCCGCCTTGGCGCACTTGTCGGGCGAGGCACAGGCCGAGCCGTCGGCCACCGCGCTCGCGACACAGCTCCCGCTCTTCGGATCGCAGGCGCTGGCCATGCACGACGCGCCGTCCGACTTGCACGTGACCTGGCTCCCCGGCTTCACCGCGCACACGTAGGGCAGCTTGGCCTGGTCGCACCACAGGACGCCGTTGCACGCGTCGCCGTCGCCCTTGAGGGCCTCGCAGTCGACCGCCGGCTTGTGCGGCCCGCAGTGGCAGAAGTCGCCCCCGGCCACGCACTTGCCGGCCTTGTCGCAGTGGTCGCCCACGGTGCAGGGCTCGCCGTCGCTGCACGCCGTGTCGAGCGACGAGGGCACCAGGCCGCAGGTCCCCGTGCTCGAGTCGCACAGGTTGCGCAGGCACGCGGAGTCCTTCGTCTCGTCGCACGCCACCACCGTCTTGTTGTCCACCACGCAGGTCTTCTTCAGCAGGTCGCAGCGCAGCGTCCCGTTGCACGGGTCGCCGTCTTCGAACTTGCCGCACTCGGCGTCGCTGCCGCACTGGCACTGCGGCACCACGCCGTTGGCGATGCACACGCCCTTGAAGCAGATGTCGCCTGACGTACACGCGTTGCCGTCGTCGCACGGGCTCTTGTCGGCCTTCACCACGGGCGCGCAGGTGCCGGTCTGCGGCTGGCAGGTGGCCTTGGCGCAGGGCGTGTCGGCGCCGCTGTCGCACACCACGACGCTCCCGGGCTTCACCGCGCAGAGCTGAGTCTTGAGGTCACAGGCCAGGGTGCCGTTGCACAGGTCCTGGTCGTCCGGGCAGTCGGCGTCGGTCTTGCAGCTGCAGGCGCTGCTCTTCGCCAGGCAGTCGCCGTTCTGGCAGGTCTCACCCACAGTGCAGGGCGAGCCGTCGTCGCAGGTGACGCCGTCGCTCACGGCGGCCAACGCGCACGCCCCGGTGGTCGGCTGACACTGGTTGGCGAAGCAGGGCGCGCCGGGCACCGCCGGGCAGGTCACCACCGTGGCCGGGTTCACCGCGCACTTACCCAACGCCACGTTGCAGAAGGGCTTGCCGTTGCAGAGGTCGCCGTCGTCCTTGCAGTCGGCGTCGCCCTTGCACTCGCAGACGAAGGCGCCCGCGGTGCACACGCCCTGCTCACAGGTGTCGCCCTTGGTGCAGCTCTCGCCGTCGTCGCAGGCGACGCCCTTGGCCACCACCTTCAGCGCGCAGGCGCCGGTCTCGGGCACGCAGGTGTTCTTGGCGCACTCGGTGTCGTTGTCCGACGCGCACACCACCGCGGTGGCCTTGTTGGCCAGGCACTTGCCGGCCTGCACGTCACAGTAGAGCGTACCGTTGCACAGGTTGCCGTCGTCGACGCAGTCGGCGTCCTTGCTGCACGCGCAGGGCACCGCCTTGCCCACGCAAGCGCCCTGCGTGCAGCGGTCCTGGCCAGTGCAGGGGTCGCCGTCGTCGCACGCGGTCGCGTCGGGCGCGGTCTTGGACTTGCAGAGGCCGTCCACCGGGTCGCACGCCGCCACAGTGCAGGGCTTGTCGGGCGTGGCGCAGAGCGTGGCCTGAGCGTCGCACACCCCAAGGCTGCAGACGCCCTCGTGGCAGGCGTCACCGTCGCGGCACACCACGCCGTCGGCCGCCGCCATCTTGAAGCACGCACCGGCGACGCAACCCCAGGTCTGGCACGGCGGCAGCTTGGCCGCGTCGCCACAGTCGTCGGACACCTTGCACGCCGGACCCTCCGCGTCGTCAGCGCCGCCGTCGCTGACGTCCGGCGCGACGTCGGCACCAGTGGTGATGTCGTCCTCCACCGCCGCGTCCGCGTGGCTCGCCGCCTCGGTGCACGCCAGGGCGCCAGCACAGAGCAGCGCCAGCCACGCCGCGCGCGCGCCGAGGCGCCAGGCGCGTCGCTCGGCGTGCAAAGTCGACCTGCTCGTGTCCATGCACCGCTCCAAGCCACCCTCTCCAGGCGCCGTTGCGACCGTGAGACAGCTGACGTCCACGGGAGATCTGGGGGCCCGCGCGCCGCAGTTTTGGATGGGGTTCCGCTGCGGGGACGATGCCCAACTCGCTGCGCCGGCACAAGCGACCCCTCCGCTCGACGACGCGATGCGAACCCTACAACCAAAATTCCGCGGGAAAAGCGACGCGTTCGCTTGTGCTCGAAGCACTGGACGTGCAGCCTCTGGGGCACTGTCACGACGCCACCCGAGCTCCGTCCCCCTGCTCTCGGAGGCCCCGGCGCGCACAACGCTGCGCCGGCGACGCAGCATGGAGGAGGCACCGTGTCACCACGGACCTACGCCGGCCGCTTCGCCCTCACCCTGTTGCTGCTCTGTGCGGCGTGGGGTTGTGAAGGCGAAGACTCGGCCACCGGCGATCTGGACGTCGTCAACGACGTCGCTGGCGAGATCGCGCAGACCGACACGGCGAAGGCCGTCGACTGCGTGAAGGCGTCCGACTGCGGCGACAACGCTGCGTCGGTCGACTGCCGTCTGTGGACCTGCGCACAAGGGAGCTGTCTCAAGGTCGCGGCGCCCGATGGCGTCATCTGCCAGGACGGGGACGTGTGCCACCCCGGCGTGTGTCAGCTCGGCGCGTGCAAGTCACAGGAGAAGCCGTGCAAGGCACCGACGGAGGCCTGCCGCTTCGCCCGCTGTGACGCGGCCGACGGCAAGTGCAAGGTGTTCCAGTCGACGGACGACACGCCGTGTGACGACGGCCTGGCCTGCTCCAAGAACGACACCTGTCAGTCGGGCGTCTGCAAGGCCGACACGACAGCCTGTCCGTGCGCCAAAGATTCAGACTGCGTCGACGACGACAACCTGTGCAACGGCGCGCCTTACTGCGACCAGAACAGCGGCAAGTGCAAGATCAACCCGACCGCGGTGGTGATCTGCCCTGACGGCAAGGACACGGCTTGCCTCAAGAACAGCTGTCAGCCCCTGACCGGCGCGTGCCTGATGACGCCGGTGGTCGACAAGACCCCGTGCGACGACGACGACGCGTGCACCCAGGGCGACGCCTGCGATGGCGGCGCGTGCAAGCCAGGCGCCTTCGTCTGCGAATGCAAGGCCGACGCCGACTGCAAGGACGACGGCGACGTGTGCAACGGCACGCCCTTCTGCAACCTGGCCAGCGGCAAGTGCGCGCTGAACCCGGCCACGGTGGTGACCTGCTTGGAGACGAAGAACACGGCCTGCCAGGTCAACGCGTGTGACCCGAAGACCGGCGCGTGCGGCCTGCAGCCCACGAGCGAGGGCAAGAGCTGCGACGACGGCTCGCCGTGTACCAAGGACGAGACCTGCACGAAGGGCAAGTGCGCGTCGAAGACCAACCTGTGCAGCTGCGCCAGCGACAAGGACTGCGCCAGCCAGGACGACGCCAACCTGTGCAACGGCGTGCTCTTCTGCGACCAGACCCTCAAGACCTGCGTGGTCAACCCCGCCACGGTCGTGACCTGCTCGACCGACGACGACCCGGCCTGCGCGACGTCGGTCTGCCAACCCGCGACCGGGGCCTGCAAGCTGACCAACAAGCCGGACGCCACCCCCTGCTCCGACGGCGACACGTGCACGTTGGGCGACGCCTGCGCTGGCGGCAAGTGCGTGCCGGTGACCACCGCGCCGCAGTGCGTGTGCACGGCGGACAGCGACTGCGCCAAGTTCGAGGACGGCAACCTGTGCAACGGCACGCTGGTCTGCGACAAGGGCAAGAGTCAGTGCATCCTCAACGCCTCGTCGGTGGTCTTCTGCCCGAAGGACGGCGACACCGCCTGCCTGAAAAACCGCTGTCAGCCCAAGACCGGCACCTGCAAGGTCACGGCTGCGACGCTGGACACGGCCTGCACCGACAACATGCCCTGCACCGTCGGCGACCACTGCGACAAGGACGGCAAATGCCAGCCGGGCAACGACTTCTGCCAGTGCGGGCCGCACAAGCCCGGCTTCGACTGCGACGCCAAGCTCGGCGACGGCAACGCGTGCAACGGCGTGCTGTGGTGCGACCTGGGCCAGCTACCCTTCACCTGCCTGCCGAAGCCTCAAAGCGCGGTGACCTGCAGCGACGACGGCAACCCGTGCACCGGCAACGCCTGTGACCCCAAGTCCGGCACGTGCAAGAGCACGCCGCACCCCAACGGCCTGAGCTGCACGCCGGCGGGCAAGTGCGACAAGGCCGCCACGTGCGACAAGGGCGTCTGTGTGACCACGAGCAGCGTCGACTGCGACGACAAGAACCCGTGTACCACCGAGGCGTGCGACCCGAAGACCGGCGCGTGCAAGTACAGCGCGGCCAAGGACGGCGCGGCCTGCACCTCGCCCGACAAGTGCGTCACCGCCGCCGCCTGCGCCGAGGGCAAGTGCGCCGCCAGCAAGACCACCACCTGCAGCGGCGGCACGGTGTGCGCCCCGGTCGCGTGCAACCCGGCCACCGGCACCTGCGTGACCAGCCAGGCCAAGGCGGGCACCCCGTGCAGCGATCCGAGCAAGTGCGTCACCAAGGCCGCCTGCGACCAGGGCAGCTGCGCGGCGCAGTCCACGGTCTCGTGCGACGACGGCAAGCCCTGCACCGCCGACACCTGCGACGCCAAGACCGGCAAGTGCGTGTTCACCCCCCTCAAGGAGGGCGCGTCCTGCACCCTCGACGACAAGTGCGTCGCCTCTGCGGCGTGCGCGGCGGGCGCCTGCAAGGCCACGCAGGCCAAGGACTGCAGCGACGGCAAGGCCTGCACCGCCGACACCTGCGACCCCACCTCGGGGACGTGCAGCTCGGTGCCGATGAAGGAGGGCGCCGCGTGTACCTCGCCGGACAAGTGCGTCGAGAGCGCGACCTGCACGGCCGGCGCCTGCAAGACGGTGAAGATGGTCTCGTGCGACGACGGCAACAGCTGCACCACCGAGCAGTGCGACGGCAACACCGGCAAGTGCGCGACCACGCCCACCAAAGAAGGCGCGTCGTGCACGACGGCCGACAAGTGCGCGCAGT
>JAUIAC010000272.1 GCA_030425545.1 bacterium | reverse complement strand
CCGGCGTCTGGCATCCCGGCGTCTGGCCCCCCTGCGTCTGGGGTTCCGGCGTCTGGCAGGCTCCCGTCGGCCGTCGAAGCGTCCACGGCGTGAGCGTCTGCCACCGGCGCGGCGTCGTGGGCGTCTGCGCTTGGGGCGTCTGGCCCGGCGCCGTCGGCTCCGAGCCGCACCGCGACGCTGTCACTGGGCCCTGCGTCGCCTGGGACGCCGGCACGCTCGGGCGTGTCGCACGCAGCGCACGTCGCCGCGAGCAGGGCGAGCACCACCGGGACCGAGACGAGGCGCACGCTCATGGCTGACCGTCCGCCGCGCGCTGGCAGCGCATGCAGATGGCCGACTCGGGCCGCGCGCTCAGCCGCCGGCGGCCGATGGGCTCCTCACAGCGGGTGCACAGCCCGTAGAGGTCGGTCTGGTCGATGCGCTGGATCGCCACGCGCACCTGGCTGATCCGCTGGCCCTGGCGCCGAAGCGCCGCCGCCGCCATCTGCTGTCGCTGCAGGGCGTCCATGCGCGTGAGCCGGCCGATGGGCGCGTCGAGGTCGACCGTCTGAGCGCTCTCGCTGGCGCGGGCGAGCTGGCCGTCGAGCTCCGCCTCCAAGGCCACCAGCTGGGCGCGAAACGCGGCCACTTCGGCCGCGGAGAGCTCGTCTTCTTCGGCTGCTTCGGTCGGGTCGTGCATGGCGGGCTCGCTGCGCGTAGAGGGCGTGGGCAGCGGCTGCGCCCGCCGCGTGAGTCGACGGGCCACTATGCCGCTCTGGCTGCCCGGCGGGCAATGCTGCCAAGGTCGAGCGCTGTGGCGACAAGCCTTGGCGCACCCGACCTTGTGGCTCCGCATCGGACACGCACACCGACGTGACCTACATTGGCAGCAGCCCAGGAGGCCCCATGTTTCGACGTCGTCGCTCGCACGCCACTCTGGCCCACCGCTCCGACCCGCTCACCGCGCTGACTCACGGCGCGCTCGCGTGCGTGCTGCCGCTGGCCTTCAGCGTCGCCTGCAGCCCCACGGGCGCCACGGTGGTCCACCCCATGGAGGTGCACTTCGCCGCAGAGCAGCCGGCCGACGGCACGCAGACCCTGCCCAACTGGTGCGAAGGCGGGGTGTGCACCGTCGGCCCTCGCGTGGTGCTCGACGAGCGCGCCGTGGACCGGGTCATGCTGCAGCCGGGCGAGACGCGGGCCGGCCTGGTGTTGCAGCTCGACGCCAAGGGCGTGGCGCGCCTGAAGGTCATGCTCCAGGGGCACAGCGGTGACCAGCGCCTGTCGGTGGTCGTCGACGGCAAGGCGCTCAAGGCGTGGTCCGCGCAGCGATCGCTCGACTCCAAGTCGATCCGCGTCACCGGGCCGCGCAAGGACATGATGCGCCTCTACCAGACCCTCACGCGGCGCCCCGCGGCCAAGCGCGCTCGGCGACGGGTCCGCGCCCCTGCAGCGCAGCCAGACGCCCAATAGGCCGAAATCCAGGCGTTCCGGCGGGAATCTCACAGTCAGCCATTGTTCGACCACACCAAGCGCGAGACACTGAGCGCTGCCCCCCCGGCCCTCACGGCGCGCCTGGAGCGTGAATGCACGCGGACCCCGCGACCAACCAGCCCGACGAGCCGCGCAAGGTCTCGGACTCGCACCACGCCGGAATCGGCGACGTGGTCGACGGTCGCTATCACATCGAGTTCGTGCTCGGCCGTGGCTCCTGGTCGGTGGTCTACGCCGCCACGTCGGTGCGCACGGGCCAGCCTGTCGCGCTCAAGATGCTGCTGCGCGGGCTGCCCTGCGGCGACGCGCAGGCGGAGCAGCGCTTCTTCCGCGAGGCCCAGGTCACCGCGGCGCTGCAGCACCCCAACACGCTCCGGGTCTTCGACGTCGGCCGCACCAGCGGCGGCGCCCTCTACATCGCCAGCGAGCGCCTGTCGGGACCGACCTTGGAAGAGGAGCTGTCTGCGCAGGCGGCCCGGGGGCGGCCCATGTCCGAGGCCGAGGTCCTGGAGATCGCAGACGCCGTGCTGCGCAGCCTCGCGGAGGCCCACGACAAGGGCCTGGTCCACCGCGACCTCAAGCCCGCCAACGTGGTCCTGCACGAGGTCGCGGGCGAACGCGTGGTCAAGGTCGTCGACTTCGGCATCGCCAGCCTCAAGGGCCAACGCATCACGGAGCGCGGGGTCAGCCTGGGCACGCCGGACTACATGAGCCCCGAGCAGTGCGCGCGCCAGGACCTCGACGGGCGCAGCGACCTCTACGCCCTCGGGGTCATCCTCTACCGCGCGCTGACCTGCCGCGTGCCCTTCGTCGGCGACGATGTGTTCGCCGTCATGGAGCAGCATCGCGAGTCGGATCCACCGGACGTGCGCGAGGCGATGCCCGACGTCAGCGAGGGCGTGGCGCTGCTCATCGACCGCGCGCTGCAGAAGCACCCGGACCACCGCTTTCAAGACGCCCGCAAGATGCAGGAGGCGGTGGCTCGCGCCGCCCGGGACCTGCCCAACAGCCCGAGGCTGCGGCCGCGCTCGCAGTCGCGCATCCCGCGGGTGGTCATCGCTCAGGGGCCGACCCAGGACACCGGCTCGTGGCGGGTCAGCGCCAAGGACCGGGTGACGGCCGCGACCCAGGTGGCCACGGGCTCCCGCGCGCGCGTGCGCTCGACGGTGAAGTACGCCCAGGTCACCACAGAGGCCCTGGAGGCCCACCGCAGCAAGGGCCCCAAGCTCGAGGTGCGACCCGACGACGCGGCCGTCGCCGAGGCCAGCGCGCCGGCTCCGTCCTCTGCCGCCACGGCTGCCGCCACGGCTGCCGCCACCGGTGCCGCCAAGCCAGACGTCGCGCCGGAGGCCGCGTCGCGCGCGGCCGGCGAGGACCAGAAGCTCACGGTGGTCACCGAGGCTGTGCCGCAGCGCACCCGATCAGCCCCGCCCGCGGGCGCCCAGGACCGTGGCAGCGCCAGGCTCCGTGGCCCCTCCAAGACCGACGTACCCTCGGTGGCGCACCCGGATCTGCCGCCCTCGGCGCGCGCCCCAGCGCCGCCGCCGCCCTCCCCCTTGGCCAGCCTGTGGCCCTGGGGCCTGGTGGCCTGCGCGCTCGGCCTCGTCATCTGGCTCGCTGTCCGCTGAACGCGCACGCCCCACGCCCGCTGCCGCGCGGGGCAGGGGACGTGGGGCGCGTCGCGTAACGGGCTGGGTCGCCCAGGGTTTGGGCAGCGCAGCGACAGGACGGCTCAGTACTCCTGAGCGTCGCCCTCCACCACCGAGTCCGCGTCCTCGAAGCTGCGCAGCGGCTCGATGGTCACGTCGAAGGTCCGGTCCTGGATCGCGAGGCTGATCTCGCCCGCGATCTGCTCCACGGAGATCTCTCCCCGCTTGCCGTCGCGGTAGGTGCGCAGGTTCGCGGTGCCCGCCTCGGCCTCCTGGGCGCCCACCACCAGCATGTAGGGCACCTTGTTCATCTCGGCTTCGCGGATCTTGTAGCCCATCTTCTGGTTCCGCTCGTCGACCTCGACCCGCACGCCGGCCTGCTTCAGCCAGGCGTGCACCTGCCAGGCGTAGTCGTTGATCTTGTCGCTGATCGGCACGACCACCGCCTGCACCGGCGCGAGCCAGGTGGGCAGCGCGCCCGCGGTGTGCTCGAGCAGGATCCCCAGGAAGCGCTCGAAGCTGCCGAAGATGGCGCGGTGGATCACGATGGGACGCTTGGCCGTGTTGTCGGTGTCGACGTACTTCATGTCGAAGTTGATCGGCTGCTGGAAGTCCAGCTGAATCGTGCCGCACTGCCACTTTCGGCCCAGGCAGTCGGTCAGCTCGATGTCGATCTTCGGGCCGTAGAAGGCGCCGTCCCCGGGGTTGAGCTTGTAGTTGCCGCTGCCCACGTTGGCGTCGAGCGCGCTCTGCAGCGCGGCCTCGGCCTCGTCCCACAGCTCGGGCTCGCCCATGAACTTCTCGGGCCGCGTCGACAGGGCGAAGCGGTAGTCGATCCCGAAGAGGGCGTAGACCTCACGGGAGATGTCGAGCAGCTCCGCGATCTCGTCCTGCACCTGCGCCTCGGTGACGAAGATGTGGGCGTCGTCCTGCGTGAACTGCCGCACCCGAAAGAGGCCGTTGAGCGCGCCGGTCAGCTCGTTGCGGTGCAGCACACCGCCCTCGCTCACGCGCAGGGGCAGCTCGCGGAACGAGCGCCGCTTGCTGGTGTAGAACAGGAACGTGTCCGGGCAGTTCATGGGCTTGAGGCAGTACTCGGTGTGGTCCGCCTCGAGGATGAACATGTCCTTCTTGTAGTGCTGGTAGTGCCCCGAGGTCTCGTAGAGATCCTTCTTGTAGAGCATGGGGTTGTAGATCTCCTGGTAGCCCCGCTCCTTGTGGCTCTCGCGCCAGTAGCTCAGGAACTCCTGGTAGACCGTGTAGCCGCGGGGCGTCCAGAAGCAGGCGCCGGGCGCGAGCTTGTTGAAGTGGAAGAGGTCCAGCTCGGTGCCGATGCGCTTGTGGTTGCGCTTCTTGGCCTCCTCCTTGAAGTGCAGGTAGGCGTCGAGGTCCTCCTTGCTCTCCCACGCCGTGCCGTAGATGCGCTGGAGCATCGGGCGGTCGCTGTCGCCCCGCCAGTAGGCGCCCGACACACGCTCGAGCTTGAAGTAGCGGCAGGTCTTGGTGCCCGACACGTGGGGCCCGGCGCACAGGTCGACGAACTTGCTCTGGCGAAAGAGCGAGAGCGTCTCCGGCGCGTGCTTGTCGACGATGGAGTCGATGACCTCGAGCTTGTAGGTCTGGTTGGCGTCGGTGAAGAGCTTGCGCGCCTGCGCCACGCTCACCTCCGCGCGCTGAAAGCGGAAGTTGCGCTTGATGATCTTCTTCATGCGGCGCTCGATGGTCGTGAGATCATCGGGCGTCAGCGTGCGGGGCAGGTCGAAGTCGTAGTAGAAGCCGTGCTCGATCGCGGGGCCGGTGGCCACCTGAGCGGTCGGGAAGAGCTCCACCACGGCCTCCGCCATGACGTGGGCGGCCGAGTGGCGCAGGCGGTAGAGCCGCTCGGCGCGGGCCTCGTCCTCGGGCACGTCGTAGCGCTCGAAGGGCAGGTCGGCAGCGAGGTCGGCGACGGTGACGACGGCCGCGTCCGGCGCCGAGGGGTCGGCGGGCGCGTCGGCTGCTGGGGCTGAGGGCTGCTGGTTCATGACAATCTCCGTGTGTGCCGGGCCGCGACGAAGGGCCGGCCGAGGGTGTAGACAGCGCGCCAGGGTGGCGAACCGGCCGCGGAGCGTGACGGTTCCGCGCGCGCTCGGCAACCCAAAAGCCAGGACCCCCGGCACAGCGGGCGAGGCCGTGCCGGGGGTCACTCTGCACGAGGCAGAGCAGGGTCTGGCAGACGCGGCGACAGGGCGACGCCGCGTCCAGTCTGGGGCTACTGGTCGGCCAGGCACTTGCCGAGCGCGCCCTTGCACTCGGTCGACGTGGTGTCGTCCTTGGCGGCGCAGGTCAGGACTGGCTTGAGCAGGTCGACGGACGCCTTCTTGACCTCACCGAGGCAGGTCATGATGCAGGTGGCCTCGTCGCTGTTGCCGTCGCAGTCGCTGACGCACTTGGCGCTCGCGGCGCAGCTGTTCTTGCCGTCGGGCTGCATGCAGGTGAGCCACGACGCGCCGCAGTTGGGCTGGTCGTTGTCGCACCCCAGCGCGACCTCGAAGGCCAGCGCGGCCTCGGACTTGGAGCCCTTGGCGAAGCAGCCAGCGACACAGGCGTCGTCGTCGTCTTTGCACGCCGCGGCGCAGCCGACGATGACCTTGCAGGTGTCGGTGCCCGTCGGCGCGATGCACTGCGCCATGACGTCGCCGCAGCCCTCGTCGAAGTCGGCTCCGCAGGCCACGGCTCCGACGTAGAGCGTGTGCTCCTTGGCGTCGACGTCCTGCAGGCACTTGCCGGTGCACACCAGCTGCGCGAGGTCGCCCTTCACGTCGGCGCACTTCTCGGCGCAGTCGAGGTGCTCGCCGCACTTCTTCGTGCCCGACTTGCCCTCGCTGACGCAGGTCAGGGTCTCGGCGATGCACTCCTCTTCCTTCTTCGTGCTCATGCAGCCCATGAAGGCCTTGAGCTGGGTCTTGCCGGCGGCGCTCATGGCGTTGTAGCAGGCCGCGTTGCAGCTGAACTCCTTGCTGGGGTCCGCGTCGCAGGACTGTCCGCACGTGAGCACGTGGGTGCAGCCCTTGTCGCCGCCCTTGCCGTCGTCCATGCAGTTGAAGAAGTCGGCCCCGCACTTGCCCGACATGCAGTCGCTCAGGCAGTCCTTGTCCTTGCTGTCCTTACAGGCGGGCACGCAGGTCTTCTGCGCGCAGGCGAGCAGGGGCCCGCCCTTGGCGAGCGCAGCGTCGGCGGCGTCGGCCAGGCAGGCGTCGGAGCAGCCGTCCTTGAAGCCCGTGGGGGCGCACGCCGCGAGCACGCAGTCGGCGACCGCGGGGCAGGTCTGGTGGGTCTTGGGCTTGCCGCCCGCGTCGGTGGTCCCACCCGCGTCGGTGCCCGAGGTCGCGTCGCTGCCGGTCGCGGCGTCACCGCCGGTGGTGGCGTCGGAGCCTCCCGCCGCGTCGCTGGCGGCGCCGTCGGCCGTCGCGCCGGTGTCCGTGCCGCCCGTGGATTTGTCCGTCTCGCCGCCGCACGCGACCGCGAGCGCAGCCGTCAGCGCGACACATGCCGCTCGGTTCATCATCCGCATCCCTCACCCCCGATGTGGTCGCCGCGGCGACCGTCAGTCTGTCCGGTAGATCCTGCCCGTGCGCGTTGCGCGTGCGTGGTCACGGCGAGCGTAGTGCGCCGGCGACGTCTGTCCAGGAAGTGGCCGCTCCTGTGTTCAAACGCAGGACGCCTCCGCAGCGGGGGGCTGCGGAGGCGTCGAGCCGGGTGGTCCGCCCCAGGTCGCGGCGTCTGGTCGCGGTGTCTGGTCGCGGCGTCTGGTCGCGGCGTCAGCGTGGCTCGCCAGCGGGGGGCGGAAAGTCCCCCTCGTCCGCCTGGAGGCCACGTTCCGGGCCGCCGTCGGGACCGTGGTGGCCGCGGTGTCCGTGGTGGCCACGCCCCTGGCGCCAGCCCTTCTTGCCGCCGCGACGCATGTGACGGCGCATCATGTGGCGGCGCATCTTGTGGTGCGCGACCATCATCTGGGCCTGCTGCTTCGGCGTCAGCAGCTGGCGGAGGCCCTCGATCTGGGCGTCCTGCAAGGCCTTGAGCTGCTTGCGCGTGGACATCAGGTCCGCGAGCACCTTGGTGTAGGCCTGCTGGTCGTTGCTGTCGTCCTTGAGCAGCTTGCGCAGGGTCTTGTGGTGCTGGTGCATCGCCTTGCGCAGCGGCTTGCGCTTGGCCCGGAAGGCGTCGAGCGCCTTCTCGACCTGGGCAGCCCGTGACTCGGGGAGCTGGAGCTTGTCCCGCAGGAGCTTGGCGCGGCGCTCCTTCATCTTCTTGTGGAACTTGGCGCGACGCTCGGCGTTGGGCTTGCCGTCGCGCTCCCCGCGGGGATGTGCGGTGGCGAAGAGCGGCACGGCCAGCGCGGCGACGAGCGCGGTCACGATCAGGGTTCGCAGCTTCATGAAGACCTCCAGGTGAGGGCGGGGGGGCCCTCCGGTGTGGGCGGCGAGTCGCCTCGCCTTTCGTAACCTGGATGCCGTCGCCCACCGGCGCGTAAAACGACACAGCGAAAAAAAGTCGGCGCCACCCTCGCCCAAGGCTCGAAGTCCTCCCGCCGAAGGCCGCCAGCCGCCCACGCTCAGCCGCGCACGCTCAGCCGCGTCCGATGGCGCGCAGCAAGCGGTCGTGCACAGGCATGGGCATGCCCAGCGCGGCGGACTGCGCGACGAACCAGCCGTTGCGCCAGGGCCACTCCTTCACCGCGCCGCGGTAGGTGGGGATGGACTTCGAGTACGCGCACAGGCGCTCGACGAGCGGCGCGAGCGGCAGCTGCACCTCCAGCGCGGCCCCACCGACGGCGTTGAACTCCGCCACGAGCGCGCTCAGCTCGTCGTGGTGCCGCACCACCACCTCGCCGACGCTCACCCCGTGCCGCTCGCACAGCAGGCCAAAGGCGCAGTTCCACGCGAGCTTCTCGAGCTCGACCCCACGG
>JAUIAC010000271.1 GCA_030425545.1 bacterium | reverse complement strand
CGCGCGGTGCAGCGCGCGAGAAAGGTGGCCTCGTCGACCGCCCCCGGGGGCCGGATCAAGGGCAGGTGCCGAGCCGCGGCCGGGGCGTCCCGCGCCGACTCCGCCCGCGCCACGGCTTCGGCGGCGACGCGGCTCATGCCGGGCGGCGGGGTGAACGGCGGTGGCCCCTGGGGCAGCGGCGGCGTGGACGAGGACGGCGGCGGCGTGGACGAGGGCGGCGTGGACGAGGGCGGCGACGTCGCGGACGGCTTGGCCTCAGCGCGTGGCAGCGACGCGCCTACCGGTGGCGTGGGCGACGCCGGTCGTCGCAGCCAGTCGCCGCGCAGGAAGGCGCGGCGGCTCGCCCCGGGGGCCGGCGTGGCGCTCCGCTGCGGTGCGCCAGCCGACGCAGGCTTGTCGGTCGGGTCGGTCTCGCTCACCGCTGCGGCGCAGGCCAGGGCGGCGTGCCCGCGCCGACCGGAAAGCGGGCGCCAAAACCCGGCACGGCGCGCTGGTCGTCGTCCGCCGACGCGGTGTGGCACTGCTGGCAGCTCTGCCGCTCGAAGTGGCTGGTGCGCAGCCCCTCGGGGCCGGTCGGCCCGTGGCAGCTGCTGCAGCGCTCGCGCATGTGCGCGCTGTGCGGCATCTGCGGTGGCGCGTCGGGATAGGCGCGCGGCCCCTCGGTGGGCGAGGCCTTGCCCACGAAGGTGCTCGCCGAGGCCTCGGGCCAGTGCTGCGGCCCCCACTGGGCGTTGGCCTGCTCCACGTGACACTGGGTGCAGTTGGTCAGCTCCGGGTGGCTGATGGCCGAGGCCACGCGCCGCTCGATGCCCTCGCCCAAGACCGCGCCCTTGGCGTGGCAGCTCAGGCAGGCCAGCCCGCCGCGCTGCTGCACCGGGTGCGGCACCACGGGCGGGGCGCCGTCGTAGGCCCGCCGCTCGGCGCGCTCGGCCACGGCCTGCTTCACCGCCGCGGCGCTCGCGGGGGTCTTGGGCCCCTGGGTGCGATCGCTCAGCTCCGGCGCGAGCAGCTTGACGTCGCTCTTCCACGCCGCGTTGACACCACGGCGCATGCCGGCCAGCGCCTTGTAGGGCTGCGCCGGCGTGACCCCGTGGGCCTTGGCCACCACCTCAGCCGGCATCGCGGCGTGCTCGGGCACCGCGCCCGTGACCCGAGCGTCGCCGGCCCCCGCGTTGACCCCGACCACGAAGCCGGCCACAGCGAGCCCCGCCAGCGCCGCCAGCGCCAGCTCCAGCCGCCGCTGCTCGCCCGGATCCCTGGTCCCTTCGGCTCGCTCGTTCATCCCGTCCCTCTCGCGACCGCTCATGCTCTACGCAGCCGCACGGCGCACTTCTTGTAGTCCGGCTCCTTCGAGATCGGGCAGAACAGGTGCAGCGTGACGTTGTTGATCAGCCCGCGCTCGTCGAAGAAAGGCACGAACACCGAGCCCTCGACCACCGCGCCGCGCCCCTCGATCCACACCGGCAGCGTCACCGCGCCGCGCCGCGACTCCACGACCACCTTGTCGCCGTTGTGCACCCCGAGCTTGCGCGCGTCCTTCGGGTGCACCTCCACGTAGCTGTGCGGCATCGCCCGCCGCAGCTGCGGGATGCGCATGGTCATGGTCCCCGTGTGCCAGTGCTCCAGCACGCGCCCGGTGCACAGCCACATCGGGTAGTCCTTGTCGGGCAGCTCCGGCGGCGGCGTGTAGGGGTGGAACCACAGCTGCGCTTTCCCGTCCTTGGTCTTGGAGTGGTAGAAGTCGATCTCCGCGCCCTTCTTCACGTAGACGTCGTCGAACTCGCTGAAGCGAAAGCGGGTCTCGCGCCAGGTCCCCGACTTGGTCTGGACCACGGGCCAGCGCAGACCGTGGGCTTTGACGTACTCGTCGTAGGGCGCCAGGTCCTTGTGCTTGAGCGTGGTGAAGCCGCGGTACTCCTCGAAGAGCGCCTTGTCGACGTTGACGTCGTAGTAGTGCGCCCAGTCCCACACCGGCACGCTCTTGCCCGCCGCGTCCTTGATGTCGAAGAGGAACTTGCCGTCCTTGTCGCGCATGCCGGCGTGACCACGCTCGTAGAGCCGCCGCGCCAGCGCGATGGTCTGCCAGCAGTCGTCGCGGGCCTGCCCGGGGGGCTCGACCATCTTGAACCACTGCTGGGTGCGCCGCTCGGAGTTGCCGAACACGCCGTTCTTCTCGACCCACATGGCCGCGGGCAGCACCAGGTCGGCGAGCACGGTGGTGGCGGTGGGATACACGTCGCTGACGATGAGGAACTTGTCCTTGAGGTCCTTCTTGTCGTTGAACAGGTGGTTGAGGTTGGGGAGGCTCTGCCCTGGGTTGGTGACCTGGACGAAGATGGTGTGGATGTCGCCGCCCTTGTCGGTGGGCTTGGTGAACTGCTCCCACATCTTGACCGTGTGGTAGCCGGGCTTGGGGTTGATGCGGCCGGCCGGCAGGTTCCACAGCTTCTCGGTCTGCGCGCGGTGGGCGGGCACCTTGACGATGCGGCCTCCGGGCAGGGCGTGGGCCAGGGTGCCGACCTCACGCGCGGTGCCGCAGGCCGAGGGCTGGCCGGTGAGGCTGGTGGGCGCGTCGCCGGGCTTGCCGAAGTGGCCGCTGAGCAGGTGGATGCCGTGCACCATGGTGTTCACGGCCGTGCCGCGCGTGTGCTGGTTCATGCCCATGCACCACAGGCTGGTGATCTTGAGCTTGGGGTTGGCGAAGCGGCTGGCGAGCAGGCGAATCTGCGCGGCGGGCACCCCGCTGAGCGCCTCGACGTGCTCCGGCGTGTAGGGCTCGAGCGCCTTCTTGTAGGCCTCGAAGGTCATCGGCTTGCCGAAGAGCGAGGGCTTGTCGGGGTCGGGGTTGTGGCGGAAGTTCAGGTGCTTCTGCACGAAGGCCTTGTCGTAGGTGCCGTCCTTGAGCAGCAGGTGCGCGACCCCGTTGGCGATGGCCATGTCGCCCTGCGGCTTGAAGATCATCACGTGGTCGGCGTGGTCGCTCGAGCGCGTCCGCCGGGTGGTCAGGTCGATGAGCTCGACCTTCTGGCCGCGCGAGCGCCGGTCGACGATGCGTGAGAAGAGGATCGGGTGCATCTCCGCGGGGTTGTTGCCCCAGAGGATGACCACGTCCGCCGCGTCGAGGTCCTCGTAACAGCCCGCCGGCTCGTCGACGCCGTAGACGCCGAGGAAGCCGGTGACGGCCGAGGCCATGCACAGCCGCGCGTTGGGATCGATGTGGTTGTTGCTCAGGCCGCCCTTGATCAGCTTCTGCGCCGCGTAGCCCTCGGGGATGGTCCACTGGCCACTGCCGTAGATGGCGAAGCCCTTGGGATCCTTGAGCACGCGGTCGGCCATGACGTCGATGGCCTTGTCCCACGTGACCGGCTTGAGCACGCCGTCGACCCGGAGCATGGGTGTGGTCAGCCGGTCGCGGCCGTAGAGCGCGCCGCCGACGTGGTAGCCCTTCACGCACAGCAGACCCTTGTTGACAGCGGCCTTCTGCGCGCCGCGGACGGCGACGACCTTGCCGCCGGGCACGCTCTTGTCGACCCCGACCTCCACATGGCAGCCGGTGCCGCAGAAGCGGCAGGGCGCCTTGTTCCAGGTGACCCCCGTGGCGCCAGCGGCCGGGCCCTTGCGCGCCGGGGCGGCGGTGGCGTCGGACAGGTGGGTGGCGGCGGCGGCGGTGGCGGCGGCCATGGCGCTGAGCTTGATGAAGGCGCGGCGCGACACCGGGTCAGCGGACACCGCATCGGCGGGCGAGAGCGCGTCGTTCTGCGGGTGGGCGCGGTCGTTGGCTTGGCTCATAGGGTGCTCTCCTGGGGCTCGCTACCGAGCTCGGGGTCGTCGAACCACACGTAGGCGACCTCGACCTGGCGCACGCCGGGCAGGCTGCGGATGGCGTCGAAGACGTCGCGGTCGTGGCGTCGGCTCTGGGTCTCCACCACCAGCGGCAGGCGCGGGCCGTGGGCTTCGCCGATCTCCAGTGACGCGCCGGTGGGCAGGGTCAGGGCGCGCAAGGCGGCCGAGAGGTGCGCGGTGTTCGCCGCCACGAGGGTGTCCAGACGGGTCGGTGCCGCCGCGGGCTCGCCGTGCTGCGGCGCCACCTGCGGCGCGCCGTGCGTGATCACCAGTCCACTGATCGCCATGGGTCGCCCTCCTCCGCACACATGGCTAGGGCTCGCAGGACCGTGTTCAACACAAATCGACTGCAGGGTCTCTTTGTCTTGAAAGGCCCCGTGCAACGCCTAGCGTGGGGCCGCCGCCCTGAGGGGCAGAGAGGAGGACAGGCCGTGCCACACCCACCCGCGATGCCCGCTGCCCTGCGCCTTGCGCAGCACACACGCCGGGTGGTCCTGTGGACCGCCGCGCTCGCCCTGGTCGCCACCGCGGGCTGCAACGGCGCCGGGGACGGCCCGCCGATGCAGAAGCCCTCGGCCAAGGGCGCGCCGCTGCACCCGGTGACCTACCGGCCCCGGCTGAGCGGGCCGGGCAGCGGCCTGCAGACCGATCTCAAGGACCACCACGGCAAGCCCGTGAAAGCGCCCTGCCGCAGCTGCCACGACGGCAAGCTCCCGGCCCGCAAGCGCAACACCGGCACCTCGCTCAAGGCCTTCCACGTGGGCCTGACCATGCAGCACGGCCGCCTGTCGTGCCTGACCTGCCACAACGCGGACAACTACGACACGCTGCGCCTGGCCGACAGCACGCCGGTGCCTTTCGACGATCTGATGCAGCTGTGCGGCCAGTGCCACGGGCCGCAGAAGCGCGACTACGACCACGGCAGCCACGGCGGCATGACCGGCTACTGGGACCGCACCAAGGGCCCGCGGGTGCGCAACCAGTGCGTGCACTGCCACGACCCGCACGCGCCGGCCTACGTCGGGGTCGTGCCGGGGCCGCGGCCGAAGGACCGCTTCCTGCTGAACACGAGCGGCGGGCACGGCGCGGGCGACCACGGCGCAGCGGACCACGGCGCAGCAGACCACGGCGCAGCAGACCACGGCGCAGCACCCCCGAAGAAGCCCGCGACCCACGCACCTGCCCAAGGAGGGCACTGATGAGCATCAGCGACGATCCGGTCCAGCAGCAGGGGGGCGGCGACGGCGTCGCGCGGCGCACCGTGCTCAAGGCGGCGGGCGCGACCCTCGGCGCGGCGGCCTTCGCCAAGGCCCTGGCCCCGCTCACCACCTGGGCCGAGGACATGTCGGCCGACGAGTTCCTGCAGAAGCACTACAAGGAGCTCTCGCCAGCCGAGCTCAAGGCGACCCTGGCCCGCATCGAGGCCGACACCAAGAAGGACACCGGCGTCGACGTCACCCTCACCGCTGACGCGCCGATCGAGGGCGTCAAGTTCGGCTACGCGCTCAACCTGAGCATCTGCATCGGCTGCCGCATGTGCGCCGAGGCCTGCCACGAAGAGAACAACCACGACCGCAAGACCCACAACAGCTACATCCGCGTGTTCGAGATGGACAAGGGCTCCATCGACTTCGCCAAGGGCACCGTGGACTACGTGCACCCCGTGCCGCGCGACGACAAGTTCTACATGCCGGTGCAGTGCCAGCACTGCGACGAGCCGCCCTGTGTCGACGTGTGCCCGGTCGAGGCCACGTGGAAGGAGAAGGACGGCATCGTCGTGGTCGACTACGACTGGTGCATCGGCTGCCGCTACTGCGAGGCCGCGTGCCCCTACCACGCCCGCCGCTTCAACTGGCACGCGCCCGAGGTCCCGGCCAAGGACATCAACCCCGACCAGGGCCTGCTGTCGAACCGCATCCGGCCGCAGGGCGTCATGGAGAAGTGCCACTTCTGCCTGCACCGCACCCGCAAGGGCAAGATGCCGGCCTGCCTCGAGGCCTGCCCCACCGGCGCCCGCGTGTTCGGCAACCTGCTCGACCCCAAGTCGGAGATCCGCTGGGTCCTCGAGAACAAGCGCGTGTTCGTGCTCAAAGAAGAGCTCGGCACCAAGCCCTCGTTCTTCTACTTCTTCGACGAATAGGCCCGGGTCCGCCGCAGCCCGACGCCGTCAGAAGCCGCGCCTCCCCGACCGCCAGCTGGAGCTTCCATGAGCCCGCCCGAAGCCGCCTCCGCCGCGCCCCCAGAGATGCCCCACGCCACGCAACGCCACAGCGTGAGCTACGTGCGCTTCCTCGCGCGCCTGCTCGACGTGGCCACCGACGGCGGGCCGAAGTTCTACACCTGGATGATCCTGCTCACCGCCATCGCGCTCGTCGGCGCCAACGCGTGGGCGCACCAGGTCGCCGAGGGCATGGCGCTGACCCACATGACCGACCACGTGTCGTGGGGGCTCTACATCGCCAACTTCACCTTCGGCGTTGGGCTGGCGGCGGGCGGCGTGCTGATGGTGATCCCGGCCTACCTCTACGACGACCACGACATGCACGACGTGGTCATCTTCGGCGAGCTGCTGGCGGTCGCCGCCATCGTCGTGTGCATCGGCTTTGTCGGCGTGGACATCGGTCGCCCCGACCGGGTGTGGCACATGCTGCCGGGCGTCGGCCGCTTCAACTGGCCCGTGAGCATGCTCACCTGGGACGTGCTGGTGCTCAACGGCTACCTGCTGCTCAACCTGCACATCTGCGGCTACCTGCTCTACCACCGCTTCATCGGCAAGCGACCGCGCAAGCGCTGGTACCTGCCCTTCGTGCTGCTCTCCATCGTGTGGGCCATCTCGATCCACACCGTGACCGCCTTCCTCTACGCCGGGCTGGGTGGCCGCCCCTTCTGGAACTCGGCGCTGCTGGCCCCGCGCTTTCTCGCCTCGGCCTTCGTCTCGGGCCCTGCCCTGATCATCGTGCTGCTGCTCCTGCTGCGGCGGCTGACCTCGCTCACCATCGGCGAGGGGCCGGTGCGCACGCTGGTGAACATCCTGCGCATCACCACGCTGGTGAACCTGTTCATGCTGGCGAGCGAGATCTTCGTCGAGTTCTACACCGGCGGCAGTCACACGGCGTCGGCGGAGTACCTCTTCCTCGGCCTGCACGGGCACAACGACCTGGTGCCGTGGATGTGGTCGGCCATCACCTTCAACGTCACCGCCGCGGCCCTGTTTCTGTGGCCGAAGGCGGCGGAGAACAACCGGCTGCTGGTGCTGGCCTGTGTGCTGACCTTCGCCGGGGTGTGGATCGAGAAGGGCATGGGCCTGATCATCCCGGGCTTCGTGCCGAGCACGCTGCACGAGCTGGTGGAGTACACGCCGAGCCTGGTGGAGTGGAAGGTCACGGCCGGCATCTGGGCGCTGGGCGCGCTGGTGCTCACGGTCGCGATGAAGTGCGCCACCGCGGTGCTCTCGGGCCACGAGCGGCTCGGCCGGTAGGCGCCCCCCGCGCCCGCTCCGTGTGAAAGCTGTGTGAAACGAGCTGCCATGGTGAACTCTGTCGGTCCGCGCGGCGTTGCATGACGTCGAGGGCGCAGGACGCGCACGGAGAGCACACATGCGACACACCACCACGACCCTGGCCACCAAGCTGAGCTGCACACTGCTGTGCGGGCTGCTGGTGTTCACGTCCGCCCTCGCCTCGGCGAGCAGCCCCGCCGCTGCGGGACCCGAGGCGGCGCGCCCGATGCCCGACGCAGCGCCCCGCACGCCGGCCTGGGACGGACCGACCCTGGCCTGGCAGACCCTCGGCGGCACGGTCGGCCTGGGCGCCGGCGGCCTCGCCGGGCTGCTCGTGACGGCGGGCGCGCTGAAGCTGCGCGGCGGCAATGGCGACGGCTTCGCGGACCTGGGCCTGGCCTTCCTCGGCGCCGGCGCCGGCGCCGTCATCGGCACGGGTGTCGGCACCTGGCTGGCCGGCCACTGGAACCACGGCACCGGCGGCCTGGGGTGGACCGTGCTGGGCTCGGCCGCCGGGGTGACCTCGGGCATGGCGATCGGCAGTCAGATCGTCGACGGCACTACCGGCGTCCTGGTCGGCGCCGTGGTGCTCGGGATCACCGGCAGCATCCTCGGGTATCACCTGAGCAGCTCGGCCACCGCGCCGTCGCCCCTGGCCGCCGCGGTGCGGGTCGACACCCGCGGTCGTGTCCACCTCGGCGCGCCGCTGCCGGTGCCCGTGCTCGACGC
>JAUIAC010000270.1 GCA_030425545.1 bacterium | reverse complement strand
TCGGCAGGGGCGACCGGCAAGCTGAAGTCGAGCCCGTCGGCCCGCTGATAGGCCGCGCGGCGCTCGCGGGTGTAGGTCGACCGGCCGTAGAGCAGCGCCACCGACGCGTCGAGCTGCACACCCTGCAGCGACGCCAGGATCGCGGGGTTGAAGCGGATCGACGCCGGCGTGGCGAAGGTCGGCGCAGCCCACCCCGCACCCAGTCGCGGCGTGGAGATGCCGCTCGCCTGAACCTCTGCCGCACGCCCGAACACCAGCGTGGCAGCTGCGACCGTCGCGAGCGCCCACGCGGACGTCCGCCAGCTCATCGCACCCTCGTCACGCGCAGCCGCACGCGCGCCAACGACGGCTTGGCCAGCACGTCGACCCGAAAGGCGCCGCCCACCTGATCCGCGCAGTAGAAGGTCTGCCCAGGCGAGACCCGCACCTTGAGGTGGCTGGTGTCCCCCTCGACAGACCGCTGGGAGTGGATCGGCTGAGTCAGCGCGCTGTCGGCGAAGAAGCCCGGGGTCGCGTAGGTCGGCGCGCCCGCCACGTCGTCGGGCAAGACGAAGAGCAGCCAGTCGCCCTGCTCTGCCGCGTTCCACAGGGGCCGCACGTAGTAGAAGTCGGGAGCCCCCGCCGACTGGTCGAGGATCTGCGCCGCCACGCTCACCAACGAGCTGGGATCGGCCTCGAGGTTCGCCTGAATCGAGGCGTTGATCTGGTCGTGCGTGACCCCGATGGGGATGTCGCGCAGCGTGAACGTCACCGACGCCTGGCCCTCGGGGATGGCGTCGACCGAGGGAGCCTCAGGGTCAGGCCCGTCGTGGAGCCGGGTCTGCGCCACCAGCCCCATCAGGTCCCAGATGTAGAGCGGCGGCGGCGGCGCGCCGATGTCGCCCTTGCTGCGCAGCTGCATCCACCCCTCACGCAGGGTCACCTCGAAGAGCGGCTTGGGGTCTGCGCCCAGCGCCCAGCTCTTGGACCACGTGCGCTCCTGAAAGGCCCGCAGCCCGGCGTCGGCCACCACGCGCTCCAGCGACCAGGCCGGCAGGTGCCACACCGGCCCGTTGCCCATGGGCAGCGGCAGCGCGCTGTCGCCGGCCTTCACGAACCCGGGCGCCTCCACAATGGTGAACTGCATCTCGGTCACCGCCGGCTTCTCCACGACCCCGACGATGGTGATCCAGTTCGGGTCCGAAAAGTCGAAGAGCGGCGTCGACTCCTTGCCGATGGAGGTCACCGAACCCGCCGCCGCGTGGCTGAGATCGCAGCCCTTGAAGGGCAGCGCGTTGGCGTTGGCGCGCACCGCCATGAAGAAGCCCGGCTCGAGCATGTCGGCCTTGGTGGCGCCGGAGACGAAGCCCGGGTGGGTCTCGCCAGGGGCGACGTACGGGCCGTAGGTCTGACTCAAGGTCTCGAGCCCCGTGGCGACATCTTCGAGGGTGACCGGCAGGTGGCCCTTGGGCACCGGCGCCGTCCCGTCCGGGTGCGCGTCGCTCACCGGCGCCGGTCGGCGACGCGCGTTGGGGTGCGACGAGATGACGTTGTCCACGAGCGACCCGGCCAGCGCCTCGCCGCCGAGGAAAGGCGCGTCGACCTCGATGCCCATGCTCTCGGCGAGCACCTCGGGCGCCGCGATGCCCACCTGCGGCGCGAGGTTGAGCAGGTTCGCCATGGGCGTGCCGGACAGGTCCGCGTTGGCCGGGGTCATGTTCAGCAGCCGCACCATGTTCCGCTCAGCCTGGCCGAGGCTGGCGTCCGTCGGATCCGTCGCGCGGATCGCCGCGAGGGCGTGGTCGATGAGCCGCTGCTCGCCGGCCTCGCCGCGCAGGTCGAGGTCGTAGAGCCACAGCTTGCGGCGGGTCTCTCTGGGCAACGCCAACAGGTCGGCCCGGGTGAGGACCTGCTCGTAGCCCGCCACGTCGAGCCGCAGGGCCTCGAGCACCACCTCGCGCGACTCTCCCACAGCCAGCGGCGCCGGCTCGGTGGTGTCGACGGTGGGCACCGCCATGCACCCGCCCGCACCCAGCAGGCCCCCCAGCAGCAGGCCCCCCAGCAGCAGGCCCCACCGGACCCACGCCAATGCGCCGCGTCGCCGAGCGCGTCCACGAACCCATGCGCGCCTGGCCGGGACCACGCTCATGGCGCGACCTCGGGGCGGGAGGCCACGCGGACCTGGAAGCCGCTTCGCTTCACGCTGAGCCGCCACACGCTGCCGTCGCGGTCCGCGGCGTAGAGCGTCTGTTCGGCGCCGTCCGCCAGGAGCACCTGCTCGTGCGCGGTGTCGCCGAAGCCCTGCTCGGCGGTGGTGCTCACCTTCTGGCTGAGGGACGCGTCGGCGAAGAAGCCGGGCTTGGCGTGGGTCTTGGGCGCGCCGGGCAGGTCCGCCGCCGCGACGAAGAAGAGCCCCACAGCGCCGCTCTTGTTCCGGAGCACAAAAAGGTCACAGCCGGTGTCGTAGGTGCTGTGGTCGCCCACGCTGGCCGCGGCGAGCTTGCTCTTCTGCGCCTCGAAGAGCTTGCGCGCCTTGGCGATGATGTCGTCGGAGGTGATCGACACGGGCACCCCGGTGATCGGCAGGTGCAAGGTCGCCTTGCCCTCGGCGATGCCGCCGTCGTGCAGCCGCTTCTGCGCCAGCTCCAGCACCAGGTCCCACCAGTAGCTCGGCGAGGGTGGCGCGCCGATGCCGGCCACGGTCTGGATGCTGAGCCAGCCCTTGTCCCAGCTCCAGGTGGACGCGTCCTTCAACGCGCCCACGTCGTAGCTCTTGCTGGCCTGGTAGTTCGACTCCGAAAAGCGCTCGCGAAAGGCGTGGTACACGGCGTCGATGACCATGTGCTCCGCGGTCCACGTGGGCAGCGACCAGGCCGCGCTGGCGCCCTTGAAATAGGGACCGTCGGGGTTCGCGTCCTTCTTGTAGGCCATGTCGACGAAGCCCTTGTGCTCGGTGGCCAACACGTAGAGATCCACCAGGGGTTCGTCGGCCACGCCGCTGATCTGAAAGGCCTGCTCGTCGAGGAAGTCAAAGGTCACCACGTCGTCGCCAGCCGCCTTGAGGAAGAGCCAGCGCTGCCCTCCAGACAGGTCCATGCCTTCGAACTCCCGCAGGTTGCTGCGGCCCGTCAGGGTGATCTTGAAGTCGGGCAGCAGCACGGGCGCAGGCGCGCTCTTGTAGACGATGCCCGGGTGCCCACCCGCCGGCCCCAGCTTGGTGTCGAGGGTGATCAGGTCTTCGAGCGCGTCGTAGAGGGTGACCGGGACCTTCTTGACCCCGTCCTCCGGGTCGAGCACCAGCGCGGGGTGCCCGGCGACCACGCTGCGGAACATGGCCTCGGCCACCTGAGACGTGGAGAGGAAGGCCGTGGTCGGCGAGATGCCGGCGATGTCGGCCAGCAGGAGCGGCACCGAGAGCCCGAGGTTCGCGGCCAGGAGCATCAGCGGCTCGGCGGAGGTCCCGGCCAGGTTCACCGTGTCGGGGGTCATGGTCAGCACCTCGTGCATGTTCCACTCGGCGGTGCCCCACGCCTGCGTGTTGAGCCCCCACACCGTGGGCGCCTTGACCGCCTCGAGCGCCGTCGCCAGCAGCGGGCGCACGTCGAGCAGGTAGATGACCAGCTCTTTGGCCGACTGCGTCGGGATCAGCGCCTTGACCGCGGCCTTGTCCAGCTGCAGCGTCACCGGCGCTGCCGCCTTCTCGGGGAGGCGCGCGGTCAGGGTGGCGACGCGGACGCGGTGCACCTTCACCGAGAGCTGGCTCGCGTTGCCGGCCCGGTCGCGGGCCGTAGCGTGCACCACGTGATCCCCCGGGGGGACGGTCACCCACGCCTTCCAGGTGACGTTCTGCGTGTGCGCGCTGCCCTGGCCCGCGGTGCCGGCGTCGATCGGCTCGAGCTGCGCGACCAGCCAGGTGCCCTGGTCGACCCGCACGCGCACCGAGTCGATGCCCGACGTGTCCGACGCCACGCCAGAGAGCACCACCACCTCGTCGTCGACCACCGCGCCGTCGCTCGGCGAGGTCACGCTCAGGGTCGGGGGCACGCTCTCGTCGGGGACCGCCGTGTCCGCCGCGCCGCCCGCCGTGTCCGCATGCGCGGGCGCGGTGAAGCCGTCGGTCGGATCGCCGTACGTGAGCGGCGCGGCGCCCGTGCCGCACGCGGTCGCCGTGCACAGGCCCAGG
This sequence comes from bacterium, assembly GCA_030425545.1. Taxonomy (GTDB): domain Bacteria; phylum Myxococcota_A; class UBA9042; order UBA9042; family UBA9042; genus UBA9042. The sequence continues at coordinate 3,916 of JAUIAC010000270.1, read as the reverse complement.
AGCGCGAGCCGGACGTAGCCACGGCGCCGTCGCTGCACGCTGGCGTCGTCGCGCGTCATGGTCCGCCGACCCACTTGCGCATGGTCACCCACAGCGTCCCGTCCGGCAGGGGCGACAGCTGCAGCCGGTGCGGAGTCCCCTGAACGTCAGCGACGTACACGGTGGTCACCGTGTTGGCCTTGGGCCACGGGATCTTCTCGTGGATCGTGTCGCCACTGCCCTGGCTGGCGGTCGACGACAGCTTCTGCGTCAGGCCCACGTCGGAGAAGAAGCCGCGCTTCGGGTGGCCCAGGCTCGACTTGGGCAGGGGATCGGTGGGCGCCACGAACATCAGCCAGCGACCGCCGCCGGCGCCCTCCGCCAGGAAGATGTCCAGGGGGCTCTTGCTCTGCCAGTCGCCCATGAGCAGCGCCGCGAGCTTCTGCCGCTGGGCGTGCATGGACGGCGCCAGCGCGGCGGCGAGCTCGTCGGCGTTGAGGCCCACCGGGACCTGGGTCAGCTCGAAGCGCACCGACCCCTGCCCCTGCTTGACCCCGCCGTCGAGCAAGCGTCGCTGGCTCACCCCGAGGATCATGTCCCACACGTACTGCGGCTTCGGCGGCGACCCGAGCCCGAAGAGCGTCCAGATTCGCAGCCAGCCCGCCGGGTTGGGGTTGATCTTGCTGAAGTTCTCCGGCCCCCCGCCCTTGCTGTAGCCCTGCCGGCCAACGACCAGCTCGGCCTCGTCGATGCCGAGGACCGGCACCTCCCACAGCAGGGCGCCCTGCTTGCTGCCCTTGCACAGATCACAGCCAGCGCGGTGGTCCTTGTAGTGGCGGTAGGCGCCGTCGATGAGCGCGCGCTCGAGGGTCCAAGGCGGCAGCGTCCAGCCCTTGCTGTTGCCCTTGGGCAGCGGGTGCATCGACGAGCCGACGTCGATCCACTGGCTCGACTCGAGCACGCGAAACGCCAGGTCGACCTTGGGCTCCTGCGCCAGCCCCTCGATGGTGAAGGTCTTGCTGCTCAGGAAGTTGAACTCGAGCACGTCGTTGAACGTGGGGCCGGTGGTGTCGCGCAGCAGCGCCACATAGCTCTTGCCGTGTCCCAGCCGAAGACCGTCGTGCCAGTGGAGGTTCGACTTGGCGACCAGCTTCATCACGAAGCCGGAGGTCAACACCTCGCTCTTGGGCGGCGACGCCGGGTCGAGGAAGCCGGGGTGGGTGCCCGCCGGGCCGTAGCGCTGCGCCAGGGTCTTCAGGTCCGTGAGGCAGTCCTCCAGCGTGACCATGATCTCGCCCTTGGGTGTCGCGTTGGGGTGGCTCCCGACGACGTTGGCCACCATGGACTCGGCCACCGCCTTCTCGCCGACGATGAGCCCCGTCTCCGCGATGCCCAGCCCCGCCGCGAGGATGGTCGAGAAGCTGTCCATCAACCCCCACTGGCTGAGGGTCTTGGCGATGTCGGCCATGCCTTCGATGCTGGTGCCTTTCACGTTGACGTTCGCCGGGGTCATCGTCACGAGTCGCCACAGGTTCAGCTCGGGCTGGCCCCACGCCTTCGGGCAGCTCTTGGCGAGGTTGTTGGGTTTGTGCCAGCCGCTCCCGCAGGCGTTGCGGATCTGGTTGAGCGTGGCGGCGATCAGCTTGTCGACGCTCATCTGCAGCGCGACGATCTGCTTCGCCTTGCTCGGCGGCAGCAGCTCTCCGAGCCCCTTGCGGTCGATCTCGAAGGTCGAGGGCGCGGTCTGCTTGGGCTGGATGCGCAGCGGCACGGTCACTGGCGGGGACCACTGCGCGCCAGAGGTCTCCTGGAGGGTCAGGATCTTGGTCGTGACCAGACCGGCGCCGTCGCGCGCGCGCACCTTGACCACGTTCTTGCCGGGGACGAGCACCAGCGGCAGCTGAAAGGTGGCGAACCCGTCTTGGGTCTCCGCGCTGAGATAGGGCCCCTGACCCACGCGCACCTGCACCGCGGCGATGCCGCTCTCGTCCTTGGCGCTGCCGCTCAAGAGCAGCGTCCCCGTGTCGGTCTGCGCGCCGTCGGCCGGCGTGGCGATGGTCAGCCCGGGCGGCACCGTGTCGACCTGCAGGGTGGTGGCGCCGGCGATGGTTTGGGTGCTCACCTTGCCGCTGACGTCGGTGGCGCGGACCACGACGCTCACCGCCCCACCCCCACCGATGGCCGCGGTCAGCTGCCAGTGCGCGAAGTGGTCGTGGGTCTCCGCCAGGACCTCAGCCCCACCGCCGACCTGCACCGTGACCTTGGCCACAGCGACGTCGTCCGAGGCGGTGCCGGAGACGAAGACGGTGTTGCCAGAGACCTGAAAACTCGGCTTCGGAGCGACCACGGTCAGCTTGGGCGGCGTCTGGTCTGAGGGCGTGCCTGCGCGCTCCAGCTTGACCTGGGCCTGCCCCACGCGGCCGCCGATGTCCCACGCCCGGACGACGACGGTGTGGGCGCCGTAGGGCAGCAGCAGCTGCTCGGCGAAGGCGCCGGTCTCGGGGGTCCAGAGCAGCGGTCGCGGCACGTTGGCGCCGACCTGAATCGTGGCCGCGGCGACGCCCGTGTCGTCGCTGAGAGAGCCCTGCACCACAAAGGCGGGCCCCTGAACGCCCGAAGCCTCGCCGGTGAGGGTGACCACGGGCGCGTTGTCGTCGCCAGGCCACGCGTCCCAGCTCGCGGCGCCGTCGTTGGACACGCCGCTGCTCAGGTCGCTAGGACCCGCGTCAGGCGGCGCGCTGCGTCCGGAGATGGCGGGGATGTCCGGCTGGCAGCCAAGCAGCAGGAGCGCGCCCGCGAGCACGCAGACGGTCGCGCGGCGGGTCAGCGCGGACCTGGGAGCTGTGCGACGCTGGCTGGGCCGAGGGACCGGCGGCTCGTTCATGGCACGGAGTGTGGCATACGCGCCCCCGCCGGCGCGACCTCGAGATGCCTCGCGCAGCGCCGACTCGGATCGGGCGCCGACACAGATCAGGTGACGTCCCGCTGCAGCCACCGACACGCGAGCGTCAGCGCCGCGCTCGCAGCCAGCGCAACGCCACCTACGAGCGCCAGGTGACGGCCGGCGAAGAGCATCACGCCGCCCAACAGGGCGAGGGCCGGCACCAGGAACCAGAGCACGGCGCCGACGAACACCAGCACCCCAGCCACCGCAAAGGTCGCGAGCGCCGGGTTGGTCGCGAGCAGCACCAGGCCAGCCACCGGCATCGGCACCCGCCGGTCCGCGGCGAGCGCGACGCCGAGCGCAGCGACCACCCCGCCCGGCAGCGCCAGCAGGACGCTGCGCTGCGTGGGCGCGTCGGGAAAGGGCTGCGCCAGGGCCCAGGCGAGCGACGCCACAGCGCCGACGAGCGTGAGCACAACGGCGCCCCCGTGGGTCACGGCCAGCCACCGGTGACGTGCGGATTCACGCGGATGGGAACGGTTGGCGGGCACGGGTGCCTCTCGACTTGGCCAGCATTTGAAGCACCGTCAGCTCCGGCACCGCGACGTGGACACAGCGGCGTCGCGGCGTCGCGGCTCCGCGAAGCCGGGCTCGCCTACCCCACAGGGTTACCCATGCGCTTCAGGTAGCGGACGTGCCCCTGCAGCGCCTGCCACAGGGTCTGCTTGGTGCGGTGCTCGACGCCCTGCTCGGCGCACACCTCGGCGACGATCTTGGCCAGCGCCGGGTAGTGCACATGCCCGATCTTCGGGAAGAGGTGGTGCTCCACCTGAAAGTTCAGCCCGCCCAGGTACCAGGTGAGGAAGCGGCTGTTGGGCGCGAAGTCGACCGTCGTGTCGATCTGGTGCTCGGCCCAGGGCAGCTCAGCGATGCCGTCAGCTGGCGGCTCGCTGAAGTTCGCGTCCTCGACGCAGTGGGCGAGCTGAAAGGTCGTCCCCAGCGCGATGCCCGCGACCGCCGACATCATGGCGTAGGAGACCACGGCGAAGCTGA
>JAUIAC010000269.1 GCA_030425545.1 bacterium | reverse complement strand
GCCACCGACGCTGGCGCCACCGACACCGGCTACTTCATGGCCGACGTCAGCTCGCCCGACGCCGCCCCCTGGCCCGACGCCACCGACACCTCCATGCCCAGCTGCACCCCGTGGAGCGACGCCTGGGTGCTGCCCGACGTCGCGGTGCCCGAGGCGCCCGTGACGCTCGAGCCCTCCGCCGCCCTGCAGCCGCTCGGCGAGCTCGAGACCGTCGAGGTGACCGCGCTCACCGCCGACAAGAAGCGCGACGACACCGCCGAGGGCGCCCTCAAGGTGAGCGCCGACGCCGACGTCGAGGTGGTGTCCGCGGAGGACATGAAGGCCGGGCGCGCCAACGTCCAGGTGCGGGTCAAGACCGCCGGCGCCCACACGCTGACCGTGACCCTGCCCGACGGCCGCACAGGCCAGGCGCGGCTCTGGGGCTTCGCGACGCAGCTGCCCGTGTGGACCCTGACCGTGGACCCCGCGGACCTCGCCGAGGTGGTGGCCAACCCCCTCGAGCGCATCTGGGCGAAGGTGAGCCTGACCCGCGGCGGCAAGACCTTTCAAGGCAAGATGCGGCTGCACGGCGGGTCGAGCCGCACGTTCAAGAAGAAGAGCTTTCGCCTCAACCTGGACGACGATGCCGCCCTGCCCGACGGTCGCCGCAAGGTGATCTTGCGGGCCGAGTTCGCCGACAAGGCGCTGGTCCGCAACCACCTGGCCTACGACCTGCTGCGGCACGCCACCTGGCTGCCGGCGTGCGAGACGACCTACGTGCACCTGCGCATCAACGGCCGCTTCTACGGCGTCATGGTGCACACCGAGCGCGTCGACAAGGACTACCTGAGCGCGCGGGGGTTGAACCCCAAGGGCAGCCTGTACGAGGCCGATCCACCCTTCGCCATGAGCGTGCCCGGCGGCAACCTGACCCCGGTCGAGGACCCGCAGGACTACCGGCTGCTCTACCAGCGCCACGCCGGCGAGCTGGCCTACGCCGACCTGATCGAGCTGATCGAGGTGGTGCTCCAGCTGCCCGACGCCGAGTTCGAGGCCCACGTCGACCGCATCATCAAGGTGGACGACGTGCTCGTGTTCCTGGCCTTCAACGCCGTGATTCAGAACCAGGACTTCGTGAAGAAGAACTACTACCTCTACCGCGATCCGACCGTGGCGGACAGCCGCTGGACGGTGCTGCCCTGGGACCTGGACCTGAGCCTGGGCCACCTGTGGACCGAAGAGGGCGACGTGCTCGACGAGCAGATCTTCCACGACGGCGACCCCTACGTCGGCCGCAACGTGGGGCACTCGTTCTACAACCAGCTGGTGGAGCGGGTGCTGGGTGTGCCGCGCCTGCGCAAGCGCTTCCGGAGCTTTGTGCAGCACCTGGTCGACGGGCGCTTTCACCCTGACTTCCTCAGCCCGCGCATCGACCGCGCCCTGTGCCGCATGCAGCCGGACCTGCTGGCCGACCAAAAGAAGCGCGCGAAGAACGAAGAGGTGCCCCAGCGCGTCCAAGAGGTGAAGGACTTTGTGACCGCGCGTCGGGTGTGGTTGACGACCTGGCTCAAAGAGCCCGACGAGTAGGCTGCGCGCAGGGGACGGCATGGCGAGGACGAATCAGGTGGCCAGCGAGGTGCGGGGGCTGCCCTGGACCGAGGCGCACGCGCGTGCGGAGGCGCTGTGGCAGCGGCTCGGCGAGCCCGTGGCGCAGGGTGAGGGTGAGCCGCAGCCGCCCAGCGGCGCCGCGTTTGAAGCGCTGGCGCTGGGCCTGGCCACGGCGCGGCTGAAGGCGGCCGGCCTGCCGGTGGTGACCTGGGTCGCTCGCGGCCGGCGGATGGTGGTGGCGCGGCTCAAGGCGCGTCGACCGGCCTTCGACCCACGGCAGCGGCAGGCGCTGGTGGTGAGCGTGGCGCTCGACGGCGCGCGCCCCTACCCGCCCGTGCACCCGAGCCGGCTGGAGGCCCACGAGGCGGAGCGGCTGGCGACGGCGGACGGGGGCGACACCCTGGCCCGTGGCGGGCTGCTGCTGAGCCACGCGGTGACCGCGGTGGAGCTGCTCGCTCGGGCGAACCTGCCCACGGCGCGGGACCTGCTGGTGGTGTTGGAGCACCGCGTGGCCGGGGCCGCTCGGCCTCTGCCCGGCGCCACCGCGGTGCCGGCGGACGAGGGGCGGGCGCTGCTCGACGCGGCGGCCTGCGTGGTGGCCGAGGCGGGCGCGGTGCCCCTGCAGATCGACGACGATGTGGTGTTGCTGGTGCCCGTGGCGCAGAAGGGCGCCGTGTGGCTGCGGCTGCGCGCGTCGGGCCGCGCGGTGGACCCCGGCCTGCCGATGCCGAGCGGAGCGACCAACGTGCTGCTCGACGCCCTGCACCGGCTGCGGCACGCCGAGCGGCCGCTGCGGGTGAGCGACGCCGCCAAGGCGCAGCTGCTGGGGGTCGCCGAGGGCCAAGGGCTCACTGGCAGCCTGCACGCGCGGGCCCTGCTGAACCCGGCGACGGCGACCCAGACGCTGCGGCGGAGCGGCCACCGCGAGCCCCACCTGGACGCGCTGCTGCACGACACCTGGACGGTGACCCGGGTCGTGACCGCGGGGCGCCCCGACGCGGCGCTGGACGACGCGTGGGCGCTGCTCGACTGCCGGGTGGTGCCGGGGCGCGACACGGCGGCGCTGCTGGCCGAGTTGGCGGAGATCGCGGGCCCGGAGGTGAGCCTCGAGGTCCTGGCCGAGCGACCGAGCAAGGCGTCGGACCTGCACGGACAGCTGCTGCGTGTGTTGCGAGAGACCGTGGCGCGCCGCGTGCCCAAGGCCCGCATGGTGCCCTCGCTGCAGCTGCTGGGGTGTGACGCGTGGGGGTGGCGGCAGAGCGCGGTGCCTTGTTATGGCTTCGCGCCGGTGCAGCTGCCGGCCAGCGTCGACTTCGAGGCGCTGTGGCACCGCGGCGGCGTGGCGACGACGCCCGCCGAGCGCGCCTGGGGGCGCAGCGTGTTTGTCGAGGCGCTGGCCTGCTACCTGGTGGAGGCATGAGCGGGCGGGTGTTCGCTGGGCGGCCCGGACCGGCCCGCGCGGCCGCCGTCGCGGCGTGCGTGCTGGCGGCGCTGCTGGTCGCGCCAGACGCCGATGCACGGCGGCGGCGGGCGCGCACGGCCGTGACGCCCGCGGCGCGCGACCTGCCGGTGCTGGCGTGGCTCGGCCCCCTGAGGGAGGCGTCGGAGGCGCGCGCGCTGCGGGGCGAGGTGGTGTCGGGCCGCGACGGGCCGGTGCGCTGGCGGGCGCTGCCTCGGGACCTGGCGGCTTCGCGCCGGGCCGGAGGACAGGGGGGCGCCCCGGCGCGGGCGGTGCCGCTGCAGGCGCTCGTGGAGCGAGCCGCGAGCGCCGTGGTGGTGGCCCAGGGCCGCGTCTGCCTGGCCACGCCGGGCGTGGTGACCCTGGCGGTGCGCTCGCCGGCGCGGGTCCAGCTGGCGGTGGACGGGCACCGCATCGGGAGCCTCGTGGCCTGGAGCGAGCTGCGGCGACAGCCCTCGGCGCACCGCTGGCAGGTGACCCTGGCGGCGGGCTGCCACAGCCTGCTCGCCGCCCTGGCCTCCCCGCGCGGCCGGCTCTCGCTGGCGTGGTCGGCGCGCCTCAGCGCGGGCGCGACGTGGGCTGCATCGGAGGGGGCTGAGTCGGCTGGGGCTGCATCGGCGGGGGCTGAGTCGGCTGGGGCTGCATCGGCTGGGGCTGCATCGGCTGGGGCTGCTGCGCTGGGTGTCGGGTCGGGCGCAGAGAGCTGGCGCTTCCCGCGCGCGCCAGCCGCGCCGCCCGTGGCGCCCGCGCCGGACGCAGCCCTGCTCGCCCACCTGAGCGCGGCGGCCACCGCGGCGCCGGAGTCTGGCGGGAAGGCTGGCGGGAAGGCTGGCGGGAAGGCTGGCGGGAAGGCTGGCGGGAAGGCTGGCGGGAAGGCTGGCGCGCGAGCCCCGGGCGCGACGCCGGCGCGGGTCGCGGCGCTGAACGCGCTGGCCGCGCGCGTGGTCGCGGGCGGCGCCCGGGGGCCGCATCGACAGGCCGTGTGGCGGGCGCTGCGGGCGGGTGTCGCGGCCTCGCCGCGGGCCGCGGAGGTGGTGGCGAGGGCGCACGACGAGAGCGGCGATCGGATCACCGCCCTGCGCGTCGCGACCGCCCGCTGGCCCAAGGACGTCGGGCTGGGTCTGGCCCTGGTCGCCGCGCTCGACGACGCCGGCAAGGTGCAGCAGGCGCGCCGGACCTGGCAGCGCACGCTCGTCGGATCGGAGCGGGTCAGCCCAGCCGCGTGCGCCGCTCGCGCGCTGCTGTGGCAGCGGCTCGACGTGCCCCAGGTCGCGTGGGCTGGCGCGCAGGCGTGCGTGCGCCGCTTTCCCCGCGCGCCCGAAGCCCACGGCATGGTGGCCCGCCTGGCCGTCGCCCACGACGACCTCGCCCGCGCGCTGCAGGCGCGCCGGGCGCTGCTGGCCCTGGCGCCCAACGACCCCGAGGCCTGGCTGGCCGTGCTCGCGGCGACCGCAGATCTCGCCGAGGGCGCCCCCGTGCCCGCAGCAGCCCCCGTGCCCGCAGCAGCAGCTGTGCCCGCACCGCCCAGGGCGTCCGCCGCCCCCGGCGGCCCGGCGGCCCGGCGCGCCGGCGCCCCCGCGACCCTGGTGGGCGCGCTGCAGACCGCGCCGCCGAGCGCCGACGCCTGGGACCTCGCCCGCGCCCGCAACGCCCTGGCGCTGGCCTGGCTGCGACGGGGCGACGGCGCCCGGGCCGAGGCGCTGCTCCGCCGGGTGCCCACCTGGGCGCGCCGCGCCTTCACGCTGGAGCTGCTGGCCCGCGCGCTGCTCGCCCAGCGGTCCGGGTCCACGGCGGTGACGGCCGCCCGCCGCACCGAGGCCACCGAGCTGCTCCGCGCCGCCCTCCGCCGCGCGCCCACCCGTGCAGACCTGCGCACCCGGCTGGCGCTCTTGGCCCCGGGCCGCGCCTTCTACAGCCCCTACGCCCGCGACCTCATCGGCCTGGCGCGGGCGGCCGTGGCTCGGCCGGTGTCGGCCGCACCCTTTCGCCAGCTGCTGCGGCAGACGGTGGTGCGGCAGCTCGGTCGCGGCCGCCTGGCGCGCTACGAGGTGGAGGTCTTTCGCATCGGCAAGGGCGGCCCGCGGAGCCACGACGTGGAGATCGACTACGTGCCCTCGCAGGCGCACCCGGAGGTGTTGCAGGCGGCGCTGGTGCGCAAGGGCGGCCGCGTCTCGCGCAGCGTGCCGCAGCGGCAGGAGTCCCTGAGCGAGGGGGCCGAGGGGCTCTACTACGACCTCGAGCGCATCACCCTGCCCTTCAAGGACCTCGAGGACGGCGACGTGATCGTGGTCGCCTACGCCACCCGCGACTTCGCGCCCGACCCCTTCGGTATCGTCTTCAGCGAGCTCTTTCAGCTCGCCGACGCGTGGTCCGTGGACGACACCGAGATCGTGCTGGAGCTGGACCCGAAGCTGACCCCGCTGAGCGCCTGGCGGCGTGCCCCCCGTGGCCCCGCGGGCAAGGGGCGTGGCGCGCAGGTGCGGCGCGGGGTGCTCAAGGAGCGCGGCCTGCTCACCAGCCCCGACGGCAGGCGGCGGTGGCGGCGCTGGCGCTTCGCTCCCGGGGGGCTGCCCGCCACACCGGTCGAGGTGGCGATGCCCGGCGCGTCGGAGGTGGTCGACACGCTGCACGTGACCTCGTTCGCGTCCTGGTCGCGGGTGGCTCGATGGTACGCCGATCAGGTCCGCACGGCCTTGCCCAAGACCGGCAGTGATCCGACCCTCACCGCCCTGGCCAAGCGGCTCACCGAGGGCCACACCACACCGGCCGCGAAGACCCGCGCGCTCTACCGCTGGGTGTCCGACCACATCCGCTATGTGGGCCTGGAGTTCGGTGTTCACAGCCTGCGCCCGCACCACGTGCGACAGGTGCTGGCGCGCCGCTTTGGCGACTGCAAGGACAAGGCGACGCTGCTGGTGGCGCTGCTCGCGGAGGTCGGCGTGGCCGGTCAGGTGGTGCTCGTGCGCACGGCCGACGAGGGCAAGCTGAGCGACGGGCTGGCCAGCCTGAGCGGCTTCGGACACGCCATCGCAACCGTTCCGACCCTGGGGTGGTGGATGGACCCGACCGTGCAGCATCACCAGCCGCAGGAGCTGCCCGCGGGCGACGTCGGCGGACAGGGGCTGCCGGTGCCCCTCGACGGCGCACCCACGCAGCTGGTGGACCTGCCCGACGCAGGGCCAAAGGCCAACACGCGCGACGAGGAGACCCTGGTGACGCTGCAGCCCACGGGCGGCGCGACGCTGAACGTGACGGTGCGCGCGCGGGGGCTGGTGGCGGCGCGCATGCGCAAGCGGCTCCACGCCGAGGTGAGCCGGGTCGAGCGGGTTCAGTCCGACCTCGCGGCCCGCTTTCCGGGCGTCAAGGTGAGCGCCGTCGCGGTGACGGGCGTGTCGCCGCCGGGCGATGAGGTGGTGGTGCGTGCGGAGGCCCAGGTGCCCCGGCTGGGCGCCGGCGGGCGGTGGCAACCCCTGGCCCCACCAACGCCGTGGCAGCGCCGAGCGAGCCAGGCGGCGGCGCGCTTTCACACCCAGGTGGTGCCCTATGCGTGGCGGGACACGCGGCGGGTCACGGTGGTGCCGGGGACGGGCGACGCGGCGCGCAAGGTGCGGCTGCAGGCCCGCGCGGGGGCGCGACAGGAGCCGCGCGGGACGCAGCCGTGGCGGGTGGCGGTGGTCGCGCGGCCCGGGGGGGCGTGGGCCTTCTCGCGCACCGTGACGCGCACGCACCGGCGGCTGCCGCCGGCCGAGTTTGCGGACTGGAAGCGGCGGCTGGGCGCGCTCGACGTGGCGCTCGCGGCGGAGCTGGTCCTTCGGCTCGGAGGGGCACGATGAGCGGCGCACACGCCTTGGAGCTGCGGTTGGCGCGCGACCGGGACGCGGGCCGTCGGTGCGCGAGGCTGCGCGCGTCGCTGGCCGCGTGCGCTGCCCTGGTCGCCCTGTCGGCCGGGTGTACGGGACCCCAGGCCATCGACGCGCCGGACCTGGACGTGGTCGCGCGCACCCGCAGCGCGAAGCTGGATCTCTTCGAGCCGGCGCGCGCCGCCCGCGCGCACCTGGACCTGGCCTGGCTCTGCCTGCTGCACGGCGTGGACTGCGCGTCGCTCGAGGGGCACGCCGAGGCCGCGGTGGAGGGCGCGCCGGACATGGCCCTGGCGCAGCTGACCCGAGCGCTGGCGCGGCAGCCTGGCGCCGACGTGCGCCGCCGCGCCACGGCCTGGCTCGACCTGGTGCTCTGGGCCCAGGCCGAGCCTCACGGCCCGGATCTGACCACCCTGGGGCTCGAGGCCCTGGCGCGGCTGGCGCGGCGCGATCGCAGCGGGGTTCGGGCGGCGGTGTCGGCGCACACGCTCCGGGGCGAGGACCTGCGGCGGCTGGCGGGGCGCGCTCCGGGAGGCGGCGGCGCCACCGCGGCGCTGCGGCGCGCGCGCCGCGCGGCGGCCCTCGCCAGCTGGGCCCCCAAGCCAGCGGCGGCGTTGGGGCCGCGACCCACGGTGACCCTGGCGCCGACCGTGCACGACCGACGCCTCTACGCCGGGCTGCGGGGTGCCCCGACGCAGGGCGCCGTGGCCCAGGGCACCGCGACGCCGGTGCACCTGCGCGCCGGGCTCTGGCGCGCGCGGCTGCCGCTGCCCGACGGGCCGGGCGCCTACGCGGTGCGTCTGCGCTTCCCAGCCGGGGCGCGCGGCACGCTGTTGCTCAGCGCAGACGTGCCCCTGGTGACGTGGACGGCGCGCGGCGTGCGCACGGTGCTCGCGCCGGGCGGCGCGCCGCTCGCGCTGCCGCGGACGAGCGACGCCCCGGTGCGGCTCCGCGTCGCGCTGGCGCGCGAGGGCGCGTCGCTGCGGGTGGCGTTGGTGCCCGCGCCCTCTGGGCCGACCGGCGACGCGGGCGCGCGACCGACCCAGGCGCCCGCCGGCAGCGGCTTGCCGCTGCGCGTGGTGAGCGCGGTGCTGAGCCGACAGGGGGACGCCCACGCTTGGCTGGCCAAGCGCTTCCCGGCGGGGCCCCTCGCCGGCTTGTTGGCGCTGGAGCGCGGCGGGCCAGGAGCCCTCGCCGCCGGTGACACCAGCGGCCTCGACGCCACGGCCGGGCTGGCGCCAGCGG
>JAUIAC010000268.1 GCA_030425545.1 bacterium | reverse complement strand
ACCCAGTCCGATTCCCCGTCGTCAAGGTCGGCGGTTTATGTGGACCCGGCAAGATCTGCAGCTATGAAGGGACCCCCAAGTGCGTCGCGAAGTGACCCCCTGCTGCGGCGACAGGCCGGCGGCGGCGAAGGTGCATCGCCTTGCGCCAAGCGAGATCTTCGTCTCCCCGACGCAGCAACGGCGCCCTCACGAGGCCGGCGTTGGTCGTTTGGGCGGTCGGGCCGGCGTGGGGGTGGCGGCGCTCGGACACGGGCTGTCCTAGCGCTGCGCAAGGGTGCAGGCTGGGGCGCTGCCAGCCTTGGCGCTTCCTGGAGCCACGTCATGACCCGCCCCCGCCCGCACAGCGACTGGATCTTGCTCGAACCCGAGGAGAGCGTGGTCGCCGCGCTCTCGGAGCGCTGCGGCGTGAGCCACTTCGTCGCGCGGCTGCTGGCCAACCGCGGGGTCACCGACACCGATGCGGCGGCGCGTTTTCTGCAGCCGACCCTGGCGGACCTGCCCGACCCTTGGTTGATGGCGGACGCGCAGGTGGCCGCGGAGCGCATCGCCAAGGCGGTCATGGCGGGCGAGCGCGTCTGCGTCTACGGCGACTACGACGTCGACGGGGTCAGCGCGGCGGCGCTGCTGCACGGCTTCCTCTGCCGCGTCGGGGCGGAGCCGCGGGTCTTCCTGCCGGACCGCTTTCGCGACGGCTACGGCCTGCACCCGGAGCGGCTGCTGGAGCTGTGTGACGAGGGGGTCGAGCTCTTCGTCAGCGTCGACTGCGGCAGCAAGGCCGTGGACGCCATCGCCGGTGTGCGGGCGCGTGGGGTCGACTTCATCGTCGTGGACCACCACCTGCTGGGCGACGTGCGGCCGGACACCACCGCGCTGCTCAACCCGCGGCGGCCGGACTGCACCTACCCGGACAAGGGGCTGTCGGCGGTGGGCGTGGCGCTGGTGCTGGTGCAGGGGCTCCGGCGCGCCCTGGTGGCGGCTGGGCACTGCACGCGGGAGAGCGCGCCGGGCGTGGGCGACCTGCTGCAGCTCGCCGCGCTGGGGACCATCGCCGACATGGTGCCGCTGCGGGGGGTCAACCGGGCGCTGGCGTGGCACGGGCTGCGGCGGCTCGGGCGCTCGACGCGGCCCGGGGTGCAGGCTCTGGCGCAGCGGGCGCGGCTGCAGGGCAAGGTGGCGGCAGATCACGTCGGCTTCGCGCTCGGCCCGCGCATCAACGCGGCCGGGCGGGTGGCAGACGCGCGCACGGCCTTCGACCTGCTGACCACCACGGACCCGGCGCAGGCGGCCGCGCTGGCGGAGCGGGTCGAGCTGGAGAACGGCAAGCGCCGGCGCATCCAGGGCGAGGTGGTCACCGCAGCGCTCGCGGCGGCGGCCGAGCAGCCCGGGCGCGAGCACGCCGTGGTGGTGGCCGGCGAGGGCTGGCACAGCGGGGTGGTGGGCATCGTCGCGGCGCGGCTGAAGGACCGCTACCACGTGCCGACCTTCGTGCTCGGCGTGCAGGACGGGGTCGCTCGTGGCTCAGGGCGCTCGATCCCCGGCTACGACCTGGTCGACGGCCTCGACACCCTGAGCGCCCTGCAGCCAAGGGACCCGGGGGGCAACGCGACGCTCTTCAGCCGCTACGGCGGCCACTTCTTCGCCGCCGGCGTGACCCTGCCAGCGGCCCATGTCGACGCCTTTCGCGAGGCCCTGGTGGCCCACGTGGCCCGCGCGCTGCCGCCGGCGGAGCGGCGCCGCGAGCTGCTGGTGGACGCGGCGCTCGACGTGACCGAGCTGCACCTGGGGCTGGTCGACGAGCTGCACGCCCTGGAGCCCTTCGGCAAGGGCAACCGCAAGCCCCTCTTCGTGCTGCAAGGCGCCGTGCTCGGCGAGGCGCGCCGCGTCGGGCAGGAGGGCGCCTGGCTCAAGGCGCGGCTCGTGGACCCGGCGAGCGATCGGCCACTGTGGTCTCGGCAGGGCGTCGGCGCCTTCGGCAGCACGGAGCTGCTGGGCGGCGCCGCGGCTGGCCGCGAGGGACCGGGGCTGCAGCAGGGCGACACGGTGGACGCCGTGTGTCGGCTGGAGGCCAACCACTTCCGCGGTCAGACCAGCCTGCAGGCGACGCTCGTGGAGCTGGCGCCCGCGGGCACGGTGCCGCTGAGCCGGCGCGCCGCCGGGGCCTGAGCCGACCCGCCTCAGCGCTCGTCGGTGATGTGACGCGCGCCGCGGTCTCTGAGATGGGTGCGGCTGACTCCCGCGGGCACTTCGACCGCGCCTTTGCTAGCTGTGAGTTGAGGTGTCGAGGCGCTCGCTCGACGAATCCAATACATGGGCGCCCGATGGATTGAGTGCTGGGTTCGTTTCCCAAAAAAAGCTTGCCCCCCGACAACTTAGAGCAGAGTCGTCGCATCGATCCCACATCTCGCATCGCTCCCATGTCCGTCGGGAAAGGTGCGTTCATCTGCGCGTAACCACGCGCCTTGGAGGCTCCCATGTGTGCTCAGACTGAGCCCTTGTTCCTACTTCGTGACACGGCCCTCATCTCGGAGCGAAACGGTGACGCCACGATCTACTGGAGCGGACGCGACACCTGGGCGCATCTGCGACACAGCCGAGGTGTGGAGGTGGTCTGGTACCTGCTCAGCGCCGTCGGCACGCCGACGCTCAAGCTCTACCTGCAGGAGAGCATCGACGGCATCACCTGGGTCGACCTGGCAGAGAGCGCGATCGACAACAACGGCGCGTTCCCCGGGCTGCTCGGTGTCGGCATCGACGCGGCGTCCACGCCCACGGGCTCCTTGCGCATCGCGCTGACGCACCGGACCGCGGGAGCCCCCTTTGTGCGCTTCGGCGTCCAGATCGCGGGGCCGTCCGGTGGCTCCAGCCAGGTCGAGGCCCGGCTGACGCTGGCCGTGATGGCCTGTAGCCGTGGCGGCGACGTCCCGATCGCGACTCGCTTGGTTTTGGAATACGGCCCCCCCATCTGGCCCGGCGACGGTGACCAGATCGGGCCCATTTTCTCCGGAATTGATGTCGACCAGATGACACTGGTGAGCGTGATCACCAACAAGGGCACCAACGACTTGGTGCTGCTCAAGGTGCAGACTGCGACCGACCCAAACGGGACCTGGGTGGACACCGGTGTGTCCATCGACCTGACCGCCGCCGGTACAGAGGTCTCTGCCTTCGATGCGGTGGACAAGAGTGTCCTGGGCACGTGGGTGCGCGTCGTGGCTTCGGGCACCCAAACCCTCACCCAGAACGCCACCCTCGACATCGCTGCGACCGTGCGCATGCGCTAGGTCGCGCTTGTCACCGCTTGATTTCGCGCGGCGGGGCCTGGACCCTGCTCCTACCCGCCCACGCTTTTCGGAGTTGTCGTGAACCTGCCCCTCGGCCGTCGAAGCGCCTTGCCCGCGGTGACTGATGTTGCCGCGCCGCGTGGCAGCCCAATGGCGCCCCAGGAGCGACCGCTACCGCCTCTGGACCTGGGTGCGCAGCTGGCCCACCAGGACAGGACGCGTTGGCTTCCGCCGCAGCCGACCATGGCTGCTTCAGAGGAAGCCCCTCCCGGCCGTCCGATCCCACCACCTGCGCAAGCCCGGGGTCCCGAGCCCGCGCAGGTCCCCTGGGGAGGGCCAATTCCTCGAGGCGATCCGCCGAGCGGGAACGCAGCGTCCGGGGGACAGGGCTCTGCGAAACAGGGTGGAGGAGGGCAGGCTCCGGGGTGTTGCCCTCCGACGCAGTGGGCACCGTTGAACCCCGCTGGCTGGATTCAGGCCTATGCACCGAACCCGAACTCCGCGCTTTGGCTCGGCGACAACATGCCGGGCTGGCCAACCAAGCAGGTCGCGCTGACCGGCACCACGCCGCAGCAGAAGGCCAACGCCTGCGCCGCTGCTCTGACCCACGACCTTGCTGTCTTGCGCGCCTTGCAGTGCGTGTGGAATGTAGTCTGGCGGGAGGCGACGGCGACGCCGAACTACTTGGTGGCGCTGATCCTCGACGGCGGCTACTCGACCAAGGACGCAGAGCACTTCATCGCTGGCCTGCATGAGGGCGCCAAGGGAACCCTGGGCTATGGGCAAGGCTCAGGCAACTCTGCCAACCCCAGCCTGCCGCAGCTGCTGTCGCAACTTCACCCGGACTGCAAGCAGCTCACGATGGTCAAGCAGCCGCCGCTGCCGGCGCTGGCGGCGTGTTTGGGCATGGCTTGGACGGATGTGACGGCGGGGTGGGCGTGTGAGCCCTTTCAACCGCCTGATGAGAGTAAGCCGCCTCACGCGGTATCCCCAGACTGGGAAAACGAAACGTCGGATTTGCTCAAGCCTGGTGCACAGCTGTCCTCATCCAAGGCGGCTCAGCTATTGCTGGGCGGGCTGGTCGTGCGCGCCTGGGAGCGCTCCGTCTGGCACAAGTTGTTGGGCGCCCCTGTGGTCGGCCTGACGAAGCAGACAAAATCTACCTTTCTCCATGATCTTCCGCTCACCGGCACCGATGAAACCCAGGTGACGGCTCTTTGGGCGCGAGAGTTTGTGCTCCCCAATGTCGCCGCAGGGTGTCTGCCGCTGGCGTGCGCGGCGTGGTTGATCCGGCGGAAGGCTTGGTGGACAAGCATTCCTCCACAAACTGTCGTCGCTCTCAAGCCGACGCACAAGTCTGCATCCCTGTGGGGCCTGGACCTGCCCCCATTGCTGTACGGTACCGGTCAGTGGCTGTACGGCATGCCCCCCGCCGCGGTCAACGGCGTCTCCGCAGCCATGGCCTTGGTGTTTACCGCCTGGCTCCACTATTCGGCCAAGGGTGGTCCCAAGGGTTACCCGGCGGTGATTGGCGGCTGGAAGCCGGCAACCCCCAATAGCGTGCTGACCGAGGCCGCAGCGCCGCTAAAACTGTCCCAGAACCTCCAGCTCCAGGCAGCGGCCAAGACCCTGGACAAGATCGCGCTGTCCGTCACGGGAACTGTGCATCCCCTGGAGTCCCTCGATCGCTTTGTCTACGCCGCAACCTCAACCTGGGCGCGCGCTCGTCGGCTCCTCGCGGGCTTGATCGCGACACAAGGCCTCGACGCCCTCGACGCGACCTGGGCCCTACCCTTGATGGCCTCGTGGGACGCGCTCCGGGCGGCGTCCTCCAAACCGACGAACCCAGCCAACCTGATGGTCAGCGCGCCCACCGCCCCGGTCTGGGCGGCAGACGTGCTCGAGAGCAACCCGCCGCTCGGGTGGACGTGGTGAGACGAGCGCATCCGACGCCCCTGCTGCTGGCCCTTCTCGGCGTCCTGCTTACCTGTTGCGGCCCCGAGCAGGAGAGCGCCAACCCGGCGCGCGCCGACACCGTCGCCGCCGGCTCGGCCGACGCCGATGCGGCAGTGGACGCGATCGTGGGGCCCGGCGATACAGCGGTGGGCGTCGACGCGACGACGGTGACCTGCGCGCCGATCCCTGGGGCCTGTGAGTGGGGTGAGGCCTGGGCGTGGTGCTCGCCACCCAAGCAGCCGCTGCCCGTCCCGAAGCCCAGGAAGCTGACCTGGCACGAGCCGAGCCAAGTCTGCAAACCTGCCGCCCTCGACAGCAATGGTAGCGTTCAATTTGCACCCGAGGCCCGCCATCTACAGGACGGCGGTCTCCTTGTAGCGGGCGGCGGCTGGCTGGCGCGCCTGAAACCGGACTGGACCCTGGAGTGGCGCTGGCCCGGCGGCAAGCTCCTGCCGCCGGGCCTGGCCGAAGCCATCCTCTGCCCCACAGACTGGATCGACGGCGGCTTCACTGACGTGGCGACCGGGCCAGAGAACAGCACCCTCGCCCTCGGGCAGGGTTGCCGCCCGGGCACGCC
The DNA here is from genome assembly GCA_030425545.1 of bacterium. GTDB lineage: Bacteria > Myxococcota_A > UBA9042 > UBA9042 > UBA9042 > UBA9042. The sequence goes on along the minus strand of JAUIAC010000268.1, from coordinate 2,371 downwards.
GACCTGCACCGAGGCCTGGCTGCGTCGCTTGGACTCAAAGGGGCAGCCTGTGGGCCCCTCACTCGACATTGGCAAGGACGTCAAGCACCTCGCCGGCAAGCCGCCGCCGGACCGCCTGGCCATGATCTGGCGGCACGCGCGCCGCGGCGCCCTGCTCCGGGTCGGGCCAGCTCGCTGGTTGGTGGTCTACCCCACCTGGGAGCTCGACCAGCCCTGGCTCGGCGACCAGCAGCCGACCCACGCGGCCGGCCACCTGCGGGTCGCGCTCGTCCAAGCGGCCAACGGTGGCCTTGAGCTTGTGCACCAGCACACGCTGGACCTGAGCCTGGTCCCTCTGGCTGCGGAGAAGGCGGAGATTGGCGGCGGCCAGGTCTGCTCTCCCAGCGGGGGCGCGCTCTGCGGCGGCCCGAAACCGGGGCCTTTCTATCGCTTCCGCCTACGCCACATCACGACCTCATTCGTCTCGGCCTGTGGCCACGCGGTCTTTGCGCTCGAGGGGCCCGGCATGCTCCTGGCCCTTCGCCCGGATGGTAGCGTCGCGTGGCAGCGAATGGGACCGGCTTGGTCCGCCTGGACTTGGTCGGCCGTCGACGGTCGGATCTACCTCCAGAGTGATGGGTGGGTGTGGCTGCAACCTGGACAGCCGTGGGGCGGTCGCTTGGAGTCCGTCGCAGCCGATGGCACGGCGCCCAAGACCCACGACCTGGACTACGCGATTCCGAACCGCTACCTGGACTTTGAGCGCGCCGCGCCGCGCTTTCGTAGACCACCCTGGCGCACCAGTGATTTCTATGGATTCTCGATGCAGCCGGACGCGCCGCACGCCCCCGTTCGGGTCGAGCTGGAAGGGGTCGTCGCCGAGCGCGCGAACCGCTTCTTCTCCTATGGCCTATTCGTGAACGTTGTCTCTCCCAACACCAACCCGTGGGGCGACGCGGTCTTTTACGGATATTGGGACAGGGGTCCTGTCATCACCACGATCGGGGGTCACGTCGACGAGCAGGCTGCGGGCAAGTGCGCCAACGAGAGCGCGGAGGCCTGCTTCCACCCCGAGCGCTGCATGTTGGTGCGTGGCTGCGATGCCAAACTAGGCTGCGACGTCCCGCCGCCCGCCAAGTGGCCTCAAAGCCATCAAAAAAACCCAGTCCGATTCCCCGTCGTCAAGGTCGGCGGTTTATGTGGACCCGGCAAGATCTGCAGCTATGAAGGGACCCCCAAGTGCGTCGCGAAGTGACCCCCTGCTGCGGCGACAGGCCGGCGGCGGCGGAGGGCGGCACGCTGCCCTCCCATAACAACGCGCCATGGCGCCCGGAGCCGCCACCGCCACCGCGGGGCACACCGCCGCAAGCCGGCACGCCACCCCGCGGCGCGGGCGACCAGCCGCCGATGGGTGGCGGGGGCGATCCCAAACCTGCTTGGGGCGGCCTCCCCTTTGTGCCGCTCCCTCCCACCGGCGGACCCCCACCCAACCCGGCCCCTGGCACGCAGGGGGACGCCGGAAGCGGTACCCAGTCGCAGACGGGCACGCAGACCCCGAGCACCCCGGTGCAGCTTGTGGCCGGGCCATGTTGCCCCCCGCTGCGTTGGCACTACGGCCCAACCAGCCCGTGGGTCACAGCCTACCCCGGCGCCCCGAAGCTCAGCTTCCCGCTGGTCAACCTGCCGGGGCTACCGGCCGGACTCCCGGCCATGGCCGCGCCGCAGGAGCAAGCAGACGCGGCCTTGGCGCTGCTAGCCCCCGCGCTGCTCCAACTCCGCGTCGTCGAGTGCATATGGAACCGACTGTGGCTCGACGCCGTCTGGTCGCCCAACACCACGCTGGCCGTCTTCTCAAGTCTGCCCAAGGTGGCCACCAAAACGCTCGACATTGTCGCGTTCAACAAGCTCTTCAAGACCTACAGCGACTTCGGCACCTTTTTGGCCACCCTGGACCCTTCGTGCGGCCAGGCAAAGGGCAAGGCACCGTGGCAGTTGGCGCAGCCCCTTATTGGCCGCTGCCTCGGCGTCGGCCTCAAGAAGTTCCTCGCCGGCCAACTCTGCCCCCTGCCGTTGACCCAGGGGGGAATTAGCCTGAGCAACGGCGGACAATACGGACAAGAACTTGGCGCTGTGGCCACCAAGGCCGACCGGCTCCGCCTGATCGCCGCCCGTGCGGTCGTCGAAGCGACCGCAGATTCGGTGCAACCACTCAATAAAACCACCATAGCTGGTGGGCCAATCCTGCCCACGCGTGGATGGTTCTTAAGCGACCGCGGGGGGCCGGTGGGCTGCGCTCCCTACGTGGTGCGGATGTGGCGGGCGCTTCGGACGGCGCTCGCGCAAGCTAGCGTGACTAGTTCAGCCTCAGTCGCAGCGCTGCCCCCCAGCAAGG
>JAUIAC010000267.1 GCA_030425545.1 bacterium | reverse complement strand
GACGCGGCAGCCCAGGGCGACAGCGTCGCCACGGACGCGCCGGTGGTCGCCGCCGAGCCCAAGGCCAAGGTCTATCTGCACGACCCGGTCACCGACAAGAAGACGACCACCGAGGTCACCCTGGTGCCGCCGACGACCCTCGACGGCGCCCTCACGGGACCCTTCGCCGCGGTGAAGAACTGCCTCAACGAGGAGGGCGGCGAGTCCATGGCCACCCTCGGCTTCGAGTTCGGTGCGCTGTGCAAGGAGGTCGCGACCGTCCGCCCCGACCCCGACGGCCACTACCTGGGCGTGACGCCTCCCAGCGACGCTTCGGACCCGAACGACGGCTTCGCAGAGCTGATGATGTACCACCACGTGCACGCGATTCACGCCTACTTCAAGGGCATTCACGGGCTCGAGGATCTGGACTATCCGCTGCCGGCGCTGGTCAACGTCAACCTGTGGTTCGATCCGAAGATCGCCGCGACCCACGGCCTCGAGGGCGGGTGGACCGGGTATCCCAACGCCGCGTTCATGCCACCCAAGGGCTTCAAGTCGTTCAACCTGCCCGAGCGCGACGAGGGCCACATCATCTTCGGCCAGTACCAGGACCACGACCTCAGCTACGACGCCACGGTCATCTACCACGAGTACACCCACGCCATCGTCGGCACGACCCGGCTGAGCGGGCTCTTCGCCGACAAGTACGGGCTGAACAACCAGCCGGGCGCGATGAACGAGGCCTTCGCCGACTACTTCGCCGCGACGATGATGAACCACCCCGTCATCGGCACCTTCGGCATCGCCTTCGCCGGCGACCACCTGGTGCGCGACCTCTCGGTGACGCGCAAGTGCCCGGAAGATCTGACCACCGAGCTCCACGCCGACGGCCGCATCTTCGCCGCAGCGCTGTGGGCGATTCGCCAGAAGGTGGGCGCGGACTTCGCCGACCGGGTCATCTTGCGCGCGCTGCAGGCCTTCACCAACGCCACCAGCTTCGAGTCGGCGGCCAACCTCATCGTCATCGAGGCCGAGAAAGAGGACTTCAACCGCTCGGAGCAGATGCTGCTGATCCTCAAGAAAGCCGGGCTCATCGGCTGCGTCCGCGCCACGACCCTGACGACCTGGGCGGCCAAGGACAGCGAGAGCAAGGCTCGGTTCAAGCTCGAAGGCAGCGAGACCGTCGGCGGCGGCCTGTCCATCGGCGTGCCGGCGTACAAGCAGTGGAAGCTGCCGGTGAAGTCGGGCACGGCGGCGGTGACCATCCGATGGCATGCCGAGGCGGCCGGCACCTTCAACAACCCCAACCTGCGCCTCTACCTGCAAGACGGCGGGCCGGTGCTCATCGGCGGAGGCGGCAGCACGGCGTCCTTCGCGAGCGTGGTGCCCGAGCCGGACCCCAGCCGGGAGAAGTGGCAGTCCATCACCCTGGCCAGCGGATGCCTGCCCAAGACCGGCCAGCTGTGGATGCTCCTGACCAACCTCGGGGTGAAGCCCGCGACGATCGACGAGATCGAGGTCGAAGTGCACACCTCGGTGCCGTCGAGCAAGGTCAACCTGGCGACTTGTAAGAAGTAGCCCCGATCTCCCGCGTCGCTCCCCCTTGCGCCACGGGCTCCGCTGAGGCACCAGAGTCGGCGACTGCGGAGGTCACGATGAACCATCGGCGCACGGGTCCCATCACCAGCCCTCACCTGCCCCTCGGCGACCGGCGTGACGCCCCCTTCTACGGTCGAGACATCCTGGAGGTGGCGCAGTTTCGCCGCTCTGACCTGCAGTACGTTTTTGGCGTCGCCCGCGAGATGCGGGAGATGGTCGCCCGCGTCGGTAGCTTCGACCTGCTCAAGGGCAAGATCCTCGCCAACCTCTTCTACGAGCCGTCGACCCGCACAGCGTCGAGCTTCTTCGCCGCCATGGAGCGGCTCGGCGGCAGCGTCATCCCCATCAGCGAGGTGCGTTACTCGTCGGTGTCCAAGGGCGAGAGCCTGCCCGACACCGTGCGCACGCTGGAGTGCTACGCCGACGTCATCGTCCTGCGGCATCCCGAGGTGGGCGCGGCGAAGATGGCGGCTCGCTACGCCCGCAAGCCCATCATCAACGCTGGTGACGGCATCGGCGAGCATCCGACCCAGGCGCTGCTGGACCTCTTCACCATCTTCGAGGAGACCGGGCAGGTCGACGGCCTGACCATCACCATGCTCGGCGACCTGAAGTACGGCCGCACGGTGCACTCCCTGGCGCGGCTGCTCTCGCTCTTCGACGTGCGGCTGAACTTCGTCTCGCCCGACGTCCTGCCCTTTCCGACCTCGATCTTGAACGAGCTCGACCAGCGCGACGTGCCGTGGGAGGCCCACTCGGACCTCGAGGCCGTGCTGCCCCAGACCGACGTGCTCTACGTCACCCGGGTGCAGAAGGAGCGCTTCGAGGACCCGACGCAGTACGCCGCGGTGAAGGACGCCTACGTCATCACCCCCGACACGCTGAGCCGCGCGCGGCCGCGCATGGCGCTGATGCACCCGCTGCCGCGCGTCGGCGAGATCAGCATGAAGGTCGACAGCGACCCGCGGGCCGCCTACTTCCGACAGATGGAGAACGGCCTCTATGTCCGCATGGCGCTCTTGGCCATGGTGCTCGGCAAGGCCTGAACCCGCGCCCCGGAGCCCCCGTGACCCTCTCGTTCATGCACCGGCTGGCGACCCGCGCCCGGGCCGTCGACTCGCTGCTCTGCGTGGGGCTCGACCCTCACGACGAAGACCTGCGGCGCGACGACGGCGCCCCAGCGACCGCGGACGACGCGCTGGCCTTCTGCCGCGCCCTGGTCGCTGCGACCCGCGACGTGGCCCTGGCCTACAAGCCCAACGCGGCCTTCTTCGAGGCGCTCGGCGCGGACGGTGTCGCCGCGCTGGCGACCCTCGTGCAGGAGATCGAGCCCGAGATTCCGGTGATCCTGGACGCCAAGCGCGGCGACATCGCGTCGACGGCGGCGGCCTACGCGACGGCCGCCTACCGCCGCATCGGCGCGTCGGCTGTGACCCTGCATCCGCTGCTGGGGCAGGACAGCGTCAGCCCCTTTCTCCAAGACCGGGATCGCGGCGTGTTCCTGCTCTGCCGCACGTCCAACCCGGGCGCGGCCGAGCTCCAGAACCTGCAGGTGTCCGCGTCGGAGGGGCACGCCGACGCGCCGACCGCGCCGCTCTACCAGGTCATCGCGGAGACCGCGCGCCGCTGGGACCACCACGGTCAGATCGGCCTCGTGGTGGGCGCGACGGTCCCCGGGGTGATCCCGACCGTGCGCCGTGCCTTCCCGGAGGCGTGGCTGCTCTGCCCCGGCGTTGGGGCGCAGGGCGGCGACCTCGCTGCGACGGTGGGCAAGGCGCTGCGGCCCGACGGCCTCGGCCTCTTGGTCAGCGTGTCGCGCGGCATCTCGCGCGCGGCGGACCCCGGCGCCGCAGCGGCCGAGCTGGTGGCGCAGGTGCGGCAGGCCCGCGACACGTGGGCCGCACATCGGAGCGCGACCGAGACGCCCGTGAGCGCCGAGGTTCAGCGCGCAGTGGCCCAGGTGCGCGCGCCGGCCAGCCTGCAAGCGAGCGCGGGCGGCCCTCAGGTGCCGCTGTCACCGAGCCTGGCCGCGCTGGCCGACGGGCTGCTCGACGCGTCGTGCGTGCAGCTCGGCAGCTTCACGCTCAAGTCCGGGCTCCAGTCGCCGATCTACCTGGATCTCCGGCGTCTCAGCGGCCACCCCCAGCTGCTCGCCCACGCCGCAGACGCCTACGTGCGGCTGCTCCGCCCCCTCACCTTCGACCGCCTCGCCGCCCTGCCCTACGCCGGACTGCCCATCGGCACCGCGGTGGCCCTGCGGGGCAACCTGCCGCTCTGCTTCCCCCGCAAGGAGGTCAAGCAGCACGGCATGCGCGCCGCCATCGAGGGGCCCTTCGCGGAGGGCGAGACGGCGCTGGTCATCGACGACCTGGCCACCCGCGGCACGAGCGCGCTGGAGGCCTTGCCCAAGCTGCGCAGCGCGGGCCTGCGGGTCCGTGACCTGGCGGTGCTGGTCGACCGGGAGAGCGGCGCGCGCGCGCGGCTGGCCGCCGAAGGCGTCGCGCTGCACGCCGTGTTCACGCTGCGGCAGCTGATCACCCACTGGCGACGCAGCGGCCGCATCGGCGCCGACACCGCCGCGGAGGTCGAGGCCTTCCTCGCCGCGTCGGATCCGACGCCCGGCCTGTCCACTACAGCCCAGGGATCCAAGCCATGAGCGCCATGTACGGCATCCTCAAGCCTCTGCTCTTCGCTCAGGACCCGGAGGCCGCCCACCACGTGGTCATCGACAACCTGGCCCGCACCGGCAGCCACGCCGTGGGGCGCGCCGCCCTGCGCGCCGCTTTTGGCGCCCGCGTCGACGCGCCGGTCGACGTGCTGGGCCTGCGCTTCCCCAACCGCGTCGGGCTGGCGGCCGGCCTCGACAAGGACGCCACGGCCTGGCGCGGGCTCGCCGCCCTCGGCTTTGGCCACATCGAGGTGGGCACCATCACGCCGCGGGCGCAGCCAGGGAACCCCAAGCCGCGCATCTTTCGCCTGCGCGAGGACCGCGCCCTCATCAACCGCATGGGCTTCCCCGGGCTGGGCATGGACCATGCGGCCGAGCACCTCGCGGCGAAGAAGCCGGCCGGCCTGGTGCTCGGGGTGAACATCGGCAAGAACAAGGACACCCCCCTGGAGGAGGCGGCGCAGGACTACCTGGCGGTCATGGACCGACTCGCGAGCTTCGCCGACTACCTCACCGTCAACGTGAGCTCTCCGAACACGCCGGGGCTGCGCAAGCTGCAGACGGGCGCCCGCCTGGAGGCCCTGCTGCGGCAGGTGGTGGAGCGGCGCGACGCGCTCCGGGGCGCGGACCCGGTCGCGGAGCGGCCGCTGCCCGTGTTGGTGAAGCTGGCCCCGGACCTGAGCGACGCCGACCTGGACGACGCCCTGGAGGCCGTCGACCGCGCCGGCATCGACGGCGTCATCGCCACCAACACCACCCTCGACCGAGACGGGCTCGCGAGTGAGGCGCGCTCGGAGACGGGCGGGTTGAGCGGCGCGCCGCTGACGGTGCGCGCGACGCGCATGGTCGCCGAGATCGTGCGACGCACCGGCGGGCGACGCCCGGTCATCGCCGTCGGCGGCGTCATGGGGCCGGACGACGCGCGCGCCAAGATCGACGCCGGCGCGGCGCTGGTGCAGCTCTACACGGGCTTGATCTACGGCGGCCCCGGCGTGGTCAGCGACATCGCGCGCGCCCTGGCCTGAGCCGACCTGGCCTGGCACGGCCACGCTTCCCTTGGCGCCCGCCGCGGGGAACTGCAAGATGGGTCCGCGGAGGTGCCCATGCGTCGGATGTTGTTGGTGTGGTTGCTGTGTGGCGGCGTGGTCGCGGGCTGTGAGGCCAACGTGGACGAAGGGCCCGCGGCGGCGCTCGGCCTCGACATCGAGCTGCCGGACGGCGCCAGCCTGGCCCTGGACGTGGGCGAGGCGCCGCAGGTCGCGCCGCGCCTCGCCGGGGCGCCCTCCGCCGCTGTGGAGCGCGCGCTGGGGCGGCCAGCGGCCCGCCTCGCCCGGCGCCAGGGCGTGGGAGACGACCTCGCCCAGGGCTACGAGAAGCCCGCGCTGCGCGTGGCGACCGACGACCCCCACGCCGGTACGCGCAAGTACCACCTGGCGTGGGTCCGCGTGAGCGTGGGTCAGCCCGACGGCTCGAAGGTGGTGAGCGAGTTCCACCGCGCCCGGACGGGGGGCGCGTATTGGGCGCAGCCGGACCAGCGCGTGGTGCCGGCCGGCGACGCTGTCCCGGTCCCCGAGTAGCGGCGAGTAGCAGGCTGCCGATTCGCAGGGGCCGCCGACTTGCGGGGGCTGCCGAATCACCCTCTCAACGCGACGCTCAGTCCGCCACGCTCAGGTTGAAGCCGATCTTCACGCCCGCGCGCACGGTCCACAGCGAGGGCAGGCCGCCGCGGCCCATGACGTACTCGCCCGTGACCAGCAGGCCGGTCCACGGCAGCACGGCGCGGATGCGGAGGGCTGAGACGCCGAAGAGCACGCCGGCCCGCACGCCAAAGCGTTGGGTGTCGCGGACCGGGATGCCGAAGCTCACCGGCGCGAGCTCGACGTCCCAGACGTAGATGCCCGCCTGGCGCCGCAGGGTGACCGGCAGCGCCGTGACCCAGTCGATGTAGACGGCGTCGGTGGAGATGCGCTCGTCGACGAGGGCCGCGCCGGCGATCTCCACGCCCGCCCGGAGGCTCCAGTGGGTGCTGAGGCCGTGACCGACGCCGAGCCGCCCACCGCCACCGCCGCCTGCGACCCAGCGCCCCGCCTCACGCCGCACGGCGAAGAGGCCGCCGCCCTCCGCGGAGACGAACCAGCTGTGCCCGTCGGTGTGTCGGCCGGAGAAGTCCGGGACCGCGGGCAGGTAGTAGGGGCAGTCTGCGGCCGCGCGGCTCCGCGCGAGCTGCAGCAGCTTGGCCGCGCGCTCCAGGGAGAGCAGGGGCGCTGCCGCGTCCAGGTCTCGGCCGGTGCGCTCCCACACCGCGCGCGACGAGCCACCGGCGCCGGCGAGGGCGGCGGCGAGCTGGCGGGCGGCGCCGGCGCGCGTGCGCTCGTCCGCGCGGCAGACGCTCAAGAGCGCGTCGGGCAGCAGCTTCTGCACCTCGTAGCGGTCGATGGTCCAGCCGCTCTGCTCCGTCAGAGCGACCAGCTTCTCCATGTCGTAGCGCAGCGCCTCTGCGGCGTCTCCGGTCTGCCCGGACGGCGCCATTGTCGAGGGTGCAGCCGCGCCGGGGGAGGCCCACAGGGGTGGGGCGCACAGGGGCGTGGCGGACAACGCCAACAGCAGCGACAGCGACAGCAGCGTCGCGCCGCTGCGAGATGGGCCGTGGCGGACGATGACTAGCGCCCTCCGCCAGGCGCCGTCGGGGCGCCCTTCGCGGGCGCGACACCGGGCGCGGCTCCGGGCGCGGTGCGGGTCCCGGTCGGCCCTGCGGGCGGGGCTGCAGGGGTGTGCTTCTTCACGAACGCGGCGTACTGCCCCTTGGTCTTCTTGGCCTGGCGACGGAGCCCGTCGAGGGTCCCCACGGGCACCTTCTTGGTCGCGTAGCGCACCACCCACGCCGGCAGCCAGCCGCCGGACTCCGAGTCGATGGTGTAGACGACGCGCGTCCGCGTGGGCGAGACCGCGACCATGTGATAGCGGCCGATGAGCCGCGGAAAGCGCACGACCCCGCTCGCCGGCTTGATGCGCGGGTACTTGATGGCGCGGAAGATCGCGTCGACGACCTTGCCGCCCCGGCTCACGGTGGCGTCGGTGCTCAAGATGGCGTCCCGATCGCTGACCGGCCACGGGCCCTTGAGCCGCAGGTGAAAGAGCATCTTGAAGTCCGTGTCCTTGCGCACCAGCTTCGCGTGCACACACGCAGGGTTCCACTCACACGAACGCTTGACGTCACCCAGGATCGCCAGCAGCTGGATGATCGGCGCGTCGAGGGTCGCGACGCCCTTGAACATGGGCACGTCACGCTTCGGATCCGGCTTGTCGTACACCCGTACACCGCGGTCCGTGGTGATGAAGTGCCAGCCGGCCGCGGTCGCCTGCGCGCTGAGCGCGGTGGCCACCAGCAGCGTCGCTGCGGCGAGTCGGGTTGGGGAGAGTCGCATCGAGTCGGTCCGGTCGGCGGCTGCGCGCCAGGTGCGGGGGCTGGTCCAGGGTAGGTCGCGTCGGCGTGCCGTCGAGGGGCGGGGAGGTCAGGTCGGCACACGGCCGGGATCGTAACGCGCGAGCCACTCCGCGTGTTCGACAGATGCGCCGAACGCCCGACAGGTCTGTCCGCGGGCCACCTGCCGCAGTGTGCGGACTCCCCGTGGGTGGCTCAACCGGCCGGCTCCGCTGTGGAGCGATCCTCTACAAAGAAAGACGAATCCGTGACGTTTGGCGCCGCCGCCGGCGCGGGTTGTCTCCCACCGCCGCTCCGTCGCACCCTTCCGCCACCAAGGAGGTCACATGATCATCATCGGAGCCGGACGAGTGGGACAGGCGCTGGAGACCCGGGCCGCGATGCGCGGGCGTCCTTGCGTGTTGATCAGCCGCAAGGCGGGGTGGGAGTCGCTGCACGCCGAGGGATCGGGGCCGATCCTGGTGGCGACACGCAACGACGACCTCGACGCCGTGCTGGCGCGGGTGCCGCCCG
>JAUIAC010000266.1 GCA_030425545.1 bacterium | reverse complement strand
GGCGCGACGAGCTCAGGGCGTCGGCGCAGCGGCCTGTAAGGGGGAGGTGATGAGGCCGAGCTGCACGTCGAGGTAGACGAAGGCGATGACCATGACGAGCCACACCAGCCCGCTCAGCTGCAGGCCGCGGTCGGTCAGCACCAGGCTGGTGGGCGAGCCGCCGCGGCCAAGGTGAACCTGGTGCAGGTAGCGCAGCACACCAAAGAGCGCGAGGGGCACGGTCAGCACCAGCGCGTCGGTCCCGAGGCGGCGGATCACCTCGGCGTCGATGGTGTAGAGCGCGTAGCTCATCACCGTCATGGCGGTCAGGGCCGAGATGGCCTGGTCCACAAAGGCGACGCTGACGTCGGCGAGGTTCGCGCGGTGCGCAGCGGCGTTGTCGCCGAGGGCGTCGAGCTCGCCGCGGCGCTTGCCGAAGGCCATGAAGAGGGCGAAGAAGAAGCTGGTCACCAGCAGCCACGCGCTCACCGGGACGCTGATGGCCATGGCGCCCGCGACCACCCGCAGAAGAAAGCCGAACGCGATGATGAACACGTCGACCACGGCGATGTGCTTGAGCTTGGTGGAGTAGGCCAGGTTGGTGACGTAGTACACGCCGAGCACCGCCGCCGTGGCCGGGTTCAGCGCGTAGCCCAGGCCGATGCCCAGCGGCGTGAGCGCCAGCGAGAGCGCCACCGCCGTCTTGCGCTGCACCAGCCCGGCCGCGATGGGGCGCTTGGACTTCTTGGGGTGCACCCGGTCGTGCTCGTAGTCGAGCGTGTCGTTGATCAGGTAGATGCTGCTCGACACACACGCGAAGGCGGCGAACGCGAGGGCCGACGCGAGCAGCGCCGCCTGATCCGTGAGCCGCTGGGCGAAGATCACCGCGCCGAAGACGAACACGTTCTTGACCCACTGCTTGGGACGGAGCGCGCGAACGTGATGAGAGACGACATCGAACATGAGGGGCGGCTCCGGCGCTGCGACCACGCGGGGGATCAAGGCGGCGCAGTGTGGCGTGACACCGCCCGCGCCGCAACACGTGGTCCGTGGCCGCGGCTGAGGCTGGGGATCACCGCTGCGTGGATCCGGGACGGCGATCTCGACGCCGCAGCAGCGCGGCACAGGGTCCTCGACAGGGACCGGGCGGGCGCGCGAGGTTGACCGCCTCGGGCGCGGGCGCTATGCGATCGCCCCTTCGGGCCAGCGCGTCCGAACCTTGTTCGCCGCGACGACGTCTGCGTGGCGACGCACCCGCAGGAGTACGCCATGACGCAGCTCGGTCTCGAGACCCACGTTGTTCACCCCGACACGCTGGCTCGCACCATCGCGCGCTTTCGCGAGCGCGGCATCGTGCTGCCGACCTTCAGCCAGCTCGCTGATCCGTCGACGATCCCCGACGACATCCAGGCGCGCCTGGCGGACATCGACCCCGACGCCGCCGACCCGCTGAACCTCTTTCGGGTCCACTGGTACAACGCCGCCGACCGCAAGACCTTGGCGGCAGTGCCTGGCCACGTGGTGCTGCCCAAATCGTTCACGGGGGTCGACGCGCCGATCATCGTCGCGTTGGGCGAGCGCTTCCCGATGATCACCGCCCACAAGGTGCTCGCCGCCTACGGCTGCCTCGCGCCGCGGCTGGTGACCGGCCAGTTCGATCCCAGCCACCACCGCGCCATCTGGCCGTCGACGGGCAATTACTGCCGCGGCGGCGTGGCCGTGTCGCGCATCATGGGCTGTCACGGCGTGGCGATCCTGCCGGAGGGCATGAGCCGCGAGCGCTTCGACTGGCTCGAGTCGTGGGTCCTCGACGCCGACGAGGACATCGTGCGCACCCCGGGCAGCGAGTCCAACGTCAAGGAGATCTACGACGCGTGCAACGCGCTCGACGTCGACCCGGAGAACGTGATCTTCAACCAGTTCGCAGAGTTCGGAAACGCTCTGGCGCACCGCTTGTGCACCGGCAGCGCGCTCTCGCACGTCTTCCAGCACGTGGCCGAGCAGCACCCGGGGCTCGAGCTCTTCGCGTACACCTCGGCGACGGGCTCCGGCGGCACGCTCTCGGCGGGCGATCACCTCAAAGACGCCCACGGCGCGCGCATCGTCGCTGTGGAGGCGGTGGAGTGCCCGACGCTGCTGCGCAACGGCTTCGGCGAGCACAACATCCAGGGCATCGGCGACAAGCACGTGCCCTTCGTCCACAACGTCATGAACACCGACGCGGTGGCGGGCGTGTCCGACGCGGCGACCGACTCGCTCTTCTACGTGCTCAACACGCCCGAGGGGCGCGCGTACCTGGCCGAGCGACAGGGGGTGCCGCAGGCCACGCTCGACGCCACGTCGTCGTTCGGGCTCTCGTCGCTCGCCAACATCCTCGCCGCGGTCCAGGTCGCGCGCTACTGGGACCTGGGGCCGCACCAGGCTGTCATCACCGTGGCGACCGACGGCGCCGCGCTCTACGGCAGCGAGCACGCCGGGATCCTGGCCAAGCGCTTCGGCGGACGCTTCGACACCGTGGCCGCGGCGCAGGCGTGGGGACAGCACCTGCTGGGGCAGAACACGGCCTGGTTCCAGGAGCTCAGCCACACGGACAAGCACCGCGTGTTCAACCTGGGCTACTACACGTGGGTCGAGCAGCAGGGCGTCAGCCTCGAGGACTTCGAGCAGCGCCGTCAGCAGGGGTTCTGGCGTGATCTGGCGGCGCTGGTGCCGGCGTGGGACGCGCTCATCGACGACTTCAACGCGCGCGTGGCAGGCGCGGAGTGACGCGCGGCGACACGCCGACGACGAGCGCTGGGAACGCTGCGAAGGACCCTGCGAGCGCGCTCACCTTCGTGTGCACGGGCTGTGGCGCGGAGCTGAACGCGGCCGGCGCCGCCGCGGTGACCCCTTTCGCCTGTCCCAAGCGCGACGCGGACCACGAGAGCGACCACGTGCTCGTCCGGGTTCAGCGGGGGGCGCCGCGGCCCGCGGTCGACACCGGCGCGTCCCACCCCTTCGTCCGCTACCGGAGTCAGCTCTCGTCGTGGCTGCAGGCCGAGGCTGCCGGCTGGAGCCGCGACGACTGGGCGGCGCTGGTCGGTGACCTGGACCACGCGGTCGCGGCCGTCAGCGGGCGGCCCATGGCGCGCACGCCCTCCGTCCCTCTGGCGGATGTCGGCCCGCTCGACGTGACGGCCAAGCTCGAGCTCTACGGCCCGGCAGGCAGCCACAAGACGCGCCACGTCTTCGGCCTGATGCTGTGGTTGCTGACGCAGGAGCGGCTGGGCCGGCTGAGTCGGCGCGCGCCGCTCGCCATCGCCAGCTGTGGCAACGCGGCGCTCGCCGCCGCGACGGTCGCGCGCGCCGCTGGCTGGCCGATTCGCGTGTTCGTCCCGACGGACGTGAAGGCGCCGGTGCGGGCCGCGCTCGCCGACGTTGGCGCGCAGGTCGTGGAGTGCCCCCGGGTGCCGGGTCAGCGCGGCGACCCAACGGTCAACGCCTTTCGCGCGGCGGTGGCTGAGGGCGCGCTGCCCTTCTGCTGCCAGGGCACAGACAACGGCATGACCCTGGAGGGTGGCGCGCTCGTGGGGTGGGAGCTGGCGGAGTCCGCCACGCAGGGTGTCGAGGCGAACCCGGCCCTGGCCACCGACGCGAACATGGGACTCTGGGTCCAGGTGGGCGGCGGGGCGCTCGGCACCGGCGCGTGGCGCGGCCTGCTCGCGGGCATTGGCGCCACGAGCGGCCTCGACGTCAGCGGCCCGCTCCGGCCGCGCCTGTTCACGGTGCAGACCGCGGGGGCGTGGCCGCTGGGGCGCGCGTGGCTCCACGCGGTCGCAGCGCTGCTCGACGACCCGGGTGTCGCGCAGCTGAACCTCGCCGAGACCGCCGGGCCGGCGCAGGCGCGCGCGGTCGCTGAACGCACGGCCGACCTGGCTGCGGCGGCCCTGGACCGGGTCCGGCGGGCTCCAGGGTCCATCGAGGCCTTGGACACGCTCTTGGCCGCCAACTGGCGGGGCTGGATGCAGCCCTGGCCGACGACCCCGCACAGCGTGGCCCACGGCATCCTCGACGACGAGACCTACGACGGCCGCGCCCTGGTCCGCGGCATGATCTCGAGCGGAGGTTGGCCTGTGGTGGCGGGTGAGGACGCGCTGCTGGACGCCGTCGAAGCGGCCGGAGGCCACCCGGTGACGCCCACGGGCAGCGCCGGGCTGGCAGGGCTGATGCAGTCCCACGCGGCGGCCGCTGCCCGTCTCCCCGCGCGACACGTGGTCCTGCTCACCGGGCTCGACCGCACCAAGGGCTGACGCCGCGGCGACAATCCACCTCGCCGCAGTGTGCTAAACGTCGACGCCTGCCTCAGGCTCTCGGGCCGAGAGTCGTCGGAGCACCCACCGCCGCCACGGCGTGCCCCCGCCCGCGAGGGGCCAGGTGAGCGCGGCCCAGCCGAGCACGAAGGCGACCGCGAGCGCCACCAGCACGGTGTCGAGGCGGGCTTTGAGCGTGCTCAGCTGCGCGTTGCCGGCGTCCACCCCCACGAACATGCGCGGCTTGGACTCCCCAGGCAGGGTCACAGGCGCGTATCCCGACAGGCTCACGCCCCAGGCGTCGACCGCGAACTCGGCGTCGGCCTGCGCTTCGCCGGTGTCGAGAGACCGCTGCATCGCCGGGTAGTCCGCGCCGTCGTAGTCGGACCCCAGCTCGACCCCTTGCTCGGAGTCCTGAATCACCCCGTCCAGGTTGTCGTCGTGGGTCTGGTAGTCGTTGTCCGCCACGATGACGAACTTGTTCGGCGGCCCGGGCTGCGCCATGACGTACACGCTCTTGATCGCGTCGTCGCGCGCGCGAAAGCGCTGCAGCACCCGCTCCACACGGCGATAGCGCAGGCTCTGCGGATCCGGCTTGAGTCCCATCTTGATCAGGTCGTCTTTGGGCAGATCTCGGGCGGTCAGCTCCGCGAGGCGCCGGAGGGAGGGCTGCATCTCCTGGATCAGGGACGTCTTCGCAATGTTGAAGACGCCCATGTGCAGCACCACCGCGGCCAGGGCGGTGGACACCAGCGTGATCAGCGAAGCGAGCGCCCACGCACGCCGCCGTTGCCCCGCGCGCAGGGCCGCGAGCACCGCGCCCATGGTCTGCGGCCGGTCCGCCGGCGCCTTGGCCATGCACCGTTGGATCAGCCGCGCGAGGCCCTTGTCGACCTCCGGCCGCTCCTCGCGCACGTCAGGGGCCGGGGCCACACGGTGCTTCTCGGCCAGCTCAAAAGTCGTCGCAGCTTGAAAGGGGGCCTTGCCGGTCAGCGCCACGTACAGGATCACACCGAGCGCGTAGACGTCGGTTCGAGCGTCGCCCTTCTCCTGATTCCACTGCTCTGGCGCCATGTAGGCTGGCGTGCCGCGCCCGGCCGAGGTCACCTGCCACGCGTTGCCCTCGCCCAGGGCCTCGTCCTCTGCCGGCACGATCCCGACATCGTCGTCGAGGATGTGCGCGGCGATGCCGAAGTCCACGAGCACCACCTGTCGCTCGTCGTTGACCATCATGATGTTCGCGGGCTTCAGATCGCGATGCACGACGCCAGCGCGGTGAGCTGCACGCAGCCCCCGGCAGAGCGGCACGGCCAGCGCCCGCGCCTCGGCGCTGTCGAGCAGCTCCCCCCGCTTGATCCGCGCCATCAGGCTCTCGCCCTCCAGCCACTCCATCGACAGGTAGTGCACCCCGCCCGCCTCACCGATGTCGTAGGTGCGCGCGACGTTGGGGTGATGGATGTTGTGCGTCAGGGCCACCTCGCGACGAAAGCGCTCGAGGTCTTCGTCCTGGCTGCTGGGGTCGAGGTGCAGGGTCTTGAGCGCAGAGCGCTGGCGCAGGAGCAGGTCGTCGACCAGATAGACCGAGCCCATGCCGCCTTCGCCCAGCTGTTTCACCAGCCGGTAGCGGCCGTCGAGCAGCCCGCCGTCCAGGAACCGGGGTCCCCCTCCGCGGCGCGCTGCGTCGGCCCAGTGCCCGCGGCGGTCGGCGGGATCGATCCGCGGGGCCGAGCGCGCGCCGCTGCTCTCGCGTCCCGTGCCGGTCGGGCGGGCGGCGACCGTGGCGCTGTCCGCCGTGGTCGAGAGCGCGTCGGGCTTGGCGCCGCCGGTCATGTGCCCCGTCTTGGCGCGGCGCGCGGGTCGCCTGGTGTCCACGGTGGCGCCGCCCGCTGCGTCCGCCCCACCGCCCGTAGACGGCGCGGTCAGATCGCGCGTCGCGTCGTCGTCGGCCGCCGGTGGGTCAGAGCTGCGATCGCGGGCGCGGTCTGTGGTCATGGAGGCACCCTAACCGCGGCCACGCCGCAATCGCAACGCCCCCGCGGCGGGTCCCTGGCGGGACGGCGGACCTGTGGCGCCCCCCCGGTCGAGGCGCGTTTTGACGAATCTGCGGGATGCACCCTGGTCAAGTCGCATCCCGTGGCTAGGATACCGCCACCACGCGCCCGCCGGCAGACGCGTGGCCCTCGCACCGCGGACGAGAACATGAGCGACCAGACCATCCCCGTTGTCAGCCTCAACGACTTCACGCAGGGCACCCCGGCGCAGCGCGCGGACTTCGTGCAGACCGTGGGCGACGCGCTCGTGGACATCGGCTTCTTCGCCCTCGAAGACCACGGGGTCGCTCAGTCGCTCATCGACGACGCGTACAGCTGCGTCGCCGAGTTCTTCGAGCTCGACGCGGACACCAAGGACCGCTACGTCATCGAGGGCGGCCGCGGCCAGCGCGCCTTCACCCGCTACGGCATGGAGCACGCCAAGGACAACCCCGCGCCGGACCTGAAGGAGTTCTGGCAGGTCGGGCGCGACCTCAGCGAGGATCACCCGCGCTTCGACCCGAAGCGACAGAACCTGTGGCCGTCTGAGGTTCCGCGCTTTCGACCCACCATGGAGCGGCTCTACGGCCAGCTCGACAGCGTCGCGTCTCGGCTGCTGGAGGCCTGCTCGGTCTACATCGGCAAGGAGGCCGAGCTGCTCCGGGACATGTCGGACGGCGGCGATACCATCTTGCGCCTCATCCACTACCCGCCGGTGCCGGCAGAGCGTGATCCCTCGTCTGTTCGGGCGGCTGCGCACGAAGACATCAACCTCCTCACCATCCTCTGCGAGGCCACCAGCGGCGGCCTCGAGCTGCTGCAGCGCGACGGGGTGTGGCGTCCGATTCACGCCCTGGACGGGCAGTTCGTGGTCGACAGCGGCGACATGATCCAGCACTGCACCAACGGCCTGCTCCGCAGCACGACCCACCGTGTGGTCAACCCGAACAACAGCCGGGAGCGGCGCTTCTCCATGCCCTTCTTCGTGCACCCGCGGCCTGAGGTCGACCTCACGCCGATCGACACCTGCGTCGCCCGCACGGGCGGCGAGCCGAAGTTTCGGCCGGTGACGGCCAACGACTTCTTGCAGCAGCGTCTGGCGGAGATTGGGCTCGGCGACGCCTGAGGGTCGAAGCGTGGGCCAGGCGGCTGGCGGAGTCGCCCTGCATGCCGGAGCTCAGCGCCTGCAGCGGGTCGGGTCAGCTGGCGATCGGCACGCGCAGCGAGATGACCGTGCTGTCGCCGTCGACCCGCACGCTGAGATCACACGACATCTTCGCCGCCAGCTCGGGCGCGACCACCAGCGTCAGCAGGTGTGGGTTGCGGACCGACGACGCGCCCTCCAGCCCGCGATCCATCCAGCCGCGCAGCAGCTCGCCCGCCCCAGGCAGGGCGAAGGCGACCTCGAACGCCACGGCGTCGCCCTCGGGCCGGCCCCGCAGGTGAACCACCGCAGGACGCACGCCCTGCGACTTCACCCGGCCGGCGGCCCACGCGACCGCGGCCACCAAGATGCGAATCACCCCGACGGGATCAGCCCACAAGAAGACCCGCGGAGGCGCGCTGTAGTCGAGGCGCGCCGCCCCGATGAGCTCGTTGGACACCATGCGAGCGACGCCGTCGACGACGTCCTGCGCGGCGATCTCCGTCGCGGTGGGCTCGTCGGCCACCGTGTGGGTGGCGCGAGCCGAGCGATGGATGCGTGAGAGGGTCCGGACCACCTCGCTCACCGTCGCGGCGTGCTCGACCAGGTCGGTGTGCAGCGCGGCAGGCACCGTCCCCGCCGCTTCACGCAGGCTCTCGTCAAAGTCCGACTCGGCGGCCCGCAGCACGGTCACGACGTTGCTGAGGTCGAGCGTCAGGCGCTGACGCAGCTGCTCGATGGCGCCGCGTCGCTCCCGGTCGA
>JAUIAC010000265.1 GCA_030425545.1 bacterium | reverse complement strand
TCGCCGTCGCCCGCAACCTCGACCACGAGAACCTGAAGAAGCCCGCCCACAAGCTGAGCCACTCCATCGCCCTCGAGGTCTTCGCTCGCGGCGAGCCGGTGCTCTCGCTCGACGCGCAGGCGGACCCCCGCTACCAGAGCCACCACAGCGTGCACACGGCCAACCTGCGGTCGATCCTCTCGGTCCCCATGAACCTGCGCGGCCGGACCATTGGCGTGCTCTACGTCGACAACCGCTTCACCTCTGGGGCGTTCTCGCACGAGCAGGCGGCGGTGCTCGAGGCGCTGGCGTCCCAGGCGGCCATCGCCCTGCACACAGCTCGGCTGATCGCGCGCTACAAGCGCAGCGAGGCGGCCTTGGCCCGCAGCAAGGCCGAGGTGGACGCGCTCAACGAACAGCTGCAGGAGCAGCTCGACAGCACCACAGACGCCCTGAGCAGCGCGCGCGAGGCCTTGGCGGCCGAGCGGCACGAGCTCGCGCGGCGGAGCGACTACGACGCGATCAAGGGCCGGTCTCCGCAGCTGATGCGCCTGTTCTCGATCATGGACCGGGTCCGCGATCATCCCTTCAGCGTGCTGATCATCGGCGAGAGCGGCACGGGCAAGGAGCTGGTGGCGCGCGCCATCCACTTCACCGGCGCCCGAAAAGACGGCCCCTTCGTCGCGATCAACTGTGGCGCGCTGCCGGAGAACCTGCTGGAGAGCGAGCTCTTCGGCCACGTGCGCGGCGCGTTCACGGGGGCCGTGGCCGAGCGGCGCGGCCTCTTCGAGCAGTCGGACGGCGGCACCCTCTTTCTCGACGAGATCGGGGAGATGCCCCTGTCGATGCAGGTGAAGCTGCTGCGCGTGCTGCAGACCGGCGAGCTCACGCGGGTGGGCGGCAGCCGCGTCCGGAAGGTCGACGTGCGGGTGCTGGCGGCGACCCACCGTGACCTGGACGACATGGTGCAGTCGGGCGACTTCCGCGAGGACCTGCTGTACCGGCTCCGCGTGGTCGACCTGCACGTGCCGCCGCTGCGGGCCCGCCGGGGTGACATCGCCGTGCTCACAGACGTCTTCCTGGCGCGCAACCGCGACGCGGGCATCGGCAACGTGTCGCGGGTGACCGCGCGGGCGCTGCGGGCGATGCAGCGGTACCCCTGGCCGGGCAACGTCCGCGAGCTCGAGATGTTCCTCAAGAGCGCCTGCATCTTCGCCGAGGCCGACACGCTCGACGCCCCCGACGTGGCGCCGCTGCTGGAGCGCAGCGGCAAGTCGCCGAGCAGCACCCGCGGGGGCGGGCCCGGCGAGCTGCCCACCGAAGGCACGCTCTCGGAGCTGGAGAAGCGCATCATCCTCGATCGACTCGAGCAGCTCGAGGGCAACAAGCGACAGACCGCGCTCAGCCTCGGCATCGACCGCGGGACCCTCTACAACAAGCTGCGCAGCTGGGGCGCCCTGTGACAGCGGCGGGCGGCGGCGCGGCGGAGCTGACCTTCGGCCCGTGGCGCCTCGGCGCGCTCCTCGGGCTCGGGGGCTTCTCCGAGGTGCGCCGCGCCAGGGGCGTGGAGCCACCGTGGGCCGGCGCCGCGCAGGCGCTGGCGCTGAAGCGGGCGCTCCCCTTCCTGCTGCCGGCGGCCGCGGGCGCCTTCGAGGCTGAGACGGCGGCCCTGTCGCGGGTCCAGTCGGCCCACGTGCCCCGGCTGCTGGCGGCGGGGGAGGTCGCGGGCGTGCCCTACGTGGTGCTGCCGGAGATCGACGGCGCCAGCCTGCGCGGGCTGCTGACGACGGGCGTGCTGGCCCCAGCCGAGGCGGCGACCCTGGTCGCGGACCTGGCGGGCGCGCTCGCCAGCTGTCACGCAGCCGGCGTGCTCCATGGCGACCTCGCTCCGGGCAACGTGCTCGTCGACACCAGCGGCCGCGCCTGGCTCACCGACTTTGGCCTCGCCACGTGCCCGGAGCGCCCCGACCGCCCCGCGCGCACCGGGACCCCGGCGTTCCTCGACCCGGCCGCCGCCGCGGACCTCCCGCGCAGCGCCGCCAACGACCTCCAGCAGCTGGGCCTGCTCTGGGCGCGCACGCTCACCGGGCGTTCGCCCCTGGGGCCGGGCCCGGACTGGCATGCGCGCGCCGCGGCGTGGGCGCTCGACGCCTCCGGGGTCACGGCCGCGCTCACCGGTGCCGGCCCGCACGGCCCGTGGCTCCAGCGTTGCCTGGCCGCCGACCCGCCCGCCGGGCTCGCGTCGTCGCTGGCGGCAGCGGTGGGCGCGGCCCGTGACGGCGCCGGACGGGCGCAGCTCGCGCGCCGTGTCGCGGCGTCGCCGAAGACGCTCCCGTCCGCGCTGCCGAGCGCCGCTGAGGATCGCGGCGAGCGGGTGACCGACCCCTCCGGCGAGACGGTGACGCTGTCCGGAGACCTCCATGGTCTCGAACCCTTGGAGGGAAGTCGTCGATGACCGATCCGCCAACTGTGCTACGCTCGAGCGGCGCGATCCCACACGCGGCCCCCAACCGCCCACAGCGCCCAACAAGCATGCCGTCGCCACCCAACACCGGAGCGCACCGCTCCTGGGGTGCCATGCGCTGGTTCGAGATCTCACCTGGGTTCGCCTGCAACTGCCGCTGTTCGGGCTGCTTCTCGTGCTCCGCTGAGGCCTCGTCTCAGATGGACTGGCCGGAGGTGCAGCGCTGGCTGCGCTGGGGCCGAGCCAAGGGTGCTCAGCACCTGTGGCTCTCCGGCGGCGAGCCCACCCTGCGGCGCGACTTCTTCAAGACCCTGCGGCTCGCCAAGCACCTGGGCTACCAGCGCATCAAGGTCCAGACCAACGGCATGCTCTTCAGCTACGAGGGCTTCGCCGAGAAGGCCGTCGCCGCGGGCATGAACGAGGTCAACCTGCTGCTGAAGAGCCTCGACCCCAAGGTCCACGACGCGCTGAACCGGACCCCGGGGTCGCACCGACTCCTGCAGGAGGGCCTCGCCCGCCTCAACCACCTGCCAGCGGCCACGCGCCCCCGCCTCGAGGGCGACATCTTGATGACCTCGCGCAACTGCCAGGAGATGCCGGAGCTGGTGCGCTGGTACAGCGAGCATGGGCTGGTGCACTTCAACGTGTGGCTCTTCTCGCTGGTCGATCAGGGGAGCCGCGACCTGCGCCGCCTGGTGCCGCGCATGGCCGACTGCCGCGACGCGCTGATGGCGGCCCACGACGTCGCCCTCGCGCACGGGTCGACGTTCTGCAGCCTCAACACCCCGCACTGCGCCGTGCCGCCGGCGTACTGGAGCATGCAGTTCGACGCGGCGGGCATGGAGCTGGCGGTGGTCAACCCCGGCGGCCACGTGTTCATGCTGGAGACCTCGTCGATCGAGCAGGGCAGCTTTGTCGCGGCCTGCGATCGCTGCGCGGTGCGGGACTATTGCCACGGGATGCGCAGCGACTACCTCGAAGTCCACGGCGACGACGAGCTGCAGCCCGTGTCGGCGGAGGACGCCGCTGGCTTCGATCCTCGGGGCTCTGTGCTCGACCTGCCCTGAGGCGGCGGGCGTCTGGGTGTCTGGGTGTCTGGGCATCTGGGTGTCTGGGTGTCATGGGCACCGCCACGCGTTGACCCGGGGAAGCCGGGGTCCGTACCCTGCGCCCCACACTCCAGCCGGCCCACGTCGCGGTCTCGTCCCCGTGCGGGTCCCCGGCGAGGGTGCAACCGCCCCAGCCCCATCAGCGCTCGCGCTGTCCCCGTGCACCCCAGGAGGCTCCGGATGTCCGAGTTCACCAGCATGCGCTACCGCCGCTACCCCCAGTTCACCGAGGAGCACGACGCGCTGCGCAAGTCGGTCCGCGACTGGTGTGTGCAGGAGCTCTACCCCCACGCCGAGGAGTGGGAGGCCGCGCGCCTCTTCCCGCGGGAGGTGTTCAAGCAGGCTGCGGATCTCGGCTTCCTGGGCATCCGCGTGCCCGAGGCCTACGGCGGGTTGGGGCTCGACTGGTGGTACAGCGCCTGCTGGGCCGAGGAGCTGGCGCACTGCGGCATGGCAGGGTTGGCCATGGCGTTGCTGGTGCAGAGCGACATGGCGACCCCCGTCATCGGCGAGATCGGCGACGACTACCACAAGCGCAACTTCTGGGCGCCGGCGGTGCAGGGCGAGGCCATCGCCGCCCTCGGCATCAGCGAGCCCGACGCGGGCAGCGACGTGGCCTCGATTCGCACGACCGCGGTGCGCGACGGCGACGACCTCGTCATCAACGGCGCGAAGACCTACATCACCAACGGCACCCGAGCCGACTTCATCACGCTCGCGGTGCGCACCGGTGGCGAGGGCTACGGCGGCATCAGCCTCGTGCTCTTCCCCACCGACACCAAGGGCTACCGGGTCACCAAGAAGCTGGAGAAGGTCGGCAACCACTGCTCCGACACCGCGGAGATCGCCTTCGACAACTGCCGCATCCCGGCGCGGAACCTGCTCGGGTCGGAGAACATGGGCTTCGTCTACATCATGCAGAACTTCCAGGGGGAGCGGCTGGTGGGCGCGCTCTCGACCATCGCCGGCGCGCAGCGCTGCCTGGACATGACCGTGCAGTGGTGTCGCGATCGCAAGGCCTTCAACAAGCCGCTGACCGGCTTCCAGACCGTGCGCCACATGCTGGTCCAGCTGGAGACCGAGCTCGAGGCGGGCCGTCAGCTGGCCTATCGCGCCACGGAGCTGGCGAGGCAGGGCGACGACATGGCGATCCGCGAGATCTCCATGGCCAAGCTCTTCTGTGGCGAGCTCGCGATCCGCGTGGCGGACCGCTGTCTGCAGCTGCACGGGGGCATGGGCTACATGGCCGAGACCGAGGTCACCCGCATCTGGCGGGACGCCCGGCTGATCACCATCGGCGGTGGCACCAGCGAGATCATGCGCGAGATCCTGACCAAGGTGCAGGGGCTCTGACGCCCGGCGCCCCTCAGCGCGCGAGTCGAGCGGCGCCTTCCCCGGCCCGCCGTCCGCTGACCCAGGCCCACAGGAAGTTGTAGCCGCCGAGCCGGCCGGTGACGTCGAGCAGCTCCCCGCACAGGTGCAGCCCTGGGGCGACGCGGCTCTCCAGGGTCTTCAGGTGGAGCTGCGAGAGCGGCACGCCGCCTGCGGTGACCTCCGCGGTCTTGTACCCCTCCGTGCCCGTCCACGGGATCGGGCAGCGCTCGAGCTGCCGCAGCAGGGCCTTGCGTTGGTGCTTGGGCAGGGTGGCGAGTCGCGCCTCGGGCGCCACGTCGGCGCGCCGCAGCAGCAGGTCGGCCAGCCGACGGGGCAGGGCGCTTCGCAGCGCGGCCCCGGCCGTGCGTCCCGCGCTCCCGTCCCCCAGGTCAGCGCGCCAGTCGCGGTCGAGCCAGCGCAGCGTCAGCGCACGCTGCTCAGCGCCCGGGCAGGCGAGGTGACGGCTGATCTGCAGCACCGCCGGCCCTGAGAGCCCTCGGTGCGTCATCAGCAGGTCGCCGGTCTCCACCGCGACGCGCTTGCCGGCGTCCGTGACCTCCAGGGTCACCGGCACGCTCACCCCCGAGAGCCCCGAGAACCCGGCGTCCGAGACGGTGATCGGCACCAACGCAGGGAAGCGCGGCGTGAGCGTGTGTCCCAGCCGCTCGACCACGCGCCAGCCGGTGCCGTCGCTGCCCGACTTGGGCAAGCTCAGCCCCCCTGTCGCCAGGATCACCCGGCGCGCCTGCAGGGCGGGCTGGTCGTCCAAGCGCAGGTGCCACACCCCAGCGGGCCCTGTGGCTGCCTGGGCTTCCTCGGCGTCCCCGGCGTCCGCTTCCCAGCGCAGGTCGTGGACCCGCGAGCGCGTGCGCAGCGTCACCCCGGCGTCCGCGCAGGCCTGCAGCAGCACGTCGAGCACGTCTCTGGCCCGGTCGCTCACGGGAAAGACCTTGCCTGTGGCTTCGGTTTTGAGCGGCAGCCCCAGGTCGTCGGTGAAGAAGCGGGTCACGGCGTCCAGCGGCCAGCCGCGGAGCACGTTGCGCATCGCCTTGTCGGAGCCGTGGGTGAAGAAGTCGGAGAGGGCGGCCTCCGAGGGCAGCACGTTGCACCGGCCGCCGCCGCTGGCGAGGATCTTGAGCCCGGGCTTTCGGCCGCTCTCCAGCAGCGTGACCCTGGCGCCCGCCCGCGCCGCAAAGAGGGCCGCGGTGAGCCCCGCGGCCCCAGCTCCGACGACGACGACTGAAGGCTGGTCGGGTCCGCTCATGGTCACGCAGTAGCGGAGTCTGGCCAGGAAGGGAAGCGCGCCGGCCCGCTGCGCCGGCCCCCACGTGGGCCAACGCGTCCACGTTTGGCCGGGCCGCCGGGAGGTTGGCGCTCCCGGCGCGACGTTTGCCGCCGCCGAGACCTCTGTGCCACAGTGGCCAGCGAAACTGACGAGCTGCGCGCCCACGCGCGACCGTTTGCACCCTCACGTCGTCCGGAGGCTCCCCGCCGAGGCGACCTGCGCGCGGGTAGCCCTCACGAGGCCCGCGCTCTGGAGATCGCATGCGCGCCCCCACGCCACCTCCCTCTCGGCTCGCCACAGCCCTGTGTGTGACCGCGTGCCTCTTGGCCTCGGGCTGCATGAGCATGGCCTCGCTGCAGACCGCGCGAACCCTGCCCAAGGGCGAGTACCAGGTGTCCGTTGGCACCGGCAGCATGGACCTGGCCGGCGGGCAGATGAGCGGCTTTCTGCTCGAGGCGACCGCCCGCTACGGCCTCGTCGAGAACGTCGACGTGGGGGTGCGCACGGGCCTGGGTTGGTCCGGCATCGACGCCAAGTGGCAGGCCTACGTCGACCCGCGGGCGGCCGTCGCCGTCGGGCTCGCCCTCGGCGGGCTCCAGGGCACGCTCACCGTCAACGGCGAAGAGACCAAGCTCAACATCGTCGACGTGGTGCTGCCGGTGTACGGCAGCTTCGACCTGACCCAGTGGTTCACGGTCTACGCGGTGCCCAAGGGCGTGTTCCGCTACGAAGGCGGCACGGGCGGGGGCGGCACGAACCAGCTCTTCGGAGGCACGGGCGGCGTCAAGCTGGGGTCGACGTCCGGGCTCTTCGTGGAGGCGACCTACCTGTACGGGATCGCCGCTGACAGCTCGTCGTTTCAGTGGAACGTCTCCTACTTCTACAACCTGTGACCGCTATGAAGAACACACACGCACGTCGGGCCACGGGCCGCGGCGGTCTCCGTTGGACCCGGGTCGTCGGACTGGTGGCCGTCTGCGCCGCGAGCGCGAGCTGCGGCGGCGCGCGCTTCGAGCCCGCCGCCGACGGCTCCTTTGCGCGGCGGCTGACCTTCAAGACCCCCGTGGTCGTGGTCGAGGACCCCTCCACGCTGCCGCAGCCCACCCGTGTGCTCGGCACGCTGCACGTCGCCGCGGACCAGGGCGTCGACGCCAAGCGCGCGTCGATGATCATGCGCCGCAGCGCGCCGGGGCACGGCTGCGACGCCGTGGCCGGCCTGCGGCAGGTGAGCCCACCGACCGGCCCCGAGTGGGTCGGCACGTGCATCCGCACCGCGTCGGCCAACAGCTTCTGGTTCCTGCTGCCGCGGATGCGCCCGGACCCGGTCAAGCTGGGCGCGCCTGGGGACCCGAGCGCGGTGGCGGCCGCGGGAGCGCCTGACGCTGCCTCGCCTTCGCCTTCGCCCTCGGCGACCGGCCCGGCGCCAGCGGGCGGCGGTGCCGGCGCACAGCTGGCGCCCTCGGCCGCGGCCCCGGCTGCGGCGCCCTCCGGTGGACAGCCCGCGCCGGCCCGCGCAGCCCCGACGACGAAGCCGGCTCCCGCGGTGACGGCCAGGCCGGCGACGCCTGCGCCCGCCGCCGGGAAGGCGCCGGCCAAGGCCGCCGCCGTGCCGCGACCTGCGCCCCGCCCGGCCGCCACCACGGCGGCCGACCGCGCCGCGCTGGCGAAGCGCCACGCCGAGGAGGAGGCCCGGCTGAAGCAGGCCGAGGCGGACCTCGCGCGCCGCAAGCGCGAAGCCAAGCGTCGCCACGCCGAAGAGCAGGCGCGCCTGCGCGCCGAGGCCAAGGCCCAGGCCAAGGCCGCCAAGGCGGCGCGCGCCGCCCGGGCCAAGGCCGCGGCAGAGGACAAGCGCAAGGCGAAGGCGGCCGCAAAGGCCCGCGCGAAGGCCGCCGCCGAAGAGCGTCGCCAGGCGAAGGCAGCCGCGAAGGCCCGCGCGAAGGCCGAGGCTGCGGACAAGCGCAAGGCCAAGGCGGCCGCGAAGGCGCGCGCGAAGGCCG